>DAIOWH010000051.1:0-34294 GCA_036758585.1 Planctomycetia bacterium
TCCACTGCGGTGGACTGGACCTCAAACCCAGCCACTGAAAACCCAGAAGAACGGAAGAAAAACGGGCTCTCCGCCAAGTTTGGGGCGCAGGCGTCTCGCCTGCTGTTTCATCCGCCGTGGTGAGACGGCCGCGGCGGCCACACCACAAGTTTCCCCAAAGTTGGCGGAGATTCGGAAAACGCCTCGCTGGTTGACCGTCGCGAAATACGCGATAAGATCGGTCGCCAGAGCCGGCCGTGTTCCGTTGTTGAGGGAGGATGCGATGCCAGCCGAACCGATTCCGTTCAACTGCCCGAAGTGCGGGAAGGCGTTCAAGGTCCCGCCGGAGCTTGTGGGCAAGAAGATCACATGCAAGGCGTGCCAGACCGGATTCGTCGTGCCCGCGCCGCCGCCGCCCGCCGCCGCGCCTCCGCCCATCCCCATAGCGTCCGGCAGCCCGCCGGTCGCTGCAGCCACGGCTGCACCAGCCCCCGTCACGCCGCCGCCAGGCGACTTGGAAATGATTCCGTTCGACGATACCGTCGTCACGCAGGCCACCGTCGCGACCAGTGCGACCCGAGCATCGGACGTCTCGACGGCCGGCAAGGAGGGATCGCTCGATAAGGTCAAGCTCGACATCAAGGGGCACTACTTTGTGCTCAAGCTGTTCCTGGCGTCGAAGAGCGCGCAGAAGGACATCGAGCGACTGCTGAACGAATACGCCGAGGACGGCTGGCGACTCCAGCAGGTCTTGCAGTTGGGCGACAATGGACTCGCGATCCTGTATCGCGACCCGGCGAATCGGCCGGCCGGCGGTGGGTCGGACCCATCACAGGCCGCTGCGGCGTCGGCTTCGTAGCGTTGATGCCGCTACGACGTTCCGATACACTGCGGCCAGAATCGCGCCGACGTGGCGCGTGATCGGACGACAGTGAACCGCGGGAAAGAACCATGATCGTCACCACCAAGCAACTGTTCGAGGTCGCCTACGGCAAGTTCGCCGTGGGGGCCTACAACATCAACAATCTGGAACAGTGCGTCGGCCTGTTTCGCGGCAACCTCGGCAAGCTCAAGGGGTCGAGCGACCCGGTGGATCCGCGGGCGGCCGCGCCGTTCATCATCCAGATTTCGCGCGGGGCGCGAAGCTACACCGACAAGCGGTTCCTCGAGGCCATTATCCGCTCGGCCGAGGAGGTCTTCCCCGATGCGATCTTCGCGGTCCATCTCGATCACGGGACCGAGGAAGTGTGCTACGACTGCATCGAGTCGGGGTTCTACTCGTCGGTGATGATCGACGCATCGCACGATCCGTACGAGAAGAACATCGAGATCACGCGGCGCGTCGCCGACCGGGCGCATGAGCGGGGCATTTCGGTCGAGGCCGAGTTGGGAATGTTGGGCGGCGTCGAAGAGGACGTGGTCGGCGAGAACCCGTGTCTGACCGACCCCGAACAGGCGAAGGACTTCGTCGATCGCAGCGGCTGCGACTCGCTGGCCGTGGCCATCGGCACTTCGCATGGTGCGTACAAGTTCATGGGCAAGCAGGGTCTGCACTTCGACCGAATCGAGGCGATCGGGCAGCGATTGCCCGGCTTCCCGCTGGTCATGCACGGGTCGTCGTCGGTGCCGCGTGAGTGGGTTGACCGCATCAACGCGGCGGGCGGCAAACTGCCCGGCACGTCGGGCGTGCCCGAAGATCAATACTTGCCCGCCGCGAAGCTCGGCGTGTGCAAGGTGAACATCGACACCGACGGGCGGCTCGTCTGGTGTGCCGTGCACCGCGAAACGTTCCGCGACAAGCCCGAAGACTTCGACCTGCGCACCCCGGGCAAACCGTTCATGACCGAGTACGCGAAGTATATCGCTCAGAAGAACACCAAGCTCGGTTCCGCCGGCCAGCTCGATGCCGTCCGCGACGCGGTCTCGGCCGCGGTGTAGCCAACTCAACTCAGTACTGTGCCGCATTGAATAGGGTCTGAAATCGGCTTCGGTCGTTTAACCCGCAGCCGCAGGCGAGGCATGGCTGGCGTTTGTTGTGCCTCGCCTACGGCTGCGGGCTAAACGAATTCGGACCCCTTTCAATGTGGAGCAGTACTCAGGCACGGCCCGAAACTTCCCGGTTCCAACGAAGCCCGACGCGCCAGCGAAGGACAGCGCCGGACCGATCGCCACACCCTCTTACCTCGCGAGAACCCACCCTTCCGGCAGATTTGGTCAATGCCGGAAGGTTCGCCGGCCGATTAGTATTTGCAGACAAGCCACATCAAGAAAACTGCTTCGTCGTGCGAACAGGACGCCGATCCGAAGCGCTGCGTTGCGAATCCCAGGGGGGCGGGGGGACCCGATCTGACGAGAGGGTCCCCCGATAAGAGGCCGACAGGGAAGTCGGCAGTTCCGCGTGGGCAAGTCAGGGAAGTCCGAGCAATCGGAAGCCAGGGATAGGCGCCACGGGAACAATCACTCACCCCGCGCGAAGGCAAGGATGCCGGGCACGGGGACAATCCGGCAGTCGTTCCGGTCGAAAGGCCAGCACGACCCGGCAAGCCACGGTCGCGCGCACCGAAAGGAGAGGGATCTCCGTCCGGTGTCGCGCGATCCGGCGTTTTGGGGGACGTTGAACGGTTCAACCGTTCAACGTTCAACTCCCCAATACCGTCCGCCCGCCGTCCACCGTCACGCACGTCCCCGTCACGAAGTCGTTCTCAACGAGGAAGGCGACCGCTTGGACGAAGTCGGCCGGCTGGCCCGCGCGTTTCACGAGGGTCGACGCGACGACGGCGTCTCGTTCGGCCGGCGGCATAGCATCGGGCAGCATCACGGGGCCGGGCATGATGCAGTTCACACGCACGCGCGGGTTGCGGCCGCCCAGTTCCACGGCCAGCGTCCGGGTGAGCGTCGGCATCGCACCCTTCGACACAAAGTATGCGGCGTAGTTCAAGTACGGACGCTCGATCGCCCATTCGCCGACGGTGACGATCGAGCCGCCCTCGGGCTGGCGAACCATCTGAAGGCCGACGAGTCGCGAGCAAAGGAACGTGCCGAGCGTGTTGGCCTCGAAGTGCCGGCGCACGTCGGCCGCCGTGACTTGTTCGAGCGGCCGCGGTTGCCAGATCGCGGCGGTGTTCACGAGCACGTCGAGGCGCCCAAATTCGTCGAGCGAACGCCGCACAAGCCGCTCGACTTGAGCCTCGTCGGCAACGTCCGCCTCGATAGCGACGGCCTTGGTCCCGCGCGAGCCGAGTTGGGCAACGGTCGCCGCCGCATCGGCGGCCGATCGCCGGTAATGAACAACAATCGAGTAGCCACGTTCCGCCAACGCGCAGGCCACCGCATTGCCAAGCCGTCGCTTGCCGGCGCCGGTAACGAGCGCGACTTTGGTTGTGCTTGCGGCCATCGGCGTCGCGTTTCCTTGGAGCTTGGAGTTTGTGTCTTGATGTTTCTGCAAGACATCTAGCCGCAAACGAGTGTTTTTGCCATAGTTCCCGCCCCGATCTGCCGGCGGAATCTGTCGGGTACAAACCCATCGTGGAAAGGAATCCCATGAAAAACCGGAACTGGCTGCGGCGTCTTATTCTGGTCCTGACGGTGACGGCGTGTACCCGTGCCGCGCTGGCTCAAGTAGATGTCGGCGTCGGAGTCCGGTTCGGCGGCCGGGCCGAAGTACATGTCGACGACGAAGACGAAGGGCCCGAAATCACCGTCGAGAGCTTCTACGAGCCGCTCGAGGTGTACGGCCGATGGATCGAGACCATTCGCTATGGCTGGGTCTGGCACCCGCACGACATGCCGAGCGACTGGCGGCCGTACTCGTACGGCCACTGGCAGTGTACTGAAATGGGTTGGGTGTTCGTGGCCGATCATCCGTGGGGCTGGGCCTGCTACCACTACGGACGCTGGCTGCACACGCCCGACAACGGCTGGATCTGGATCCCCGGCACGGTATGGGCGCCGGCGTGGGTTTCGTGGCGGTCGGGCGGCGAGCACGTAGGCTGGGCGCCGCTGCCTCCCGATCCGCACTACCACGCGGCCTCGACGGTGATCGTCGAGGAACGCGACTGGCATTTCGACTTTGTGTTTGTGGTGGGCAGTCGATTCCACGAGCCGTGCCGCCCGGCCGTGTTCGTGCCGGCGGCTCAGCACGTGAACATCATCAACCAGACCAACAACATCACGAACGTCAAGGTCGTGAACAAGACCGTCATCAACAACGGGCCACAGATCCAACACATCGAGAAGGTCTCGAACAAGTCGGTGAACGTGGTGAAGGTCAAGGACGTGCAGAAGACCGAGATCAACAACTACAACGCAGACGTTTCCAAGACCGCGCCGCACAAGGCCAAAAAGATCGCAGCCTTCACCGAGGCGGCCGAGCGCAACACCAACGCCAAGGTAACGAAGGTCGAGCGCAGCGACCCCGAGGTGCAGCAGCGAGCGCTGCGGGCCGCACCGAGTGCGGCACCGGACGACGGCGATCGGCGACGCGGCGACGGTCGTGGGCGAAATGACCTGGGCGGACGCAACGACGCTCAAGGCATCGAACTCAACGGGCCGCGCGGCAAGGGCGGCGACGCCAAACAGGCCGACGGCAAGAAAGGCGGCCGCGACAACGCGCCGGCGACCGCGACTGATGCCGCGCCGAGTCCGTTCGGTGGTGGCCGACCGGCTCGTCCGGGTCCCGGTTCGCCAACCGACGAGCGGTCTGCCGGACGTTCCCGACCCGGTCCGTCGGAACCTGGCGACGGCAAGTCGGCTGACCGTTCGCGTGGCAAGTCAAAATCGCCGCTCGACACACCGAGCGGGTCGAACAGCCCGAGCGTTCTGGCGCCGCCGGGGGCGAGCGATCGCTCCGCAGGACGCATGCCCCAGGCACCCACCGGCTCGCGCGAGTCGCAAAAGACGCCCGGCCGCACTCCATCCACCGGCAAGGCGGTCCAACCTTCTCAGCCGCCCCCGACTAGCGGCAACGGCAATAAGGACAAGGAGAAGGATCGTAAGACGGATAAGAAGAAGGACGAGTGATCACGTCCAAACAGAGGGCGGCATCGAGTTGTTGAGTATGGACGCCGATGGCAGCGGCCTGCGTTCTCACTCCGGCCTCGCAAGGAATTGTCGGGGGCGAGCCAACTTCGGCCATGCAATTGTCCAAGAGCCATGCTAGAATGTGACCCTTCGGAGGCATCGAACAAGTGCCTCGCGCTATACACCTACCTACCTCAGGAAGGAAACCTCATGGCCCGACGGACCCTGAACCGAATGGACCTGCGTCGTGCTGCGGAGTCTGCTGGAACCGACACGACCGTTGACGCGGACGGCGCAGTCGCCACCGTCGCAAAAAAACCCGCTAAGCCAAAAACCGCCAAGCCGCGCAAGAGCGCCAAGTCGAAGGCGCCCGCTCGCATGCGAGTCCGCTGGGCCGTTGTGAACGACAGCCTCAAACAGGTGGCGATCTTCGACTACCCGCAACGCACCGAGGCCGACCAGAAGGCCGCAGACATGATCGAAAAGGGCAAGGGACACCACTTCGTCCGCCTGGTCAAAGAGCCGATGCCGGAGTTGGAGGCGGCGGCGAGCTAAAAGGCTTTGCGTGATCCTGGGAGTCCGCAGGGACAGTAGCCCGACGCGCCAGCGAGGGACCGGCCTGATTTCTTGTGATTTCGCCATGTGCTCCCCTCGCTGGCGCGTCGGGCTACTGTCCCAGAATCGTGCAAGGCTATTTAGGGATGACTGAGGATGGAAGATGGAAGATAGAGGATCGAAGATGGCGCATTGGGGTTTGCGGTTCAAGGGGGGAGGCAAGTGTTGAGGATCGAATCCTCAATCCTCAATCCTCAATCCTCATTCTTCTACGGCAGGCGCGGTGCTTCGATCTTGGGCATCGGTCCGGTCAGACCCTGCTCCATGAAGGCGACGAGGTCGCTCTTTTCGGCATCGCTCAGGTCGAGTTTCTTGATGCGGTTGCTCAAGTGCGGATTTGGCGTGCCACCTTTGGCGTAGTGCTCGACGACTTCCATCAGTGTCTTCTGACTGCCGTCGTGCATGTACGGCGCGTTCAGCGCGACGTTTCGGACCGTGGGCGTCTTGAATGCGCCGGTGTCCTTGTCCGCCTTCGTGACTTCCTTGCGACCTGAGTCAACGTTGTCGCCTTCGACGCCGACACCGATGTTGTAGAACGCCTCGTCGGCCAGGTTGGCTCCGACATGGCACGTCTTGCACTCGGCCTTGCCGAAGAATAGGACGCGCCCGCGTTCGGCCGCCTCGCTCAGCGCGTGGGCATCGGCGGCGGCGATGAGCTGCTTCGCCTTGGCCGCCAGTTCCGGGTTCCCTTCCAGGTCTTCCTTAGTCAACTTCCGAAACGGCTCGGCCTGCGCGTAGTAATCGAACGGCGAACCGGCCACGAGCACCGTGCGCTCGAAACTGGCGATCGACTTGGCGATCCCGTCCGAGCTGACCTTGCCGAAGATCTTCTCGAAACAGAGTCGGTAGCCATCGATGCCGTTCAATCGCTCAACCAGTTCATCAAGCGTGAAACCCATTTCGATCGGGTTCTGAATCGGTCCGAGCGCTTGTTCTTCGAGCGATGCGGCGCGGCCGTCCCAGAACTGGGTCGTGTTCTTGCTCTTGTCGCCAAATATGCGGTTCATGACGGTCGGCGAGTTTCGGCCGCCCTTCTGTCCGTCGATGCCCGCGGCGACCGGCGTGTTCTGCGCCCAGCCGGCGGCGGGATCGTGGCACGACGCGCACGAGACGCTCGAGTCGCGCGACAGCCGCTTGTCGAAGTACAACATCCGACCGAGTTCGACCTTGGCCCGCGTCATCGGGTTATCCGCCGGGATGAACGAGGCCACATCGCCCAATCCCACGGGCGACTCAGGAACGAGCGGCTCATGGTTCTTGGGGTCGTCGAGCATCTTCTGGATCTCATCGACCGACAGTTTCTCATCCGAGGTTCCATTGGCCGCGGGTAGGACGAAGAACTCCTCGATCGCAAGTCGCGGCAACTTGTCGGCGGGTGCGGCCGTGGTAGGCGGCGCGGCCGGTTCGGTTCTTGCGGACTCGGCGCCGGGCGAAGCCGCGCTTGTCGGCGACGAACTCGCGCCGGGCGACGGCTGCGGGCCCGTGCCCGTTGGAGGAATCGGCGGCGGAGGAGTAGGGTTGCTACAACCGATCGTCGTCAGGATTACGAGCCAGCCGATCCATCGTTGTGCTTTCATGGTGGTCAGCCTCCGTCAGGCGGCGAGTGTGTGTCATTTGGGCTCTCCGCCAACTTTGGGGCGCAGGCGGCCCGCCTGCGGTTTCATCCGCCAGATGTGGGGCGGCCGCCGCGGCCACACCACAAGTTTCCCCAAAGTTGGCGGAGAGCCGTCCTTTGATGTCTGAGTCGGCAGGTTAGCTACGATGTGACTCGCACGCAAGGTGGAACGTATCGCGTCAAGCGTGTGGCCGGTCGAGTTCCGGCTGATTGCGGCTTGCCGACGGCCAACAGCTCCCAAGATTCGTTATGCTTGTGGTCATGCGGCCGGCGATTCTGGTGATTCACCCGAAGGAGAACCGCGCGAAGTGCTCGCTCGAGCCGCTGCGTACGCGCGCCGAGCAGTTCGGCTTGGTGTTCGTCGAGTTCGCTCGCTCGCGATCGATCGACCTGACCGACTATGTTCGGCTCTGCGTCGACGGACCGGCGCTGAGCGCCGCCGACTCCGACCGCGGCCTTGTGGTGATCGACGGTTCGTGGCGTCATGCGGCCGCGATGCAATCGTCGTTCGCCGCGGCGCCGCCCCGCTCGCTCATCGGCTATCGCACAGCCTATCCGCGCGTTTCCAAACTGTTCCAAGATCCCGCCGCCGGCCTTGCATCCATCGAGGCACTGTACATCGCCTATCGCATTCTCGGCCGACCCACGGATGGACTGCTTAACGGGTACCGCTGGCGGGACGAGTTTCTGACGCTGAACGGATGGGTGTGAACAATCCGGTCGATGAGGGCCGAATCCGCGCGCCAGGTGTGCGGCTTCGTCCGGCGATCGGCTGTCTTCGCATTCCATCCAAGTGCTTTGTTGGCTCGAGCAGCCGCTGTTGTGAAATGCGGAACGTGTGGGCCGCTAGGCGCGGCGTTTGCCGTGCAAGTGCCAGGAGGCTTCGACGCATTCCGACGCCAGTGGCCGCGGGGAGACATCACGCAATGGACCAATCGCCAGTCGCATCGTTGGACGCGTTACTCCCTGCGGAAATGGCCGCGAAGGCGGAGCAGGTCGGAGTGAAGAAGTCCAATATGGAAACGAAGCGGTTGTTTGCGCTGGCGGTGCTCGCAGGTGCATTCATTGCCCTGGGTGCGATCTTCGCCACGACGGTAGTTGCCGGCAGCGACGGCCGATTGCCGTTTGGCGTGGCCCGGCTGCTGGCCGGGACGGTTTTCTCGCTCGGATTGATTCTGGTCATCGTCGGCGGCGCCGAGCTATTCACCGGCAACACACTCATCGTCATGGCTTGGGCTGGCAACAAGGTGACGACTGCTCAACTGTTGAGAAACTGGGCCATCACGTACGTAGGGAACTTTGTCGGCGCCGTGGCGACGGCTCTACTTGTCTTCTTCAGCGGCCAGTTCCAGTTCGGCGGTGGCTCGATCGGGTTGGTCGCACTCAAGACGGCCGCACACAAATGCGAGTTGGGATTCGTCCAGGCCGTTGCGTTGGGGATTCTTTGCAACGCGCTGGTATGTCTGGCTGTGTGGCTGACATTCAGCGCCCGCTCGACTGCCGATCGAATAGTGTCGATTGTGCCGCCGATTTCGGCCTTTGTGGCAATGGGTTTCGAGCATAGCATCGCGAACATGTACTTCGTGCCGGTCGCGATCTTCATCAAAGCGTGGGCGCCGGCGCCGTTCTGGGAAACAGTCGATGCCACGGCGAGTGACTTCCCGACCGTCACGTGGTCGGCCTTCTTGTTGAACAACCTGCTACCCGTGACCGTTGGAAATGTCATTGGGGGCGGGCTTCTGGTCGGGGCGGTGTACTGGTTTGTTTACTTGCGAACGAAGCAAGCGGCGTAGTGCGATGCGTGGCGGCGTTGATCTCGATTTAATACGGCTGACCCAATGCAACTGACGATCAACAATCAAGTCATCGACGCCGACGCCGGCCGAACAATTCTCGAAGTGGCTCGCGCTCGCGGCATTGAGATCCCCACACTCTGTCACCACAAAGACCTGTCGCCCGTCGGTTCGTGCCGGCTTTGCCTCGTGCAGGTCTCGGGTTTGTCCGCTCCGGTGCCTGCCTGTGCTACGCTGGCTCAATCGGGCATGGCGATTCAAACCGAAACACCCGCGCTCGCACAGCACCGCAAACTGGTCTTGGAAATGCTGCTGAGCGACTACTGCGATAACGGCTACGCTGCGGACGATCAGCCGGAGACTGAGTTTCAGCGATGGGTTCGGCACTATACGGCCGAGCGGCCGGGCTGGGCGACGACGGCGCCGCGTTACCGAGTCGATAGCGACCGAAACCCATTTGTATGGGTCGACCTGAACAAGTGCATTCTGTGCACGCGCTGCGTTCGGGCGTGCGCAGAGGTACAAGGCCGCTTCGTGTGGGGCGTGGCCGGGCGCGGGCGCGACGCGCGAATCGCCGCCGGCGCCGACACGACCATGCTCGACGCTCGCTGCGAATCGTGCGGGGCGTGCGCGGCGTATTGCCCGACCGGTGCGCTCGACGACCGCATGGCGATCGCCACAGGTCGGCCCGACCGACTGGTCACCACAACTTGTCCCTACTGCGGCGTCGGCTGCCAGTTTGATCTCAATGTCAAGGACGACCGAATCATCCGTGTCACGTCTAACCCTGCCGCTCCGGTGAACGGCATGTCGCTCTGCGTCAAAGGGCGTTATGGGCATGATTTCGTGCATCATCCAGACCGACTGCTAAAGCCGCGAGTGCGCGAGTACTTGCTCGACGGCCGCGGCCGACCAGCCGATAGCGATCGCGGTCGATGGGTCGAGGTGGACTGGGACCGGGCAGCCAACCTGGGCTGACCGTCACAGAGATGATCAACGCGGCCGGCACGGGAGTGCTCCGTGCCATTTTCATTCTTGGCGAGAATCCGGTGCTGACCGATCCGGACAGTAGTCACGTTCGTCGCAGCCTGTCCGCCGCTGAGTTCATCGTGCTCCAAGAGATATTTCCGTCGGAAACCTCGGCGTACGCCGACGTGCTGCTTCCCGGCGCCAGCTTCGCCGAACGCGGCGGCACGTTCACCAACACGGAACGCCGCGTCCAACTGTTCCGCCCGGCAATCACGCCGCGCGGTGAATGCCGGCCGGACTGGCTGATCCTCTGCGAACTGGCCCTTGCCGCGAGTGAACTGGCCCACGTGCAGAATCGGCGTGCCGGCGTGGTCTGGGCCCGCGACCGGCCACTGCAACCGCTCGCCACGCTCCAGCCGTTCGTGCGAGACGCCGACCTACGCCGGCGTCTCGCACGAACGGCTGGAGCGTGGCGAGCGGTTGCAGTGGCCGGTCGCGGGCCCAGACCACGCCGGCACGCCGATTCTGCACGTGGGCCAGTTCACTCGCGGCAAGGGCCAGTTCCACGCGGTCGATCATTTACCGGCCGCCGAACTACCCGACGCAGAATATCCGCTACTGCTGACCACCGGTCGCGTGCTCTATCACTGGCACGGTGGTGAGATGACGCGGCGTGCGCAGGGCCCGCGGCTGCCTATCCTCAAAACTTGGTTGAACTCTCTGCCGAGGACGCCGCGCGGCTCGGCATCACCGACAGGCAATCCGTTCGCGTCCGTTCGCGCCGCGGCGAGATGGAGGCGTTGGCTGCAGTCACGGACAGGGTCTCGCCCGGCCTCGTCTTCGGCAGCTTCCACTTTCCCGGCTCACACAACGTAAACAACGTCACGAACGGCGCCCTGGACCCGATCGCCAAGATTCCAGAGTACAAGGTGTGTGCCGTCACGATCGAGCCAACGGGCCGACCACAGACGTGAGCAGCCGAAACTACTTGACGTCGGGTGACGCGCGTCCGAGCGAGTGCAGCCGCTGAACTACGGGGCAAGCCCTGTAGCCCTGTGCTCTGGAGCGCGGGCTTCGCCCGCAACCCAACGTGGCCGACGCTGCCAGCGTCTCGCGCCGACGCTGGCAGCGTCGGCCACGCACAAGCTGCGCGAGAAAACTACAAGCCGCGCGATAACGAGTCGCTACGGTTTCGTGGCCGGGCCGGTCGGAAACGGTTGGGCGCCTGGCGAGGGGACGGCGAACTCGATCTTCGAGACGACTTGCCCCGAATCGGTTGAGACGAGTATCTCAAACGTCCGCCAATACACTGAGTACACGAATGCCTCACACTCGCCCTGCGCGCCGGACATGCTGTAGCTGGCGGGGCCGGGGTCGCCAAGGACGTGCTTGACGCGATCGAACGAGTCGCCCACTTGAATGCGGTCCCACCGCCGCTCAAACCGCCACATCGGGTAATACAGCAGGCCGACGATGAAAAGCGCCGCCAGAATGAGCCAGTGCCACCAGCGCAGGTAATCGAAGATGCCGACGTCTTCGAGTGCTTGATCGTCTTGCAACTGGGCCGAGTGGTTCGGCGGCTGGTTTGGCGGTTGACTTTCCATGGCGTGTGCATTCTAACGGGTGTCCATGACGCACGACACGTTCAAATGCGGCGAACTCGAAGCGGTGATCGGCGACAACTCGGCCGACGGCGTGCATCGCGCCGGGTACAACGGAGTCTGGAGCCTGCGGCACGCCTCGGCCGACCGGTCGCTGTTCGTGCCGGCGGTCGCGGGCCTCAATCACGAGCATATCTTCGATGGGGCCACCAACGGCCGGCAGGAGGTATTCTTCGAGCCGCGACACGCGCCGATGACGTTCCAGCGGCTCGGCGAGTTCGAGGCCGAGTTGCATCAGCCGCCCACTCCAACGTTTCACCTGGAGAGTTGGACTCGCTTCAAGCTGGTCGAGCCGCATTACATCGACATGACCTATCGCTGCCGACCGCACCAGCATGTCTTCCGTTTCGACTACATCGGACTGTTCTGGGCCAGCTACATGAATGCTCCCGACGACAAGAGCATGTACTTTCGCGGCTCGCTCGGAGGCGGCAGTGCCGGTTGGATGCAGCTTTGCACGCAGCGACACAACGACGAGAGCACGGTGCTGCATCGGGGCGATGAGTTCGATCTCAAGTTCACGCCCGAATACCGCGACTGCCTGTACAAGAACATCTCGCCGATGCGGTTCGATCTGCCGTTCTACTACGGACTGTTCGGCCGGCACGTATTCCTGGTGATGTTCGACCGCACGGCGGGAATTCGGTTCACGCACTCGCCGTCGGGCGGCGGCTTCACGCCCGAGCGACAGACGACGAACCCGGCATGGGATTTTCAGTTCATTTTGCCGCGCTACGAGGTCGGCGAGGACTACAGCTTTCGCGTGCGGACCGTCTTGCGAGAAGCCTGCTCACGCGAAGAGATTCTGGCGGAGCACGAGCGGTGGCGAGCGACGCTGTGAACACCCCAGTGCCCCTGCCGCCGGCGGCGCCGCCCGCAATCCGATTCGATCGCGTGCTGCGTTGGCTGGGCGTACCGCTCCGAGCCGTGCAGCATGTGGTCTACCCGCCGCTCTGCCTGGTCTGCGACGTCGACTTGGAAGCCGCGGACGAGTTCTTTTGTACGAGTTGCCGGGGCGAGATGGTGTCGGATCAGCCGTCGTGTCCGAAGTGTGCCGCCTCGGTGGGCTTGTACTCCGACACATCTAACGGGTGTCTGCAATGTCGCCGCGACGACTTGCGCTTCGACGCCGCGTTGCGCCTGGGTGTGTACGCCGACAAGCTGCGCGAGCTTTGCTTGAGCTTCAAACACGCTCGCAACGTGATGCTCGGCCCGGCGCTCGGCGGCCTGCTGGTGCGGCATCTCGGCGGGCGGCTCGCGGCGATCAAGCCGGACATGGTCGTCGCCGTGCCGCTGCACTGGTGGCGGCGGGTCGGGCGCGGTTTCAACCAGGCCGAGTCGCTGGCCGCGCATCTGGCAGCCGAGTTGAAACTGCCGCATCGTTCTCGTATTTTGAAACGGGTGCGAATGACGAGGCCTCAGAGTGAACTGAAACGAGGCGAGCGCGAGGACAACGTACGCGACGCATTCCGCGCCACGGCCGACCCGACCTTGAAGCGGGCCACTGTGCTGCTCGTCGACGATATTCTGACCACCGGGGCCACGTGTTCCGAAGCCGCGCGAGCGCTAAAGGCAGGTGGGGCAGCCAGGGTCGTCGCCGTCGTGGTCGCACGCAGCGAGGAGCAACCGAGTGTCTGACCAGTCCACGCCACAACACGACAAGAAACCAGCGTTCGTTCAGGACTTCCGCCGCTATTTTCTCCGCGGACTGGTTGTGGTGTTGCCGCCCATCGTCACCGTCTGGATGCTCTACGAACTGGGCTACTTCCTTTACGAAAACGTCGGCAAGCGCGCAAACAAGAGCGTACGCTACGTCGCGGCGTTTGTGATCGCCGAGTCGCGCACCGCGCCGCCCGCCGACAAGGACAACTGGACGCAACTGAACACCGCCGGACCGTGGGTGCCGACCCACGTCTACAACACGGTGCGTCAGCACCTGCCGCCCGGCCAGCGCGTGCCCACCCGCGTACACGATCTGTACGAGCAGTACATCTACTACCAGTACTACGAGCCGCGCTGGTACCTGTCGTTCAGCGGCCTGTTGGTCGCCGCGGTCGTCATCTACTTCATCGGCCACGTGCTGGCGACGTTTATCGGTCGCAGCATCTGGTCGGTGGCCGAACAGACGGTCGCGCGCCTGCCGATCGTCCGCGCCGTCTATCCTCACGTGAAGCAGTTCATCGACTTCCTGTTGAGCGAGCAGCAGCGGGAGTACAGCCGAGTCGTCGCGGTCGAATACCCGCGGCGCGGCATCTGGTCGATCGGACTGGTGACGGGCGAGGCGATGGGCGACCTGGAGCGGGCCACGGGCCAGGAGTTGATGACGATCTTTGTGCCGTACTCGCCGTGGTCGATGACCGGCTACGCGATCACCGTGTCACGCACCGAGGTGATCGACCTGAACATCACGGTCGATCAGGCGATTCGGTTCGTCGTCTCGGGCGGCGTGATTCGTCCCCCCGCGACAGAGTCGGCGCCGGTCACAAGGCCGGCCGCAGCGGTCTCGGCCCAAACACGCTCTCTTCCGGCGGCCGGCGCGGAGCCGCGCCCATGACGGCGGTCCGGTCCATACGCCTTGGGACTCGCGGCAGCCAACTGGCCCGATCGCAAGCCGACTGGGTGGCCGCCCGGCTGCACCAAGCGGCGCCTGACCGCCCGATCGCGGTAGTCGAGATCAAGACGAGCGGCGATCGCGCGGCCGATGCGCGGATGCGCGAGATCGGCGGCGAGGGGATCTTCACCAAGGAGATTCAGCACGCACTGCTCGCAGGCGATGTCGACGTCGCCGTACACAGCTTGAAGGACCTGCCGACCGCACCGGTGACGGGACTCGTGCTGGCGGCCGTGCCGCCGCGAGCGCCGGCGCTGGACGTTCTCGTTTCGGTTCAGCATCGCGACTGGCGGGCGCTGCCGCCGGCAGCGCGGGTCGGCACCAGCAGCCCCCGGCGTCGCAGCCAGCTCCTTCGTCTGCGATCCGACCTTCTCGTCGAAGAAATCCGCGGCAACGTGCCAACGCGACTCCGCAAGATCGACGAGCAGGGCCTGACCGCGGTCGTGCTCGCTCACGCCGGCCTTCACCGACTCGGACTCGAAGACAAGATCACCTACCGCTTCACGCCCGACGAAATGCTGCCGGCGCCAGGGCAGGGCGCCCTGGGCATTGAGTGCCGGAGCGACGACGCCGATCTGACCGAGCTGCTCGCGTCACTCGACGACCCACCGACGCGCCAGGCCGCCGCCGCCGAGCGCGCCGTGCTGGCCGAACTGCGTGGCGGATGCCACATGCCGCTGGGCACGCTGGCCGCCGTCGCGGGAGACGAACTGCATCTGCGAGCGATCGTGCTCTCGACCGACGGCACTCGATCCATCGCCGATTCACTCGACGGCCCCGCCGCTCAGGCCGCCGCGCTAGGCCGGCGACTGGGCGAGCGGCTGCTCGCCGCGGGCGCCGCCGATCTGTTCTAGCCCCGGACTCTTCGATCCCGTTGTACAGGGCGTCAGGTCTGCTTCGGTCGGATTCTACCTTCAAGCAAATCGTCGAGTCGCGTCACCACTCCCAACTGACTCGCCCAAAACCTCAGGTACGTGAGGTCGAGCGAATCGCGTTGAATGGTCACGACTCCAGCGGCATCCTGCAGTTGCCGATCAGATGGAGAAACTGTGTTCCAGTACAACTTGTGCAGGATTACGTCCTCGGCCGTGGCGACGAACGCGGGCACGCCAAACAATTCCACGCGAAGCCGCCGGGCGAACATCTCTTGCTCGAACGGCTCGTCGCGCAACATCCAGAAGTCGATCTTCAGGCCCGAACGGCTGTCGACCGCGTTGAACTGAAATGGTGGGCCGAAGGCGGCGCGAATGGACGATTCTTGAACAAAGAAGTCGCCGGCAAGCGCCGCCACCAGCCTCGCGACCGCCGTGTCTGCAAACCGAACAACGAAGTCCAGGTCGTGTGTGCTGCGCGGGACGCCCCAGTAGGTGCTGGCCATCGAGCCGGTGAGCATATACGCGATGTCGGCTTGGTTCAGTCGCACCAGACAATCGACCAACAATTCACGTTCGGTCACGCGGACCTCACAAGTTCCAGCCGCTGGCGCAACCGGCGTTCAACCTCGGCCTCCTCCGCGGTGGGGAATTGGCGGCGGACGCCTTCGCGGGCCAGTTCACACGCCAGCTCATGAAGCCCCAAAGCGATCGCCAACCGCTGCTCGCCGGTCATCTGGCGATATCGGGCCAACTGCAACTGCAGTGCATCGTTCGAGTTCATGAACGTATTATCCACGCGAAGTCCTTGCGGACAAGAGTGCAGTTCTTCGCCCGGCGGGGGCTCTGGACCGGACGGCAGCCTGAGACCAAAATGGGCCAAACTCATGAATGCTGTGAAGCGACACACGGGCGGCCAAGGCGCGCCGCGGCGACTGAATGTCGAACGGCTCGAGGACCGCTGCTTGCTCGCGGAGTTCTTTGTCGACCCGGGCGGCGACGACGCGAACAGCGGCTCGCTCGCCGCGCCGTTTGAGTCCATTCAGCACGGCCTCGATGTGGCGACGAGCCCCGGCGATATCGTCACCGTCCGAGCCGGCACATATCGCGAGCACGTCGAGTTCCCGGCCAGCGGCAGTGCCGCGAGCGGGCACATCACGCTGCGCAGCTTTGCCGGCGAGCGGCCAAAGCTCGACGCGACGGGCATGTCGGCCGATCACATGGTGCTGATCGAAAACAAGAGCTTCGTCAAGCTGATCGGCTTCGAGATCACGGGCCTCGCCGGCGCCAACGACCATTCCGGCGTGCGCATCGAAGGGGCCGGCACGAACATCGAGATTCGCAACAACAAGATTCACGACCTGCGCGGCGCCAGCGCGATGGGCGTCACGGTCTACGGCACCTCAACCCGCGCGCCGGTCGCCAACCTCGTCATCGACGGCAACGAAATCTACGACTCCGAGCCGGCGCCGAGCGAAGCCCTGACGCTAAACGGCAACGTGACCGCGTTCGAGGTCACGAACAACCTGATCCACGACGTGAACAACATCGGCATCGACTTGATCGCCGGCGAGCGCGACATCAATCGCCGCTACGGGGCGCGAAACGGAGTCGTGCGCGGCAACGAGGTCTATCGAGCGCGATCGACGTACGAAGACGGGTTCGCCGCGGGGATCTATATCGACGGGGCCAGCGACATCATCCTGGAGAACAACATCGTCCACGAGAATGACGTGGGCATTGAGGTCGGCGCCGAGAACCGCGGCGTCACGGCCAGCCGCAATATCGTGCGCAACAACCTGATCTACGAGAACGACAAGGCGGGCCTGGGCTTCGGCGGCTACGCCCGCAATCGCGGCCGAGTGCGGTACTCAAGCTTCGTCAACAACACCGTCTACAAGAACGACACGCTGGGCGCCGGCTTCGGTCAGCTCTGGATTCAGTACGCCTCGAACAATGTGGTCACGAGCAACATCTTCTGGGCATCGGAGAACCAGGTGCTCATCGCATCCGACGCGGGCAACGTCCAGAACGTGGTGGATTACAACCTGTACTTCTCGGGCGCGGACGCGGCGACCGCCGAGTTCACTTGGAACCGCCGCGAGTCGGCGGGCTTCGCCACGTATCGGGCCGCCACGCGTCAGGACTCGCACTCGCAATTCAGCGATCCGTTGTTCGTAAGCGCTGCCGCCGCCGACTTTCAGCTCCAAGCCGGCAGCCCCGCAATCGGCGCCGGAAGCCACACGACGGGCCAATTCGCTCCAAAGGATTTCGCCGGCGTGACCCGCCCGCAAGGCGCAGCGCCCGATGTGGGGGCGTTCGAGCGGCGAGTCTGACCGGCGAGCTACTTTTCAGGCAACGGCGTGGCGCCCGCGGGAGGTGTGCCCTTGCCGGAGCGGACGTAGTTGGCGCGCAGTTGGGCGTAGGCCTCCGGCGTCATGTCGTCGGGGGTGGTAACGCCGCCTTCGACCGCCTCGCGAAAGTACTTCTCAAGAAACGGACGGCACCAGCCGCAGCCTGTGCCCGCGCCGCCGCACTCGCTCACCTGGCTCGCGCGACGCGGTTTGTGGACGCGGATGAAATTCAGAATCTTCCGCTTCGACACGTGGAAGCAGTAACAGATCTGGTCGTCGAGTTCCATCGGCCGGCCTCGGACGAGAAGAGCAACCACGAATAACACGAATGTCACACGACATTCGTGAAGTTGGGTTCTGCTCCGGCTCCTATTCGTGCTATTCGTGTGATTCGTGGTCCCCTCTTCCCGACTGTAGTCGCCTCAATCTTCGTGCATCGCCCGACACCTGTCGAGGCGGTTCGGCGTGCCGCGGTGGAAGAATCGTTTGACAACCGTGAGCTTCGGCCGTCAAATCTGCCGAACTTCAGAGACCCGGTAACCACGCGAGGCCAAACACCCTCCACACATGAACCAGCTTTCCGCCTGGGTGCCCGCGCTGTGCATGATGCTCGTTTCGCTGATCAGCTACGTGGACCGCAACACGTTGGCGATCCTGGCGCCGACGATCCGTCGCGAGGCGGGGCTGTCAAACGAGGACTATGGCTACATCATCTCGGCGTTCTCGTTCGCGTACATGGTCGGCAACCCGATCTGGGGCCGGTGGCTCGACCGCATCGGCGTGCGCGTGGGCATGCTGGCGGCCGTGTCGTTCTGGACGGTGGCGTCGGCCGCGCACGCGGCAGCGTCGGGCTTCTGGAGCTTCGGCGTCGCTCGCGCGGCGTTGGGGTTCGGCGAGGGGGCGACGTTCCCCGGCGGGCTGCGCACTGTGATGCAGACGCTGCCGCCTGAGAAGCGCGCACGCGGCGTCGCGCTCGCCTACAGCGGCGGATCGCTGGGTGCGATCGTCACGCCGATCATCGTCACGCGGATCGCCGCCGCGTGGGGCTGGCGCGCGGCGTTTCTGTTCACCGGATTCATCGGCGCGATCTGGCTTGCCGCTTGGTTCGTGATCAGTCGCCGGCCCGACGTGCGCGAGACTCATGTCGCTCAGCCGGCAACCGAACCGGCCGAACCGATCCGAGTGGCCGACCCGCGACTGTGGAGTTTCATGCTGGCCTACGCGCTGGGCGGACTTCCGCTCGGGTTCATTCTCTACAATGCGTCCAACTTCCTCAGCGACATGCTCGCGTTGTCACAGCAAACCATCGGTGCCGTGCTGTGGATTCCACCCCTCGGCTGGGAGCTGGGCTATTTCTTCTGGGGCTGGGTGGCCGACGTCATGACCGGCTCGGGAACGGCTCGAATTCAAGTGGAACGCCGCCTGTTCACGATCCTGATGTTGCTGGGCCTGCCACTCGTCTACGCCCCGGCCGTCGAGCCGCTCTGGCTAGTGATGCTGTTGCTGTTCCTCGCGATGTTCGTTACCGCCGGCTTCATCATCGTGGCGATCTCCTACGCCACGCACGTCTATTCCAGCTCCCGATCTGGTCTCATCGCCGGAATCGGCGCCGGATCCTGGAGTGCCGGCGTCATGTTGCTAATGCCCTTGTTCGGCCGCTTGTTCGATCGCTGGCGGTACGACCTCGCCTTTCAGTTCGCCACGCTGGTTCCCGTGGTCGGGTGGGCCGGCTGGATGTGGCTGAACCGAAAGGCGAAGTCGGAGATTTGAAACACAGAGGCACAGAGGACACAGAGTCTTGTCCATCGAGCATTCCTCTGTGTCCTCTGTGCCTCTGTGTTTCGACGCCTGTTCCGCCTGTGAGTTCAGGCGACGCATTGGGCCGCGGTCGCGGCGCTGGGCAGCTTGACGGTGAAGGTCGTGCCGCGGCCGACGATGCTCTCGACGCGAATGCGGCCCTGGTGCGATTCGATGATGTCACGGCAGATCGCGAGTCCCAGGCCGGTGCCGCCCTTACCGGTCTCGTCGGGTCCGGACTTCGTGGTGAAGAACGGATCGAAGATATGGCGAAGCTGGTCGGCCGGGATGCCGCCACCCGTGTCGGCGACGACGATCTCAACCATCTTCGCGGCCGTGTTCTCGCGCACCTCGATGCGAAGGTGGCCGCCACTGGGCATCGCCTGGCGAGCGTTGATGACGAGGTTCAGCACGATCTGCTGAATCTGAGTGGCCTGGACCACGGCCTGCGGCCGACCCGTCATTCGTGTATCGACCTTTACTCGGTGTTTGGCGAGATCCTTCTCGACCAGCACGAGCACTTCGCTGACGAGCTGAACGATGTCGGTCGCCTTGACGTCGTCCGACTTGGGGCGGGCCATGCCGAGCATGCCGCCGGTGATCTTGGCCGCCCGTTCGCCGGCCGCGAGTATCTTCTCAAACGCCTTCGTGCGCGACGCGTCGTCCTTGCCCGCCGCGCCCAGCTTGGCGTAGTTGATGATCGTGGTCAGGATGTTATTGAACTCGTGCGCCACGCTCGACGCCAGCGCCCCCAGGCTGCACAGCCGCTGGGTCTGCAAGAGCTGTTGCTTCAGCGCCTCGACCTCTTCCCGGGCGTCGGTCAGTTCGTCCGTGCGAGTCATGGCTCCCCCGAAAAACGCTGAAGGATGAAGGCGGAAGGATGAAACCCCGACATTCATCCCCCATCCTTCATCCTTCGTCCTTTCTGGTTATCGGCGACTGGCGCAGCCATCTTCAGCAGGGTAGCTATAATGCGGCCCGAGCCTGGTTCAAGGATGACAAGATGGAGAAGCCAGGATGCGTACACTCGAACTGCTCGACTACTTGATCGAGCTTGCCCGGCGGCTGGGGTATGAGGTTCGAGAAGAGTGGTTGGACGGCGCCGGCGGGGGCGCGTGCGAGCTGAAGGGAACGAGAGTGCTCTTCGTTGATCAGTCGCTCCCCCCCTCCGAACGGCTCGAACACGTCGCACGATCGCTGCGCGGCTCGCCGAGCTTGGAGACAATCTACGTGCTGCCCGAGGCGCGGTCCCTGCTCGACGCGGCGTGATACAGCCCGTGCGTCTCGATGTAGCATTCCACCGCGCGCGGCACCATGAACCGAATCGTCCGCCCGGCGCCGACGCGCTGGCGAATCGCGCTGGATGAGATCTGCACCAGTGGGATCTCGACCATGTGCCGCATCAGGCGCTCGACCGCGTCGCCGCCAATCACGCTGCGCAACCGATCGAGCGAGGGCGGTTCCGCACCCGGCCGCGTCGCAACAACGAGCGTAGCCAGCGACGCGATCCGCTCAGGTTGGTACCACAACGCCAGATCATTGAGACTGTCGGATCCCATCAAGAAGAACAGCTCCGATCCCGCGTCTTGGCGTGCCAACTCGGCCAGCGTTTGGGCGCTGTAGCTCGGCCCAGTCCGCTCCAGTTCGATCGGCGACGCCGCGAAGGATGCGTGCCCGGCGATCGCCAGTTCCACCATTTCCAGCCGTTGCCGCCCCGCGGTAATCTGACGCTCGGCCTTGTGCGGCGGCTGGCCGGCAGGGATAAACACCACCCGATCCAGCCGGCACGCCTCGCGGCAGTGCTCGGCCAGGATCAAGTGTCCCAGATGAATTGGATCAAACGTTCCGCCAAAGATGCCAAGACGCACCGAGGTAAACTCCAAATCCCAAGCACCAAATCCCAAACAAACTCCAAGCACCAAGTCAAATGATCGAGACCGGGCGCCGCCAGCATAACCTAGAACCGCTTCCGTTTTGAACATTGCTGCTTGAGATTTGGAACATTTGGTGCTTGAGATTTGGAGCTTGTTTTCCATGGCTACTTGAGCCCGATGCTCTGCTTTGCCTCGACCCACGGAATCGGCTGTTCTTTTCGCCTCTCTCGAATCATCTGCCAGAACTCAGCAGATCCCACGAAACCCTCGCGGTCGCTGTCTGGCTGGTTCGCGATGCCTTGCAGCAGCATGCACGGCTTGTCGCCGCGCGTGAGCACGAGGTTCTCGCGTTCCGCGTCGGCAAGATACTGGTCCACATTGGCCCGGAACTGTTCGACGCTCACGGTTTTCATAGGACTTCCTCCGTCGTGGCATGCGGCGGCTTCTCACGGATGGCGCGGATCACGACGACCGAGTTCGCTTCGTTCACGTCGTAGAACACACGGAACTCGCCGACACGCAGTTCCCAAGAGGCGGCTCGTGTTCGAAGGGAGGCGCCGCGTTCTCCAGTAGTTTGCGGTGCTTCGTCGCGATGGTCGGCTCGTGCGCCAACTGCTGTTCGATCGCATCGGCTATTTGCCGCCGGTAGAACACCTTGATCGCCTTCAGTTCCTCCAGTGCCGACGATACGATTTGGACCGCGAAGGGCATCCAACCGATCTCCCTGAGGCCACGCGACCGATTGTACGACGCAGGTACGAAGCGCGTCAAACTGTTCATCAGGCCGACTGAAAGACGCACCGTTGATCCGCTCACAGCAAAAGTCTCTGTTCGCCGCTGAGCCTGACCCAACGCCGTGGGAGCGCGACGACGAGGCGGATCGGCTGTTCGCCGAGATCGTGTTCAACCGGCCGGTCGAGGAGGCGTATCTCTACGAAGTGCCGTACACGCTGCGCGATCGGATCGAGCCGGGCCGGCGTGTGCTGGCCCCGTTCGGTCGGGGCGACGAGCGGATCGTCGGATACTGCACCGCGCGGGTCGATCGCACGGAGCGGCGGCGGCTGAAGCAGGTCATCGACGTATTGGACGACGAGTCGCTGCTCAGCCCGACCATGATGGACCTGGCGCGATGGATCGCCGAGCACTACTGTTGTGCGCTCGGCCAGGCGCTCGACGCGATGTTGCCCGCGAGCGTCAAGTCAGGCGTTGGCGCGCGCGAGGTGCTGGCGGTGGCGGCTTCGGCAACCGTGCGAGCGCAGCTCGATGCGTTGAAGTTGCCGCCCAAGCAGCGCCGCGCCGTGGAAGTCGCGCTGGCCAGCGACGAGCCGATCCAACCGGCCGAGTTGGCCCGGCTGGCCGGCTGCGGCATCGGGCCGATTCACGCGCTACGCCGCCGCGGACTCTTGGAAACCGTCTACCTTACCGTCGCGCCGACCGCCGCCGCTCCCGGCCCGCCCGAACCGCACGAGCCGCTGCAGCTCAACGCCGATCAAGCGGCCGCGCTGGCCCGGATCGAATCGGCCGTCGCGGCGGGGGCGTTTCACGCCGTCTTGCTGCACGGAGTCACCGGCAGCGGCAAGACGGAAGTCTACCTGCGGGCCATCGAGCAGGTCGTGCGGGCGGGCAAGCAGGCGATTGTGCTGGTGCCCGAGATCAGTCTCACGCCGCAGACGATCCGCCGTTTTCGCAGCCGGTTCGCCGAGGTCGCCGTGCTGCACAGCCACCTGGCCGACGCCGACCGGCACGCGCAGTGGCGACGGATCGCCGCGGGCGAGGCGCAGGTGGTCGTGGGCGCGCGGAGTGCAATCTTCGCGCCGACACCGCACCTCGGCCTGGTCGTCATCGACGAAGAGCACGAGGGCACGTTCAAGCAGGACACGACGCCGCGCTACCACGCTCGCGACGTCGCGTGGCGCCGCGGCGAACTGGAGCGAGTGCCCCTGCTGCTCGGCTCGGCCACGCCGTCGCTCGAAAGCTGGCGACGCGCCGAGACCGGCCGCTGCCAACTCGCCGAACTGCCGACCCGCGTACTGAATCGTCCGCTGCCCGACGTCAAGCTCGTCGACCTCCGCGTTCAGACTAGCGCTCAGCGCCGGCGCGGCGCGATCAGTGCCCATCTCGAACAGGCGATGCGCATGGCCCTCGAAGCCGGCGGCCAGGTGATCTTGCTGCTGAACCGCCGTGGCTTCTCCACGCACATTCACTGCTTGAAGTGCGGTCATGTCGAGAAATGCCGGCGCTGCGACATCGCGCTCACCTATCACCGGCAGCGCACGGCCGCGATCTGTCACTTTTGCGATCTCGAGATCGCGCCGCCCACGCACTGCCCACAGTGCAAAGACGTCGGACTGAACTACCACGGACTCGGCACCGAACGGCTCGAGCAGGAGGTGCGGGCCAAGTTCGGCGGCTTCGCGTGCCAGCGCATGGATACCGACACGATGCGCGGCCGGGGCAGCCACGACCGCGTGCTCGACGCCTTTCGTCGCGGCGAACTGAAAATCCTGCTCGGCACGCAGATGATCGCCAAGGGCCTCGACTTTCCCGGCGTCACGCTGGTCGGAGTCGTGAACGCCGACATCGCGCTGCACTTGCCCGACTTCCGCGCGGCCGAGCGCACGTTTCAGCTTGTCGCACAAGTCGCCGGACGCACCGGTCGAGGCGACCAAGGCGGGCGCGTGATCGTGCAGACCTTCAGCCCCGACCACGTTGCGATCGTCGCGGCGGCCCGGCACGACTTCCACCGCTTCGCCGCCGCCGAACTAGCCGCGCGCCGCGAACTGAACTATCCGCCGTTCGGCCGCATGGCCCGCGTGATCGTCCGTAGCCGCCAGGAACCCGCCGCGAAAGCATACATCGACGACTTCGCCAGCCGACTGCGCCAGCAGTGCGACGCCACCGACCGGCCGCTCCGCGTCTTGGGTCCCGCCCCCGCGCCGGTCAGCCGCATCCAGAGCTACTACCGCTTCCACCTTCAGCTTCAAGGCCCCGACGACTTCCCTCTGCACACCGTCCTCCGCCCAGTCCTAGCCACCTCGCCGCCGCGCCGCGTCGAGATCGCCGTCGACATCGACCCGCTCGGAATGCTGTAGTGCATACGGATCAAGGATGAACCGGTCGCGTCGGCGAGGTCGGCAATTCATCCTTCCCTCCTTACAATCCCGTCCACGCGACTGCCCGTCTTGCCCATTGACAACTCGTCAGAGTTCTCAGGCGGAACCCGTTTGGCTTCCGGCGGACTGGACCCCAGCACGCCCGCTGCTTTGGATTCTCCACCATAACGGGCCTTACTCAAGAAGGCTGCCAGGTCATACAAGTCACTGGCAATGTCGAGGCGACGCGCAATCGCGTCCGAGGACATGTCGTCGGAGATGCCGCGACTGAGCGACTTGTAGTCGGCACTCATCCGGCGCCTCCCTCGAGCCCCAGATGGAACAGGTCGGCCCGGTCCTGCGGCCGTCCCGCCAGCCGCTTCATCTTCGCCAGACCGTTGCGAGACACCACGTGCAGTGTTCTGCCTTCGACTTCGTGCATCTCACGGCCGTCCCACACATCTTGCAGCATCGGATTCACTACGACGAGGTCGACCGTCAGGAGCTGCTGGTCCCGGACCTTGGTGACGCGAAACACGCGACGTTCCGTGGGCAACCCCACGTCGAACGGAATAACGCCCGACTGCACGGTGTAGCCCGCACGTTTCAACGCATCGCAACTCCGAGCCAAGTCTTCGTCACGAATGAGCAGGTCAATGTCCTTTGTGAGCCGAGGGTAACCGTGGATGACCACGGCGATCCCGCCACAGAGCGCATAGGGAATCGCGGACGAGCCAAGCGCCTCGATAACCTGGACCAGTTCGTCTTTAAGGTTCATGAAAGATGGCGCCAGTCTACCGGTTTTGGGGTATCCGAGAAAGGAGTGAACACCACCTCGCCATGCGGCAGAAAACTACTTGGTGGTTCGCCTTGCCTCGTTGCGTCTTGGCGTCTTTGCGTTCAAGAGTCTCTCCAAAGCCTCTCCCGGAATTCATCCTTCATCCTTCCTCCTTCATCCTTTACAATCCCGCCCATGCGATTCGCCATTTGCAACGAACTGTTTGAAGGTTGGCCGTTCGATCGGGTGTGCCGGTTCGTCAAGAGCGTGGGCTACGACGGACTGGAACTGGCGCCGTTCACGCTCGCGCCGCGCATCACCGACGTGACAGGGGCGCAGCGGGCCGAGCTGCGGCAGCAAGCGGCCGACGCGGGCGTCGCGATCATCGGCCTGCACTGGCTGCTGGCCAAGACCGAAGGGCTGTATCTCACATCGCCCGACGCCGCGGTGCGACGGCGCACGGCCGACTACCTGGTCGCGCTCGCTCAGGCGACAGCCGACCTGGGCGGCGACCTGATGGTGTTCGGGTCGCCCAAGCAGCGATCGCTGCTGCCCGGTGTGACGTGCGATGAGGCGTTCGCACTCGCGGCCGACACGTTCCGCGCGGCCATGCCCGCGATTGGCCGGCTCGGCGTGCGCGTGTGCATGGAGCCGCTGTCGCCGGCCGACACAGACTTCGTACAGACCTGCGCCGAGGCGGTGCGACTGATCGGCATGGTCGATCACCCGAACTTTGTGCTGCACCTCGACGTGAAGGCGATGTCGAGCGAGCCGACGCCCGTGCCCGACTTGATCCGCCGCCACGCCACGGCGGCCGGCCACTTCCACGCCAACGACGCCAACCTGCGCGGCCCCGGGTTCGGCGACACCGACTTCGCGCCGATCTTCCGCGCGCTCCGCGACGCGGGCTACGCCGGTTGGGTCTCGGTCGAGGTCTTCGACTACAAGCCGGACCCCGAGACGATCGCCCGTAAGAGCATCGAGTACATGCGCCAGTGTGCAGGGGTGTGATCACCGCGTAGCGGACCAGCGCCCGGTCCACAGCGCGGACGCTACACTCAGATCATGTAGTACCAATCCTCCGGCCGGCCCGGCTGTTCCTGGCGGCGCGGGCAAGTGTCGCAGACGTCGCCGGCCAGCAGCTCGTAGGCGTGCCGCACAGCTTCTAGTGTGCTCGACCAGGCCGACGGCACCTCGCGAAAGATGCGGTTCGCGCCGAGTCGCGTCTCGAGTCCGACGTTGCGCAGCACCTTGAACATGTCGTGGCGGACCCCGCACAACAGCACCGTTACGCCGGCCGCCGACATCCGGTTCAGAAATCCCTCGAGCAGACTGATGCACACGGCGTCTGGATTGCGGCTGCGCTTGAGGCGCAGCACAATCACGCGCACTCCCTTCCTCGCCCGCGTGTCGATCCGCGCCAGCCCGTCTTCGAGGTCCGGGGCCGAGCCGAAAAACAACTCGCCCTCGATGTTGTAGATCAGCAGGCGCGAGCATTCCGGATCGCTGCGCACCCGCTCACGAATCACTCGTTCCGGTGTGACGGTCAGCTCGGTCACCAGCACGCGGGCCGCGCGCGGTACGTAGAACACAAACGACAGGAAGATGCCGATCATGATGCAGAACTCGACCGAGATCAGCACGGCCGACGCCGCCGTCGCCAGCACGATGCCCGCGTCGAACCGAGTGGTGCGAATGTGATAGACGAGCTGCGCGCGGTCAACCATGCGAAACGCCGACACCATCAGGATGCCCGCCAGAGCGGCCTTGGGGATGTACCACGCGAGCGGGGCGAATGCGAGTATCGTCGCCGCCACGGCCGCCGCCGAGATCACGCCCGACCACTGAGTCGCCGCGCCCGCCTGATGATTGATCGCCGACCGCGTTAGCGATCCTGAGCCGGGGAAGCACCTGAAGAAGCTGCCCGACAAGTTCGCCAGACCCTCGCTCAGACACTGCTGGTTGATGTCGAGTTTCTGGCCGGTCTGCGCGGCAATGGCCTTGGCCATGGCAATCGCCTCGAGCAGACCCAACAGCGCGATCGCCAGCGCACTGCCCGAAAACTGCCGAGCCGCCTCCCACGTGAGCTGTGGGGCTTCGAACGACGGCAGCCTGCGCGGGATGTCGCCGATCACCGCCACGCCCGCCGGGTTGGTCGGCGTGCGAGCCAGATCGAGCGCCCAGACGGCGGCGGCCGCGGCAATCACCGCGATCAGAAACTCAGGCAGCCGCCAACGCCGTCGCGCGTTGATCCAGCGCAGGGCCAGCACCAGCACGATCGTTCCGCCGCCCAACAGCGACGTCCATAACATCGTGTGGTCGTCAGGCGGCCGCCCGTCGCGCATCGAGAAGAAGAACCGCGCCAGAAAATGATCGTGCGGGTCGCCCATCGCGCGGAACCCGATGAGGTGCTTGATCTGGTCGAGCACCAACAGGACGCCCGCGCCCAGCGTGAACCCGACGATCACCGCGTGCGAAATAAACCGCGACAAGTCGCCCAGCCGCAACAGCGTGATGCCCGTCTGAAACACGCCGACGAGCAACGCCATCACGACTGCGGCCTCCATCTGCTTGCCCGCCGGCACGGCCGCCAGCGCACTCAAGAGCGCGATCGAGATCGCGTTGGTCGGCCCGTTGATCAGTTGCTTGGACGAATCGAGCAGCGCGCCGATGGCCGTCATTACGATCGCCGTGTACAGACCGTACTCGACCGGCACACCGAAGATACTGGCATAGGCCATCGCCTGCGGCACCGCGACAGCCGCGACAGTCAGCCCGGCGACGAGGTCGGCGCGAAACGCGCCCGGCGAGTATTGTCGCAGCGAATCCAGCGCCGGGATGACGCGAAACAGAACCCCGCGCGGCGTCTCATCCCGGTCCGGAATCTCCTGCTCCGGCGGCCGTTCCTGGTCGTCGTTGTTATTGGGCGGGGCTGCTTCGTTGTTCATGAGGTCGTCGGACTATAGCACAATCGACCGGCAACGATGAGACAGGCTGAGCTTTGGGGGGTGTGTTTCCGTAGCTGCGCCTCGCTCGTTTAACCCGCAGCCGCAGGCGAGGTCGTGTCTGATCCGTGCAATTCGCACGATGCCGACCTCGCCTGCGGCTGCGGGTTAAGCGAGCGACGAATGCAATTACGGGTATGCACCCAGCGTTGGGGGGTTCAGGACCGAGTGCGGCCGTTTGCGTATGGATCGACGCCGGCTGCTGCTCGGGGGTGTGGTCGGAAGCCGCACGGCCTCCACCTCCCGCCGTCGGTGTGGTTAGCGTTGCCCGGCCGTCGCCTCCAACTCGGCGATCCGCTGGCGTGTGGCGTGCGGGACGGGGGCCTTCTTCTGCTCGCGGTAGTCGAAGGTGACGATGATGCCTTCACTCTCGGCGGCGACCTCGGCGAGCTTGTGGCTGTAGATCACGGTCTCGATCGTGAAACGGTCTGCGTCGACTTTGGTGACGCGGGCGCCGACCGACAGCGTGTCGGGATAGGTCAACGGACGGCGGAACCGGCAACTGGTCCAGGCCAGGATCGGGCCGACGCCCGTCTCGCGCTGGAGATCGAGAAGGCCGATGCGCTCGAAGTACGCCATGCGAACACTCTCGACGTAGCGGAAGTAGACGATGTTGTTCACGTGCTGCATCGCGTCCATCTCGCCCCAAGCGACAGGGACCTCGATGACGACCGGAAACAATTCGAGCGGTGTGGCGGCCATGGCGTCTCCCTAGGTTGCAATCAGTGTGTCGCGCCGACTGTCTCGCTGGCTGTTGGTGCGGCGACGGGCGGGGTGGGCGCCGGTCGATCGGAATCTACGCCAGTCGCAGGCCCGGCCGCGCGCTCGCCCAACTGAGCGGGAGACTCGGGTTCCTGCGGTTTCTCCGCCGTGCCGCCGCTCACCCCGGCCCTCTCGCCGCAAGCGGGAAGAGGGAGAAGTGACGATGCCATTGGCGCGGGCGGCTGCGCGGCGGTCGGCTGCCGGCTCGCCACGATCGCGGCGAGCTCGGCGATCTCGCGGCGTATATAGCTGATCCAATTCGCGCTCCTTGACGCCAAGCGAACGTTGCAGTCGGGCAAGTCGCCGTTCGGGCCGGAGCAGCAGCAGGCGTTTGAAAACATCCAGCAGCAATACGGCGCGGAACGCCCGCAAGGCCAAGCCGCGCAGGCGATAGAGCCGACTCATGTTTCCAAGCCGACCCAGCCGCAACGCGCGCGCGAACGAAATCAGCGGAAGCAGGATGATAGCCAGGTCCAACCAGTGCTGCCAGCAGTACGTGAACTTCTCCTCGGCCGCCGAGGCCATCACGATGAACTCGGTCGTGAACGCGACCCAGATGACGGCCGTCGAGACGTCGAGCAGGATGACCAGCCAGAGGTTCTTGTCCGGATGTACCTGTTTGGGCAGGTAGTGCTCGACCGCCAGAATCGGCAGGATCATCAGCGCAAACCCGATCATCGGCAGGCCGAACACACGTTCCAGGCGGCCGCGCAGCTCGTCGTTCGCCGTTTGCCAGCCCAGGCCGGGCAACCACATCTGTCCGTTCATCACGCGCGACCGCTTGCCCATGCGCAGCGGCGGGCACAGGCAAACGACCAGATCGGACCAGTGGTTCCGCCAGAACGACTCGCGACCGTCACGGCACCGCAGGTTCAGGACGAACTCGACGACGAACCCCAGCCAGAGACAACCGATCGCAACGATGAAGAACACGATCTCGGCCGTGCTCAGGTCGAGCGGCTGGTCGCGATAGGTCGGGCCGGCGATGCGCTGGATGCCGAGTCCCACGAGCACGAGGAACAAAAACGCCAGCGTGGTCATGGGGCGGGCCAGTTGCTCGGCCAGCCGGGTCCGGGTCTCTTCGCGTGTGGCCATATGCTCAGCCTGTGAACCGTTCCAGGATGTTCCGCGTGATCCGCTGTACTCGCGCGTCAGGTCCGAGCGGCCGGCCGTAGTGCGAGTGCGGCGGAATGTGGCCGGGCGGCGCGGCCAGGCCCTCGGACCAGAAGATCGTCGCCGCGTTGAACACGTGATTGCCCTTGGGGCCGGGGTACATTGTCGCGGTGTACGTGGCCATCTGGTCGCCGCTGTTGACGGTCTGGCCCGACGCGACGACTTCGAGGCCCGCGATATCGGCCGGGTCTCCGTGAAATTCCCAGCCGACCAGGCCGCGGATTCGATCGCCGTTCTTCATTCCCGTTCCGTCGAAGATCCAGTGCTGCGGCTTGGTGCAGATCCAATCGGCCGATCCGTTGAACGGACTGACGGTGCGCGCCCCGATCAGCGTGGCCTCGTTCGGTCCTTCTTCGGGGAATGGGCCCATGATCTTTTCCTCGGCGGGCAAGAGGCCGCCGTAGCGCCCGGCCCGCGTGATCGAGCGATGCGGCTGGCCGGTCGTGCTGGCGGCAAACGGCGCGACGAAGCAGCACGTGTTGCCCGACAGGAACGCGACGTTCACGCCGGCGGCGACGGCCGACTGCACGTGGGCGAACATCTCGCGGCTCCAGTATTCGTCGTGACCCACCGACAGAAACGACTTGGCCCGCGTGATCGCCGCCGGGTCCGAGTGCGTGTCGGAGTTCGAGATGTACGTCACGTCGAACCCCTCGCGCTCGAGCCAGAACGCCAGCGGGAACTCCCAGAGCAGGAACTCGCCCGATCCGATCGACAGCGGCGCGTCGAGAATCTGGCGATACTTCGCGTACGGCCGGTTGAAGCTGACGCGCACTCCGGCGACCAGGCCCCACTCGCGCTCGCCGTTGTCGTAGAGCGAAAACGTGTCGGGCCAGCGATTGTAGGCGTGCCACGTGTTGTCCGAGCATTGAAAGACGACGTCGGCGGGCCGATCGTCGCGCACGATGAACGTGATGTAGCTCTGATACTGATGCACGGCCGACTTGGGATTGGTGCTCTCCGGCAGGCGCGACAGCTTCGCCACGTAGACGCCGCTCGTCCAATCGCGCGGGATCGTAAGGCGCACGCACGGATCCCACTGGCATTCGCGCAACCGCTCGTCGCCGACCGGTGGCACTGGTTGCGTCTGGCCACGGAACGGGCCAGCGTGCTGGATGTGCCGGCCGCCGAGGCCCTGATAGTAGCCGAGTCGATAGATGTCGATCTCGAACGGGCAGGGGGGATCGGTGCTGACCATCAGTTCGATCGTCTCGCCCGGCCGGACGCTCATGCGCGACGCATAGCCTTCGATCACGCGCGAACGCAGGTTGTTCGTCTTGGGATCGGTGCGCATGAACGACAGTTGCCAGTCGGGCGTGCCTTCGCGGTCGTTCTCGGCGCGTATCGCGTCGCGATCGGCGGCGGCGGCGCCCGCGCGGGCGGCCGCAATGTCGAATGCGGCCAGCCCGGCCGCGCCCGCCGCGCCGACGGCGGCACGGAGCACGGCGCGGCGCGGGAGCAGGGGTCCTGTCGGCAAGGTCGGTTTCGGGCTCATTGGGAAACTCCTGATCGCTTGGTTGGCGACAGTATATTCTCGCTCGCGCCAATGGCCAAACGGAGCCAGCTTGATTATGCTGGCCGCATGGCAACCGCCAGGACCTCCATCGCCGGCGTGGTTATCGGTGTGGCTATGGTCGCTTGCCACGCGCGGCAAGACCCGGGCGACCAGTCGCCGGCGAAGTCGGCCGAGCCAAGTCAAGCGGCGATCAAGTTGCCGGAGTGGTGGAACGCGGCTGATCCGCTGCCGGCCGAGAAAACCAACTGCGTGCGGTGCCATCTGGCGGCGGGCCGCGAGTTGACTGCGCCGCTGCGCGACCTTGCCGGCAGCGCGCACGATCGGGCCGGGATGTCGTGCAACGACTGCCATGGCGGCAACACGGAAGACGACGCCACGGCCCACGAACATGAGCACGAATTCATCGGAACGAAGCTGAGCGCGCACATGGCGGCCTGCGCCGAGTGCCATGTGGAAGAGGCCGAGTCGCTGCGTCGCGGCCCGCACTATTGGGACTTGTCGAAACGAGTAAACCGCGACTACCCGACCTGCATCGACTGCCACGGCAACCACGACGTCGGCAAGCCGCCCGCGGACTTCTTGCTGGCGAACGTGTGCGCCGACTGCCACAAGAACTTCGCCGAGGCCATGCCCGCAGAATCGGCGATTGTGGCCGAGAACGATCGGCTGTGGCAGTCGTTGCGGCGCGTGCTGGATCGGCGGCGACCCGGGGCACTGGGCGCGCCGGCTGAGTTTCGCGGCCAGGTCGCCGCGCTACGATATGCGACCGGCCGCCTCATTCATCCGGCCCGCCGTGTGCCCGTCGAAAAGGCGACCGTGCTCAACGCTCGTGTCAGGCTGCTTCGCGATCGGTTAGAATCCTCGCTCATGAAACCAACAGGCCAGCGAGACCAAATGCCATGAAACGCCGTGACTTTCTCAGGACCGGAGCAGCGTTCGCGTTGGCCGGCGCAGTCCCCGCGGGCGCGTCCAAGCATGGTCGGGCCGATGAGCCGGCCGCGCCGGGCGGCGTCGACGTCGGCATCGCCCGCGGGTCGAGCATGGAAGACGCCGTGCGGAGCGCGGTGCGGCTGGCAGGCGGGATGGAATTCATTCGAGAAGGGCAAACGGTGCTGATCAAGCCGAACGTGTGCGGCGCGGTGAAGATGCCCGCCACGACCAACCCCGAGGTGCTCTACGCCGCGATCAAGCTGGTCGCCGAGCGCGGGCCGCGGCGGATCATCGTCGCCGACCGATCGTTCTCGGCGCAGTTTGTCGACACGACGCCAAAGACGATCGACGTGATGAAGCGAGTCGGGCACATCGACGCAGTCGAACAGGCCAAGCTCGATGCGAAGGCCCCGGTCGTCGCCGTCGGGCTGGAAGACGCAGCGGCTGAGTTTGAGCTGCTCGGCCTGCCGGCCGACACGCCGCACTGGCGGCGCGTGCGGCCCGAGCGGGCGACGCATTGGCCGAACGGATTCGAGTTGGCCGAGTTGCTGTTTCGCGTGGATCACGTGATCAACGTGCCTGTGATCAAGACGCACTTCCAGGCGTGGTTTACGATGTCGATGAAGGCGTTCGTCGGCATGAGCCACCACCGAGCGCGCAGGGAGTTCCACAGCGCGTGGGTCGGCGAGGGCAGCCTGTTCGACCAGAAGCGTTCGGCCAGCCGGCGGCGCGGGACCAAGAAGGACCCGGCGGCCGAGGCCAAGGAGATCGCGCCGTTTGTGAACCGCATCGCCGAACTGAACCTGGGCGTCACGCCGGCGCTGAACATTCTGGACGGCACGGAGTCGTTCGTGTTCGGCGGCCCGTCGAGCGGCGACACGGCCGCGGGCAAGCTGATCGTCGCGAGCCGCGACCGCGTCGCCGCCGACGCGACCGGCGTCGCCGTGCTCAAGTGGCTCGGCACCGAAGACCGCATCCAGAACCGCCCGATCTGGCAACTCCCGTTCATCCAGCACGCGGTCAAGATCGGCCTAGGCATCGACTCGGCAGAACGGCTGAGCCTAAGGCACGAAGGGCTGGATGGTGAGATCGACGCAATCCAGCGCATGCTTCAGACGTGAGCAACTCAAGGTTCAGCCCTTCTTGCACCCGACAATCGGCTCACGGTGGATCGCGACGCAACAAGGCTTCAAAGCCGGCTTGCTCGAAATGATGGTCATGGGCCAAAGCCCGGCGAATGCCTTGCTGCTCCATGACGATGAACGAGATGCAATCCGTGAGAGACCATTCCTTGTCCGGCCGTTCGGCCTGCAGACGTAACCCCGCGTCAAAAAGGGCAGCCGACCCCGCAACGATTTCGTAATGCGACGCCGAGCGAACGTGATTCACCAAGCCATGTGCCCGCGGTCGATCCGCGAGTTTCGATAGTGAGTTGACGGTTTCCCAGAGAACGTATTCGGTTACGAGCAACGGTTCTCCGACGACTCTGGCCCACGCCTTCGATCTCTCGTGAAGCGAGTCCCTGGGCTGACTGAGCGCCAGCAAGTATCCAGTGTCTGCGAAGATCATGGCCGCTTCGGCGTCCCGTACAGGTAATGATCGTGCTGTGCGGCTCCGTCCTCTGGCCAGTCCGGATTTTCTGGGAACTGGTCGAGAATCTTGAGCAGTTCCAGCAGCGGCGCTGACTCGAATGGTGGCGGACTCACCGGCTGCGGCGGCAATGCGATTTCCAGCGTGTACCCTACGGGCAAGTTGACCGGCGACTCCGGCACAAACACGCGCCCATCAAATCGGGCCTTCACGGTCATGAGCATACCCTCCCTCGGCCTAAATAGCCTTGCACGATTCTGGGACAGTAGCCCGACGCGCCAGCGAGGGA
>DAIOWH010000052.1:0-32962 GCA_036758585.1 Planctomycetia bacterium
TCGGTCGGTACGCGGAGGACGACGACCCCTCACCCCAACCCGCTCCCCCAGGGGGAGAGGGAGCTAAGAAAGAAGAGAAGTCCGGCACGTGGGCGCTGCACACGCTCGGCGAGGACGAAACCATCGCGAAGCTCGCGACCGGGATCAAGCGGTTCAAGCTGCCGGACGAGTTCAATTACATCAGACTCTTGCAGGAGATCGCGGATGATCCGAAGACCGGCTACGGCGATCAGGCCCTGAACACGCTCGCTGACGTTCTTGAGAATCGACGCCAGTACGCGAAGGCGGCGGACTACTGGCGGCGCAGCATCAAAGAGTACGGGCCGGGACCGCAGAACTGGAAGGACCAGCGCCTCAACCAGATCGTCGCGAACTGGGGCCAGTTCGAGCCGATCTCGACGCAGCCAGCGGGGCAGGGGGCCACGGTCGAGTTTCGTTTCCGCAACGGCTCGAAGGTCTCGTTCGAGGCCCGCGCGGTCAAGGTCGAGAAACTGCTCAACGACGTGAAGGCGTACCTAAAGAGCGTGACCAAGGAAGTGGACTGGCAGAAAGTCAACATCGCCGACATCGGCCACCGGCTCGTGACGCAGGGCCAGGATCAGTACATCGGCGAAAAGGTTGCCGAGTGGTCGCTGGACCTCAATCCGCGCCCGCAGCACTTCGACCGCCGCATCACGGTGACGACGCCGCTGCAGAAGGCCGGCGCGTACCTGGTCACGGCGAAGATGGCTGACGGCAACACGAGCCGCATCATCCTCTGGGTCGCCGACACCGTGATCGCCCGCAAGCCGCTCGCCGGCAAAATGCTCTACTACGTCGCCGACGCGGTCACCGGCGAACCGATCGCGAAGGCGAACGTCGAGTTCTTCACGTGGCGCGGCCGCAATTTCGCCAAGAACGATTACCGCGTACACACCCGCAACTTCGCCGAGTTCTCCGGCCCGGACGGACTGCTCCAAGTCGATCACTTCAAATCGCTCATGGCCGACGCCGAACTCAAGCAGAATTTCAATCAGTACGAGTGGCAGTGGCTCATCACCGCGCGCAAAGACGGCCGGCTCGCGTATCTCGGCTTCAACAACGTCTGGACCGCGGCCTACCACGACGCCGAGTACAACCAGACGAAGGTGTTCACGATCACCGACCGCCCGGTGTACCGCCCGAAGCAGACGGTGAAGTTCAAATGCTGGGTGCGGCACGCCAAGTACGATCAGGCCGACACGTCGAGCTACGCCGGCCAGTCGTTCCCGGTCGAGATTCGCAATCCGAAGGGCGAAAAGATTCTCACCAAGACGTTCCAGGCCGACGACTACGGCGGGTTCGACAGCGAGTTGGAACTGCCGGCCGACGCCACGCTCGGCGTCTATCGGCTGGTCATCAACGATCCCGGAAAGCGCGTGCACGGCGGCGGCTCGTTCCGCGTCGAGGAGTACAAAAAGCCGGAGTTCGAGGTCACGGTCGAGGCCCCGACCGAGCCGATAATGCTCGGCGAAAAGATCGCGGCGACGATCCGCGCGAAGTACTACTTCGGCGCCCCGGTCACGCATGCGAAGGTGAAGTACAAGGTGATGCGGTCGTCGCACACCGACTCGTGGTACCCGCCGGGCGACTGGGATTGGCTGTACGGGCCGGGCTACTGGTGGTTCGGCCACGATTATCATTGGTATCCCGGCTGGGCGAAGTGGGGCTGCCGCCGGCCGATCCCGTGGTGGTGGCGCGGCGGACATCAGCCGCCGGAGATGGTCGCCGAGCGCGAGGTCGAGATCGGCGACGACGGCACGGTCGCGGTCGAAATCGACACGTCGGTCGCCAAGGCGATCCACGGCGACCTCGATCATCAATACTCGATCACCGCCGAGGTCGTCGATCAATCGCGTCGCACGATCGTCGGCACGGGCAGCGTCACCGTCGCGCGGAAGCCGTTCAAGGTCTTCGCGTGGACGCACCGCGGCTACTACCGAACGGGCGACGTGATTCGCGCCTCGTTCGCCGCCCGCACGCTCGACTCGAAACCGGTCACCGGCACCGGCAAGCTCGAACTCTTCAAGATCACCTACGAGCCGAAACGCGGCGACGACGGCAAGCCAATCCTCGGAGCCGACGGCAAACCAATTTCGACGCCGGTCGAAACGTCCGTCGAAAAGTGGGACCTCGATCCCAACGCCGAGGGCCGCGCCGAACAACAGATCAAGGCCGCCGCGCCGGGCCAGTATCGGCTGAGCTATCGCGTGACCGCCGTAGCGCACGCGGCTCGCGTGCGTGGGGAGGAAGCCGAAGCAGCACGCGAGCCGCGTGCACTACGACTCGGCGAACACACGATCGAAGGCGGCTACCTCTTCACCGTCGTCGGTCAAGGCTTCGACGGCGCCGCGTTCCGATTCAACGACATCGAACTCGTGCCCGACGCGCGCGAATACCGGCCGGGCGAGAAGCTCAAACTTCAGATCAACACGAACCGCGTCGGCAGCACCGTGCTGCTGTTCGTGCGGCCAACGAACGGCGTGTACCTGCCGCCCAAACTGATGAAGCTCAAGGGCAAGAGTACGCTCGAAGAAATCGACGTTGCAATGAAAGACATGCCGAACTTCTTCGTCGAGGCGATGACCATCTCCGGCGGCAAGCTCTACAGCGAGACGAAGGAGATCGTCGTCCCGCCGGAGAAGCGAGTGCTTAACGTCGCGGCCGAGCCATCCAGCGACGCGTACAAACCGGGCCAGAAAGCCGGCGTGAAACTCAAGGTGACCGACCACGCGGGCAAGCCGTTCGTCGGCTCGACGGTCGTCGCGATCTACGACAAGTCGGTCGAGTACATCAGCGGGGGCTCGAACGTGCCGGAGATCAGGAAATTCTTCTGGGAGTGGCGTCGTCACCATCAGCCGCACACCGAGTCGAGCCTCGACCGCTACTTCCACAATCTGCTCAAGTCGGGCGAACTCGCGATGGCGAGCCTCGGCGTGTTCGGACACCTAGTCGCGGACGAGTTGGAAGAGCAAAACGACATGTTCCTGGGCGTCAAGGCTCAGACGGCCACGCGGCTCCGCGGCGCGGGGCCGGGCGACGCGGCCGGGTTCGGCGGCGCACGCCGGGCGCCCGGCGCCCCGGCGGCGGAAGCTGCCTCGGCGCCGATGGAGAGTAAGGCGGATGCGTACTTCGGTCGCGAACTCGCGAAAAAGAGCGAAGGCGGAGAACCCGGCGCTCCGCTCGTGCAGCCGACCGTGCGCAAAAACTTCGCCGACACCGCGCTCTGGGTCGCCGCACTCACCACGCGCGAAGACGGCACGGCCGACGTGTCGCTCGACATGCCCGAATCGCTCACGACCTGGAAGGTCCGCGTCTGGGGCATGGGCCACGGCACCAAGGTCGGCCAGGGCGACGCCGAGGTCGTTACGAAAAAGGACCTCATCGTCCGCCTGCAAGCCCCGCGGTTCTTCGTGCAGAAGGACGAAGTCGTCCTGTCGGCGAACGTACACAATTACCTGAAAAACAAGAAGTCCGTGCGCGTCGAGTTGGAACTCGACGGTCAAGTCGCCGTCGCGCGCTCGTTTAACCCGCAGCCGCAGGCGAGGATTGATGCGGACACGGGCCTCGCCTTCGGCTACGGGTTAAACAAGCGTTCGGATGATTTGCCACTCACCATCCTTGGCGATTCCTCGCGCACGATCGAAATCGACGCCGGCGGCGAGGCTCGTGTCGATTTCCGCGTGCGCGTGACGGACGAAGGCGAGGCGGTCGTGCGCATGAAGGCACTCACCGACGAAGACTCCGACGCGATGGAGATGCGGTTCCCGGTTTACGTCCACGGGATGCTCAAGACCGAATCGTGGGCCGGTGCGATCCGCCCGCAGCAAGACGGCGGTAGGTTCACCGTGCGCGTGCCGGCCGAACGCCGGCCGGAACAGACGCGGCTCGAAATCCGATACTCGCCGACGCTCGCCGCCGCGATGGTCGATGCGCTGCCGTACATGGCAGAGTACCCGTACGGCTGCACCGAACAGACGCTGAACCGGTTCCTGCCGACGGTCATCACGCAGAAAGTGCTCATGAACATGGGCCTCGACCTGAAGGCGATCGGCGAGAAGCGAACCAACCTAAACGCGCAGGAAATCGGCGACGACCGCGACCGGGCGAGACAGTGGCAACGATTCGACCGCAACCCGGTGTTCGACGAGGCCGAGGTCCGCGACATGGTGAAGGCCGGCGTGAACCGGCTCACCGAGATGCAACTTTCCGACGGCGGTTGGGGCTGGTTCTCCGGCTGGGGCGAACGCTCCTGGCCGCACACCACGGCCGTCGTCGTACACGGCCTGCAGGTCGCTCAGCAAAACGACGTGGCACTCGTCCCCGGCGTGCTCGATCGCGGCGTCGCGTGGCTTAAGAATTATCAAGCCGAACAAATCCGCCGCCTCAAGAATTGGCGCGACGGTAAGCCGATCGACCCGAAGCAGCCGGCGAAACAGTTCGCCGACAACCTCGACGCATTCGTCTACATGGTGCTCGTGGACGCCACCGTGGGGCAGGCTGCTAGCCTGCCAGACGGCACCGTAGGGCAGGCTTCCAGCCTGCCGGCGGCGCAGAAAGGACCCGGGCAGGCTGGCAGCCTGCCCCACGATCTCGCCGAGATGCGCGACTTCCTCTATCGCGATCGCACGCACCTGGCAGTCTACGCGAAGGCGATGTTCGGACTGGCCCTCGAAAAACAGGGGGCGGGCGAGCGGGAAAAGCTCGACATGATCCTGCGGAACATCGAGCAGTTCGTGGTGCAAGACGACGAGAACCAGACCGCGTACCTCCGCCTGCCGGAAGACAACTATTGGTGGTACTGGTACGGCAGCTCGATTGAGGCGAACGCCTATTACCTGAAACTGCTCGCGCGGACCGACCCCAAAGGCGAGACGACCGCGCGGCTGGTGAAATACCTGCTCAACAACCGCAAGCACGCGACCTACTGGAACTCGACCCGCGACACCGCCGTCGCGATCGAGGCGTTCGCCGACTTCCTCAAAGCCAGCGGCGAAGACAAGCCCGACCTCACGCTCGAAATCTGGATCGACGGCAAGCGGCACAAGGAAATCGCGATCACGGCCGAAAACCTGTTCACGTTCGACAACAAGCTCGTGCTGACCGGCGACGCGGTCGAGACCGGCGAGCACACGATCGAATTCAAGAAGCGTGGCCGCGGCCCGCTCTACTGGAACGGCTACCTCACCAACTTCACGCTCGAAGACCACATCACCCGCGCCGGCCTCGAAGTGAAGGTTCTCCGCAAGTATTACAAACTCATTCCGGTGGACAAAACGATCGACGTCGCCGGCTCGAAGGGCCAGGCCGTCAAACAGCGCGTCGAAAAGTACGAACGGCAGGAACTCCCGAACCTCGCCACGCTCAAATCGGGCGACCTCGTCGAGATCGAACTCGAAATCGACTCGAAGAACGACTACGAGTACCTGATGTTCGAAGACATGAAGGCCGCCGGCTTCGAGCCGGTCGATCTCCGCAGCGGCTATTCACCCGGCTCGGGCGGCCTCGGCGCCTACATGGAACTCCGCGACGAGCGCGTCACCTTCTTCGTCCGGGCCCTCCCGCGCGGCAAGCACTCCGTCGCCTACCGCCTCCGCGCCGAAATCCCCGGCCGCTTCGCCGCGTTGCCCACACGAGCCAGCGCGATGTACGCGCCGGAGTTGCGTGGGAATTCGGACGAAATCAAGTTGCTGATCGAAGATCCACAAGAGGCTTCAATGGAACGCCGTTGACCAACGCTGCCCGATTGCAACCTTCACGGGCTTCACACAATCAACCAAACCTCTATCACAGTATCCCGATACTAGGTTTTCTACTCATGTGACGACCGGTCGGTCAGTTGGATACTTCTCGTAGAGTCGTTCGGTGAGCACTCGCCGGAACCGCGTTATGGCCTCGTGCAGTTCCTGAAACGACGTGTAGAGTGGTGAGACGCCGAACCGGATGTTGTCGGGTGCACGGAAATCGGGGATCACCTTCATGGCGTCGACGAGCGCCCGGGCGATGCGCAAGCCTTCGACGTGGCCAAGCGATACGTGCGAGCCGCGTTGGGCCGGGTCAAGGGGCGAGTTTAGTCTCACGCCGAGCGGCTGGAGTAGCTCGCGCCACAGTTCGATGAGGTACTCGGTCTGTCGCACCGACTTCGCTCGGATGCGGTCGACGCCCGCTTCGAGCACCAGGTCCACACCTGGCTCCACCGCCGACAGCGACAGGATCGGCGGCGTGCCGGTCTGGAACCGCCGCATGCCCGAATCGGGCGAGTATTGCAGGGCAAAATCGAACTGGCCGCGAGCGCTGAACCAGCCCCAAATCGGGTTCAGCAGTTTGTCTTGCAGGTCGCGCCGGACGAACAGGAACGCCGGCGCGCCGGGGCCGCCGTTTAGGTATTTGTAGGTGCAACCGACCGCCAGCTCGACGCCCAACTCGCCGAGCGAGATCGGCATCACGCCGACCGAATGACTCAGGTCCCACAGCGACCACGCTCCGACCCGTCTCGCCGCGCTCGATATCGCGGCCATGTCGTGCACGTAGCCGCTCTTGAACGCCGTGTGCGTCAGTGCCACCAAGGCCGTGTCGGGACCGATCCGGCCAGTCAGCTCCGCGAGTGGTAGCGATATGCCGTCGGGCGACCTGGCGACCGTCAGACGATGGCCGGGCCCGCAGAGCCTGATCGCGCCGTCAAGCACGTAGAGGTCGGAGGGAAAATTCAGATCATCGGTGACGATTGCACGCCGATCCGACCGGCACTGAAGCGTGGCCACCGCCAGCTTGAAAAGGTTGGCCGACGTGGAGTCCGCGACGATGACCTCGTCGGGTTCGGCCCCGATGAGCCGGGCGATCTTCGCGCCGATGCGTTGCGGCGCGGTGAACCATCCGTCGGTCCAGCCGCGGACAAGTCGCCCGCCCCACTCATGGCCAGTTACTTCGGCGATTCGCCCTGCTGTCCGCCGAGGCAGCCGGCCCAGCGAGTTGCCGTCGAGGTAGATGAGGTCGTCGTGGTCGATGATGAACTGATCGCGGAAGGGGGCGAGTTCGTCGTCTCGGTCCAGCTCACAGGCATACTCCGCGTCTGTTTTCATTCGCTCGCTGTCGCCGTCGGGCCCAGGGCTGGTCGCCTGCCAAATATCGGAGGGTCATCGACGCACCGTCGGCCCGGTTATCCCTTGTCGGATTGTGCCCCGCCGGCGCCGACCATAGGGAGTGACACAACCGGAAGCAAGTGAAGTCTTGGTTTTGGGATTCCAGTGAGCCACGAGGGCGAACGATGGCGAGGCGCAGGAATCTGCATGAACCGACGCCCAACAATCGGGGTCCACCTCCGAGGCAAGGGTGGCACGCGATGCGCTCTCCCCCGCTGCGCGAAGCTGCGAAAGCGCGGTCATGCACCCGAATCGCTGAGCGCCAAGTCCGCCATGACATTGCCAAGCCGCCGCAGTATCATGGAACCTCGCCGACGCCGCTGAGCTTCGGTCCTGCCTGCCAGTATCCACGAGACAAGGGAGACACCCGCGATGAGCACGACATCGAACATGACACGACGGCAACTTTTGAAGACATCGGGGCAGGTCGCCGCCGGCACGGCCCTGGCCGGCGTGGCCCTTCCACATGTTCACGCGGGCGAGAACAACACGATCCAACTCGCCCTGGTCGGTTGTGGCGGGCGCGGCACCGGAGCGGCGAACAACGCCCTGTCGGTCGATCCCAAGAACGGCCCGACCACACTCGTCGCCATGGCGGATGTGTTTCCCAATCGGCTCGGCACCAGTTTCGACAGCATCAAGAAGGAACATACCAACGCCGTCGACGTACCGGACGACCGCAAGTTCATCGGCTTCGACGGATACAAGCACGCGATGGATTGCCTGAAGCCCGGCGACGTGGTGCTGCTGACCACGCCTCCCGCGTTTCGATGGCCGATGTTCGCGTACGCTATCGAAAAAGGGCTGAACGTGTTCATGGAAAAGCCGACTACGGTCGACGGCCCGAGCACTCGCAAGATGCTGGCGCTGGCCGAGGAGGCGTCGGCCAAAAACATCAAAGTGGCCGTCGGCCTGATGTGCCGTCACTGCGCGGCGCGCCAGGAACTTTACGACCGCATCAAGGGGGGCGAGATCGGAGACATCGTGCTGATGCGGGCCTATCGCATGCACGGACCGATCGGCCACGCCTTCGTACCCAAGAAACCGGACGACATGAGCGAGCTACTCTATCAGGTTCGCGAGTTTCACGCGTTCCTGTGGGCCAGCGGCGGCTGCTTCAGCGATTTCTACATCCACAACATCGACGAGTGCTGCTGGATGAAAGACGCCTGGCCGGTGTCGGCCAAGGCGATCGGCGGCCGGCATTATCGCGAGGACAACATCGACCAGAATTTCGACAGCTACTCGGTCGAATACACTTTCGCCGACGGCACGAAGCTCTATCTCGAAGGACGCTGCGTCACCGGCTGCCACAACGAGTTTGCCAGCTACGCGCACGGCAGCAAGTGTGCGGCTACCATTTCGACGTCCGGCCACACGCCGGCGCGCTGTCGTATCTTCAAGGGGCACAACTTTGTGAGCGACGACATCGTTTGGAGGTATGGCGACAAGGAGCCAAATCCATACCAACTCGAATGGGACCACCTGCTGCAGGCGATCCGCGAAGACCGGCCGTACAACGAGGCTAGGCGCGGCGCCGAGGCGAGCCTGGTCACCGCGATGGGCCGCATGGCCGCCCACACCGGTCAGGTCGTGACGTACGAAGAGGCGCTCGCTCACGACCACGAACTCGCCCCGAACGTGGACAAGCTGACCATGAACTCGCCCGCGCCGCTTCAAGCCCTCGCCAGCGGCAAGTATCCAGTGCCGCAGCCGGGCATCAACAAGAAGCGAGAGTATTGAGAGGGGCCTGCGGTCGGTGATGGCGGCCCATGGGCGGACCGGATGGTTGCGTCCGTTGTCAGCAATGGCGCTCGTACTTCCAGTTTCGCGACTTGCCTTCCGCCAGCCACTCGATGGCCGTGGCCAGCCGTCGTTGGCGAGTGGCCTCCTGCTTCGCCCCGACGATCCACTCCACGTACTCTTTCTTGTGGCTGTAGCTGAAACCGTTGAACGTCGCGAGCGCCTTCTTGTTTTTCTTGAGCGCGACGGCGAGATCATCAGGTACGACCAGTTCCTTCCTCTCGCTGGCCTTCGGTCGCGGTACCTTGACACCTTCATCGTTGAGGCGGACCGCTTCGTGAATGTAAGCAATGATCGTCTTGTCGTCGGGCAGGTCGTTGACGTTCGTCACCTTGGCCGCGGCCATTGCCGTGTTGCCTACGCCGATCAGTAGGCCCTTGGGGTCGTTCATCAGGCCCGCTTTCCAGAACCCCCAGCTCACGTGCTGCTTGAACGCCGCCATGCTGCCGAGAAGACCCTTGTACTCAAAGTGCGGGGCGCTCCACTTCATCACTTCCTGCACTTCGGGGCATGCCTTGTGAAACAGCGATCGAATCTTCTTCAGGATCGGCCGAGCGAACGGGGCCGATTGGGCGATGTATGCATCGAACTCCGGTGAGGCGTTCTTCATGCGAGGAATCTCCGCGCGGGTCGGGGGCGCAGGATTCTAGCCACACAGTGGGGGACGGTTCAATCGGGCACGCGACAGGTCACGCCGCCTCAGATTGAGCGGGTTCCGACAATCTGGTCGCGCTGCGGGGCAGATCTCTCACTACGTCCCAGGCAAGGCCGACCCGCTCCATTAACCAGATCATGATGTACGTGACGTCGAACTCCCACCATCGCTGGCCATGCCGGGCCACACGCTGAAAGGCGTGATGATTGTTGTGCCAACCCTCGCCAAACGCGAGCAGGCCGACCCACCACAGGTTGCGGCTGTTGTCCGACGTTTCATACGTACGGTAACCCCAAATGTGTGTGGCCGAATTCACGAACCAAGTCACATGGAAGACATACACCAATCGCACGAACATCCCGTACACCAGGAACGAGACGCCGGTGTACAAGTCCCAGCCCAGCCAGCCGACGGCGAATGTGACCATGCCTGCGCCGATGTGCCACCACAGATAGCTGCGGCTCAGGAACCGCATGAATCGTTCGCGCAGCACGTCCGGCGCGTAGCGGCGATCGCGACGGGCGTGATACCACTGGCTGTGCTTTGGAGTCAGCCACAGCACATGGCTCCACCACGGTCCATGTCGCGGCGAATGCGGATCGTCGTCCTCATCGCTGAATCGATGGTGCTTGCGGTGAGTCGATATCCAAGTGATTGGCGGACCCTGGCCCGCCAGCGTGCCGATGCAAGCGATGACCCACCGGATCGGCCGGTATGTCTCGAAGCTGCGGTGCGTGAGCAGCCGATGATAACCCAAACAGATTCCCACGCCGCCGGTCGCCCAAATCAGCACGACGGCCAGCACGACGGCCTTCCACGTGAAGAAGAACGGGGCGGCCAACATTCCCACATGAATCAGAGCCAATCCAATCGTCGTCGGCCAATCGAGACCGAAGGCCCATCGGCTCTTGGGTCGCTCCTCATCCGACACGGTGACTAGTTCCGAACTCATGGTCTAGTTTTCGCTCGACAAGAACGGTGGAGAGTAGGGGAGCGGAGTATAACAGGTTCGCGATTCGACGCGAGAGCGAAACCGCGGATTTCGCCTACGGGAGCGGGTTCGCACAGCGGGATAGCCAAAGCGCGACGCAATGAACCAGTGGCTACGCGAACAGCGCCAGGATCGGGCGGCCGTGGCCGTCCGGAGTCACGTAGAACGGGCGCTGCTCGACCTCGACGGCATGCTTGGGCGAGATGCCCAGGGCACGATAGATCGTGGCGTGCAGGTCGGGGATTGTCACGGGATTCTCGATCGTTGTGCACGGCCGTTCGTCCGCGGTCCGTCCGTAGAGCAAGCCGCGTCGAATGCCGCCGCCGAACAGCAGCACGCTGCCGGCGCCCGTGAAGTGGCGGTGCATGCCATAGTGCTTCAACTCGGCGATCACATCCGGCTGTTCCACCTGGTCCGGGACCTTCCTGTCAGGCTTGCCCTCAACCAACACATCGCGGCTGAATTCGCTGGCCAGCACGATCAGGGTGCGGGCGAGCAGGCCGCGGTCTTCAAGGTCGAGAACGAGCTGCGCGATCGGTCCGTCGATCATCTGCTTCATCGTTGCCAGCCGCGTGTGACCGTTGTCGTGCGTGTCCCAGCCCAGGAACGGAACGTACTCGGTCGAAACCTCGATGAACCGCGCCCCCACCTCGATCAGCCGCCGCGCGAGCAAGCAGCCCAGGCCGAACTTGCCGGTGTTGTATCGGTTGAAGAGATCCTTCGGTTCGAGCGACAGGTCGAACGCCTGGGCCGCGGGCGAGCTGAGCAATCGATACGCATTATCGAGCGATCGGATCAGCGACTCCTGCTGATAATCGCTGCCGTGCCGGCCGACCGGGCTGGCGTCGACCAGCTTGCGATAGGCTCGGTAGCGGTTCTCGAACCGAGCGAGCGTCATGCCGCGCGGCGGTCGCACGGCGGCGACGGCCTGGGTCGGGTCGGGCACGCGGAACGGGCCGAACTCGCTGCCCAGGAATCCAGCGGTCTGAAACGCCTTCAGCTCCTCGGCCTCGCCGTTGCCCTCATAACCTTGGCCGATGTCGATGAACGCGGGCACGGCCGGATCGCGCGGACCGAGGATGTGCGCGATCCACGCGCCCAGGTGCGGCGCCGCGACCGTCTGCGGCGGCTCGTAACCGGTGTGCCAGTGATACTGATGACGCGAGTGCAAGATCTTGCCGAGGTCGCCCACGATGTGCGATCGCACCAGCGTGCCGCGGTCCATCACGGCCGCGGTCTTCTCGAGCCCCTCCGAGAACTTGATCCCATCGACGGCGGTGTCGATGGCCGGAAACGTGCTCAGCACGTCATGCGACTTCATGCCCGACTCAAACGGCTTGTGACGTTTCGGATCGAACGTCTCGGTGTGCGCCATGCCGCCGGCCATCCAGAGCACGATCACCGAATCGGCAGAGGCCTTGCCTCCCGGACCGTCCGCGGCCCAGATCGGGCGCGGCGCGCCAGCCGCCAGCGCGGCCATCGTCGCCGCGCTCGCGTGCCGCAGAAAATCCCGACGTGTGCCGGCCCGTTCAATTGCTCTCATCGCCTTCCTCGGGTGAAAACTCGACGCCGTCGTACACCTCCGCCAGCGGCAGTTCCGTTTCGATTTCGCCGAGCGGAATCACCGCCTCCAAGCCCGAGTAGCTCTCGGGCACAAACCCCTGTTCGCCGCGACGGTAGACCTCGATGGTCGGCGACTCTTGCTCGACGATCAGGTAGGCCGAGAGCGACGGGATCGCCAGGTACGCATCACGTTTCTCCCCGCGGTCAATCCGTCGCGTAGTCCGCGAAACCACTTCCACAATCGCGACTGGATCGTCCTGAAACGAATCCGTCTGCGGGTTCGGCCGGCACACCACGGACAAGTCGGGGTAGTAGAACCGAATCTGCGACGGAAGCCGGATCCGGATTTTCGTGTCCGAATTGTATGGCCGGCAGCGCCGCCCGCGCAGTCGGGCGTGCAGGGCGCCCAGCGCGTTGCTGGCGATTAGGTTGTGCCGGTTGTTCGCCCCGGCCATAGCGTAGACCACGCCGCCGAGGTACTCGTGCTTCACCGGCGAGACCAACTCACCAGCCAAGTAGCCTTCCACCGACACAAGGGTCGACTTCAGAGCTGCACTCATAGGTCAAGGTCTCTGTGGCAGATCAGTTCTCGCGGGTCAGTGTATCAACTGAAACTCTGGAAGCATCGTAACCGTCCACAGAAAGTCTTCAAGTCCGGCCGCTGTGACCGGCGACCCGAGCAGCTCAACGGCGATGCCCGCTTCCTGTTTCGTCGGCGCTCGGCCAAGGGCCGCCCGGTAGATGCGATCGACGAGTGCATCCGGCTCGGCAGGCGAGTCGCCCAGCCACTGCCGCGCACCGCGCTCCACGAGGTCATCGAGCGTTTGCCCGTTCGTCAGTTCGAGCGCCTGCAGCGTGGTGGCGATCGACTCGCGGCGGGTGACGACCTGCTCGCGATTCGGCCGACCCAGCGCGCGAACCAGAGCGTCGTCGGCGAGCAACGACGATCGCACAAGACCGAGCGAACCGACGCGCGTGGCGACAAGTTTGTCCGCCATGCCCCAGGGCGCGGCGCCCGCGTCGCCGATCTCCGCCGCGTGCTGCCAGCCGGCCGTGTCGAACTCTGGTTGCTCCCAGCCGGCGGACGGCTTCTTGGTCCAGAGCCAACTCGCGTCGCTTGCCAGTTCGACCGCGGTCTTGGCGTCGATCTGGATCGCGGCGTGAAAAATGAACCCGGCCGGGTTCGGGCCTCGGATCTCCAGACCGCTCTTGGTCTCGGCGTCGGGCCAGTTGATCGCGTGCGCGGCGATCACGTTGCGGCCCGCGACTAGGTGCTTGGTCAGGTCGACCGAGCGCGGCTGATTCCACTGGTTGTTCGCGGCCGCCTGACGCCCGTTCACCCAAAGCGTGAACTGGTTGTCGCACGTAACCACGGCGGCGGCGCGCACCGCCTGCGCCGGCAGGTCGAACGTCTTGCGCAGGTAGACTCCGCCGCCGGGCGCGGCGCCGGCCGCCGACTTGTCGTTCCAGATCCACTTCGCCGCGACGCCGGTTGGAGCGTCGCCGCGCAGCACCCGGGCCACTGCCGCCAATTGCCCGCCCTGGCCCCGACCGTCGATCGTGAACGCGTCTGAACCCGCCTCTCGCGGCACTCGCAACACGCGCCCGATCGCGTCGGCGAACTGCTCGGCCGTCATGCGCCGTACGACCGGACCCCGAAACGCGAACGAACGCTCGTCAGGCTTCGCCGCGCCCACCGACGGCAACTGATACGCTCGCGACGTTGCGATCAACTGCATCGTGTGCTTCAGGTCGTAGTCATGCTCGACCAGATCGGCGGCAAGCCAATCGACGAGATCGGTGTGCCACGGATCCTGATCCATGTCGTCGGGCGGCTCTACCAGGCCGCGACCGAAGAACCACCCCCACAGCCGATTGACGATCGTCCGCGAAAAACGCCCGTTGGCCGGGCTGACGACGAGGTCGGCGAGCTGGCGCATCCGTTCCGCGCGCGGTGCATCGCCGTCGATCTTGCCCAACTCGGAAAAGATGAACGCCGGCCGCGCGATCTCGCCCGTCGGCTTGTCGCAGCGATGAATCTCGATCGGCCCGTCGGCGAAGACCGCCGCCAAAGCGTAGGCATCGGACAGCTTCCAGTAGTTCACGAAGCTGTCGTGGCACGACGCACACTTGAGATTCGTGCCCAAGAACACCTGCGAGAGGTTTTGAGCGGCCTGCATCGGCGGCGTCTGGCTCGAGTTCACTACGCCGCGCCAAACGAGTCCCTTGGTGAATCCTTCCGAGCCGCTCACCGGGCTGATCAACTCGTGGACGAACTTGTCGTACGGCTTGTTTTCGTAGAGCGACCGATACAGCCAGCCGGTGATTTGCTGCCGGCCTCCATCAATGAATCCCGTGCCGCGATAGGCGTTCCGCAACGCGTCGTTCCAGAACGTGAGCCAGTGTGTCGCATACGCCTCGCGGCCGTCGAGTAGCCGGCGCACGAGCCGCGCCCGCTTGTCGGCGGCCCGGTCCGATTCGAACTCGGCGACCTGGGCGGGCGTGGGCACCAGGCCGACCAGGTCGAGATACGCACGGCGAGCGAAGACGCCGTCGGTGACGACCGGCGGCGCATCGAACTGCTGCATCGCGAAGTAGGGGCGCAGCAATCGATCGATCGGGTTGTCCGACTTCGCGCCGGCCTCGTCGTGCGGCAACTCCGGTCGGCGTGGCGCGAGTGGCGCCCTCTTCAGCGTCGAGAAACTGAATCCCTTGGGCCACGCGAGGCCCTGGTCGATCCACGTCGCGAGCAGCCTTATCTGGTCGGCCGACAGGCGATCGCCCTCGGCGGGCATGATGCGCGCCGCGTCGCGTCCGGCAACGAGTTCGATGAGCAGGCTCTCGTCGCTCTTGCCCACGACCGCTGCCGGACCGCTGTCGCCCCCGGCGAGCAGCGACTCGCGCGAGTCGATCGAAAGGCCGCCCTTGCGCTTGGCGCCGCCGTGGCACTTCAGGCAGTGCCGCGCGAGAACAGGCTTGACATCGCGCACGAAGTCGACTTGCCCAGGCTGGGCCGCCATGGCACAGAAAAGCAGCAATGAGAGATCGGTCATGGGTCGTCGACTCGGTGGGCAATGGTCAATCGTTAGCGTAGTGCAGGCGGCCCGCCTGCAATGTCGTCAAAGGAAGCCGCAGGCGAGCCGCCTGCACTACGACTTCCTTGAAAGTACTGCGCCGCATTGAATAGGGTCTGAAATCGGCCTCGGTCGTTTAACCCGCAGCCGCAGGCGAGGCATGGCTGGCGCTTGTTGTGCCTCGCCTGCGGCTGCGGGTTAAACGAATTCGGACCCCTTTCAATGTGGAGCGGTAGTTAGTGATCAGCGGTCGGAGCAGCGATCGATTGACCATTGACGATTGACGATTGACCACCGTTCCTACCGCGCGTCTACCGGACGCATCGCGACCATGATAACCTGTGTCGGTCGAGACCGGCAGCCCAGCGCTGTCGGCGGGGTGATCATGGCAAGGGACCAGCATGGCAGCCAGTCTTTTCGGTAGTATTCTCGCTCGAACTTCTTTTCATCGTCGCCGCCCGCCGTCGCGTCGGCTGTCGTTCGAATCGCTCGAGCGCCGCGAAGTGCCGGTGGTGTTGCCGCCGGGGTTTGCCGAGTCGGTGTTCGCCGCCGGTCTCGATGACCCGACGGCCATGGAGTTCGCGCCCGACGGACGGCTGTTCGTGGCGGAGCAAGGCGGCGAGCTGCGCGTCGTCAAGAACGGCGCGCTGCTGGGTACGCCGTTCGTTGCGCTCAACGTTGATTTGAGCGGCGAACGCGGCCTGTTGGGCGTTGCGTTCGATCCCGACTTCGCACAGAACCAGTTCGTCTATCTTTACTACACCGTCCCCGGTTCGCCGGAGCACAACCGCGTCAGCCGGTTCACCGCAAACGGCGACGTCGCTGTGGCCGGCAGCGAGCAGGTAATCCTGGAACTGAACAACCTCAGCGGCGCGACCAATCACAACGGCGGCGCGATTCACTTCGGCGGCGATGGCAAGCTCTACGTCGCTGTGGGCGACAACGCCGACGGGGCCAACTCGCAGTCGCTTGCGACGCGCCACGGCAAGATGCTGCGGATCAACGCCGACGGCACGATCCCCGCCGACAACCCGTTCTTCGGCACGGCCGGCGGAGCCAACCGCGCGATCTGGGCGACCGGCCTGCGCAACCCGTTCACGTTTGCCGTGCAGCCCGGCACCGGACGCATCTTCATCAACGATGTCGGACAGAACACGTGGGAGGAGGTGAACGACGGCATCGCCGGATCGAACTACGGGTGGCCCACCACCGAAGGTCCGACGAACAACCAGGCGTTTCGCAGTCCGCTCTTCGCCTACCAACACGACGCGGGCGACCCAACGGGCTGCGCGATCTCCGGCGGCGCGTTCTACAACCCGACCACTCAGCAGTTCCCGGCCGAGTACGAGGGCGACTATTTCTTCGCCGACTACTGCAGCGGTTGGATTTGGCGGCTCGACATGCCCGGCGGTGCGGCGAGCGAGTTTGCCGCGCCCGAGCCGAGCGGCTTCCCCGGCTTCGTTGATCTCAAAGTGGACACGGCCGGCAACCTCTACTACCTGGCGCGCAACACCGGCAATGGGTTTCCGGCGGGCGAGGTGTACCAGATACGTTACACGGCCAAGGCGGCGCCGAGCATCAGTCAGCACCCGGCAAACCGCACGGTCGTCGTCGGCCAGCAAGCATCGTTCAGCGTCACAGCCAGCGGAACGGCGCCGCTGAGTTACCAGTGGCAGCGCGACGGCGACAACATCGACGGCGCGACCCAATCGAGTTTCACGATCCAGTCCCCCACGCTCGCCGACTCGGGCGCGATGTTCCGCGTGATGGTGTCGAACCAGTTCGGCGACGCACTGAGCAATGCGGCGACGCTCACCGTGACCGAGAACCAACCGCCCACCGGCACGATTACGGCGCCGGCGGCCGGCGCGCAGTACCGCGCGGGCGACACCATCAACTTCGCCGGCGCCGGCGTCGACCCTGAAGACGGCACCCTGGCGGCCGATGCGTTCACGTGGCGAGTAGACTTTCACCATGCCGATCACGTACACCCGTTCATGCAGGCCACGGGCGGCATCACCGACGGCTCGTTCACCATTCCGACTCAGGGCGAGACGGCGGCCAACGTGTTTTATCGCATCACGCTCACCGTGCGCGACGCCTTCGGCCTCACCGACACCCGTACGCGCGACGTGACGCCGCTCACGTCGAACATCACGCTGGCGACCGACCCCGCCGGCCTGGAGTTGACGCTCGACGGCCAACCGCTGGCCGCGCCGCAATCGACGACGGGTGTCGAAGGCCTGATCCGGTCGATCGGCGCGACCACGCCTCAGATACTGGGCGGGCGAACGTTTGTGTTCGACTCGTGGTCGGACGGCGGAGCGGCGACACACAACATCACGACGCCGGCTGCGGACACAACGTTCACAGCAAGCTTCCGCGAGATTGCCCAGGTCGCGTTCGGTGCGACCGCGTCCGAGGGCAACGAGGGTGTGCCGACCACGATGATCGCGGTCTCGCTCTCGACGCCGTCGGACGAGACCGTGGTCGTGAACTACGCAGTCGCCGGCGGCACAGCGAGCGGTCGCGACTTCCGCCGCGGCAAGGGCAAACTGCGGTTCCGGCCGGGCGTGACCACGCTGTTCATCAACCTGCGGATCGTCAACGATCGCATCGCCGAGCCGGATGAGACGGTCAACCTGCGACTCTCCGGTCCTCGCCGCGCCGTCCTGGGCGCGGTGATAGATCACATTTTCACCATCGCCGACAATGACGGCGCCCTGCTGCTGGCCCATCCGCGCACCAATCGCGACCTGCCGCCTCGACTCACGGCCCGCTGGCGCTAAATAGCCTTGCACGATTCTGGGACAGTAGCCCGACGCGCCAGCGAGGGAGCACATGGCGAAATCACAAGAAATCAGGCCCGGTCCCTCGCTGGCGCGTCGGGCTACTGTCCCTGCGGACTCCCAGGATCACGCAAGGCCATTTAGGTCGGCACGTGCGGTCCGCTGTGCTCCGGGTCAGACAACCCGCACAAGGCGCGTCGCACACCCGGCGTTCCCCGCGGTTCGTCTTGCCTCATTCGGCGGCTGTCGTATCATGCCGCTCCATTTCTCGGCCAAGTTGCGAGGGCAAACAGATGTCGGACGCGCAGACACGGAAGTCGCGGTCGGGTTGGGTTTGGCTCGCGCCTGTCGTACTCGTCGCGATCGGTTCGGCGTACGCGGCGTCGCGGTGGTTGCCGTTCGGGCGGTCGGCGCCGACGCCGGTTGCAGCGCCGCAGACGGACGCCATCGAACGAATGCTGCCGGCCGCGGACGCTCAGTTGATTCGCGGCCTCGTCGGGTCGCTCGTCAACCCCACCGAGTCCGCTGCGGCCGCCGGCCAGTTGCGGCAACACATGGAGCAATTGATCGCCGCCAAGGCCGACTCGGCGCCGCTGTCGATGGCGTTCGCCGTGCAATGTCTCGCGCCGAAGTTCCCGAGCCTGGATACGCCGACGCGGCGCCTCGGACTGGCTCTGCTGGCCGACGTGCTGGGTTGGTTCGAGGTGCACGAAACGAGTTGCTGGACCATGCTGTTGCCGCCGGCGAAACGGTTGCTCGGCTCGGCGATGGCCGACCCGTCGCGCGATGTGCAACTCAGGGCGCTCGAGATCGTGCGGGCCTGCTGGGAGTGGGCGCCGCCGAACATCGACTCGCCGGCAATGCGCAAGACGCTTGGTTCGTGGAAGGCGGAACTGCACGTGCGCTGCGTCGAGTTGACGCGCTCGTCCGACGCTCAGGTTCGTGCGGCGGCCGGCGTCGCGGTCGTTTCGGCGCCGATCGACTCAGAGGCGGCTCGCGGCCTGGCCCTGTTGAACGATGGTTCGCCGGCCGTCCGGCGGGCGATGCTGCTCGCACTCTCCGATCGCCAGGAACTGTTGACCAGCGAGGACGTGCTGACGATGCTGCGCGACCCGAGTTCAGGCGTGCGTGCGGCGGCCGACCTGGTGCTCACTGGCCGCGGACTTAGCCGCGAACAGATCGCACTGGCGACGCGGGCCACCGATCCATCGCCGCTGGTGCGGGCCGAGGCGCCGAAGTACATTGTGGACAGCGTGGCCGTCGATCGCGTGGTCTGGCTCACGCAATTGAGTCAGGACGTGGACGCCACGGTACGGGCCGAGGCGGCTCGCGCTCTGGGCCGGCTCGGCGGCGACGAGTGCATCGACCGCCTCCGCGAGATGGCCCTGGCCGACTCGGACGTGATCGTGCGCGAGCTGGCAGGCAAACTGCTCGAACAAACGGACCGGCCCGCGGCAACCAGTTCGGGCAATTCAACCACTCGCGCCGGCCGCCCCGCCGCGAAACAGCCGCGAGCGAATTGAAGACGAACTTCCTGTGCCATTGCGACCCGCCTGTGTGCTGAACGTCGTCGGATTGACTCCTCGCCACGTTGGGCCGCACACTCCGCGCCTCGCCGCACTAGCGCGGAGCGGCGCGATGACCCCGCTCGCCGGCGTGCTGCCGGCCGTCACCTGCTCGGCTCAGGCGGCGATGTTGGCCGGCTCACTGCCCACCGAGAACGGCGTCGTGGGCAACGGCTGGCTCTTCCGCGAAACGGGCGAAGTACGGTTTTGGTTGCAGTCGAATCGATTGATCGAAGGTGAGACGATCTATGCGGCGGCGCGGCGCATTGCCCGCGAACGCGGCGAACGGTTCACCTGCGCCAAACTGTTCTGGTGGTTCAATCAGGGAGCGCCCGTCGACTGGAGCGTCACCCCCAAACCACACTACGGCGCCGACGGATCGAAGGCGTTCGGCATTCACGGGTCGCCGTCCGAGTTGCCCGCCGAACTCGAGGCCGCGCTGGGGGCCTTCCCGTTTCACACGTTTTGGGGTCCGCTTGCCGGACTGGCTGCTTCGCAGTGGATCGCCGCTGCGGCGGCCGACGTGCTACGCCGGCGCCAGCCCACACTGACTCTGGTCTACCTGCCCCACCTGGACTACGATCTGCAGCGGTTCGGCCCTGACGCCGCGTGCGTGCCGACGCGCCTGGCTGAGGTCGACGCGTGCGCGGGGATGGTCATCGACGCCGCTCGCGAAATCGGCGCTCTGGTTGTGGTCGTCTCCGAATATGGCCTCGTGTCCGTGCGCCGGCCCGTGATGATCAATCGCGTGCTGCGCGAGGCCGGCTGGCTCGCGGTGCGGCCGGGTCCGTTCGGCGAGATGCTCGACACGTTCGGCTCGCGAGCGTTCGCGGTCGCAGATCATCAGGTCGCTCATGTCTACGTCGCCGACCCAGTATTCGTACCGGCCGTCGCCGGCCAACTGGGCGAGATATCGGGCGTCGACCAGGTGCTCGACCGCGCAGCGCAGCGCGAACTCGGACTCGACCACGCTCGATCCGGCGAACTCGTCGTGCTCGCCGAGCGCGACGCATGGTTTGCGTATCCGTACTGGCTCGATGATGCGGCGGCGCCCGACTTCGCACGGACCGTGGACATCCACCGCAAACCGGGCTACGACCCGTGCGAGTTGTTCATTGACCCCGCGCTGTGCGGCCCACGGCTGCGAGTCGCCGCGCGCCTGCTGCAGAAGAAGTTGGGCATGCGTTACCTCATGGACGTGATTCCGCTCGACCCATCGCTGGTGCGCGGCAGCCACGGCCTCGCGCCGGCGAATCCGCTCGACGGCCCGACCTTCATTACCGCCACGATGTCGCCGAATCTGCCCACACGCATGACCGACTTGAAACCATGGCTGCTTCAAGTCATGGGACTAACTGACGGTGCGTGATCCGCAACGAGTGGAAGCCGGTCAACGAATGTGCTCGACGACGACCACTTCCGCCCAACGGGCGTCTTCGGGGTGAAGCGGTGGGCGCGGCGGGGCGGCGTAGATGCGGTAGCGGTAGCCCGCGCGATCGTAAACCTGGTGCAGTAGTTCTTGCAGGTCGAGTCGTGCATCGGGGTCGGGTGCGCGGAGCGGGATGGGGATCAACGGCAGGCGGTCCCGCAGCCGGAGCGGCCACACGCCGGCGCGCGGCCGCTGTTCGCTGCGCCGGACCAGCACGCAGTAGTCGCAGTCGGGCAGATCGTCCGCCGGCATGCGTTCGCCGCCGCGCAGCAGGTCGATTTCCACGTAGTGGGCGCTGCTGGCGAGATACTGCTTGCGCTTGGCGAGGTAGTGCCCGCGGTCGGACCCCGGCCGCTTGTTGGTGGGGCTGAGCAGTTCGATCACCGTGATGACCACCTCGCCGTCGCGGTCTCGGATTTCGATGTACGGTTCGCTGAACGTGTCCTGCGGCTCAGGGAGCTTGGTGTAGACCGGCGCTTCGAGGACCGCCGTGCCCCCAGTGGCGCGAATCTCGTGTAGCGGTTCACCGCCGCGCACGCTGAGGTCGGCTCGACCAACGAAGCGGACCTCCGGGTCCGGCGGTTCGTGGATGTAGACGTGCTCCTCAAGCGACACGACGTAGTTGGGGACGACTTGTAAGGCGAGCGCATCACGTATGGCCGGCACATAACTGTTGTGGAAGTCGTGCCACACGCCCTCGCGTTCGAGGTACGGGTTCATGCCGGGAAAGGGTGAAGGCATCCATCGGTCTCCGGGGACATCGGCATCCAGATTATAGCCGCGAGGCGTGAGGAATTCCGAGAGGCGACGGAGGCAATTCGCGACGGCCCGCTTGCCGACTCCGGTCCTGACGGCGCCGTCAGCCGATTCGGATGCCGAGTTCCTTGAGCTGGCGGTCGTCGACGGGCGACGGGGCGCCGGTCATCAGGCAAGAGGCGCGCTGAGTCTTGGGGAAGGCGATCACGTCGCGGATGTTGGTCAGCCCCGAGAGCAACATGACCCAGCGGTCGAGTCCGAGCGCGATGCCGCCGTGGGGCGGCGCGCCGAACTGCAACGCGTCGACGAAGAAGCCGAAGCGTCGCTCGACATCGTCGGGCGTCAGCCCCAAGAGCGCGAAGATGCGTTTCTGAATCTCCGGGTCGTGGCATCGGATCGTGCCGCCGCCCGCCTCTTCGCCGTTGATGATCAGGTCGTAGGCATAGGCGCGCACCGAGCCGGGGTCCGATTCGAGCTTGGGCAAGTCGGTCAGGTGCGGCATCGTGAATGGATGATGTGCGGCGCCCCATCGTTTTTCCTCGGCGTCCCAATCGAGCAGCGGAAAGTCGACGACCCACGAGAAGTGAAGCTCGGCGGGGTCGTACAGTTTCCAGTCGGCGCCGAGTTTCTCGCGCAGCACGCCGAGCGACTGGTTGCAGACAGCCTTCTGGTCGGCGATGAACAGCAGCAGGTCGCCGGGCGCCGCCTTCATGCGCTCGCGGATCGCGATCAGATGCGCGGCCGAGAAACTCTTGGCGATCGAGCCGGCAAGGCCGGTCGGGTCGACCTTGAACCACGCCATGCCCTTGGCGCCGTAGTTGGTCACGAACTGGCTGAGATCGTCGAGACCCTTGCGCGAGTACTTCTCGGCCGCGCCCTTGACGCACAGTCCGCGTACCTGCCCGCCCGCTTCGATCACGCCGCGAAACACCTTGAAATCGCACGCCGCAGCGATGTCGCTTATGTCTTCGATTTCCATCGCGAACCGCAGGTCGGGGCTGTCGCAGCCGAACCGCCGCATCGATTCGTCGTAGGTCAGTCGCGGAAGCGGCGTCGCCAGCGCGCGGCCCATGACCTTTTGCATAATCTCGACGCACAGCCCTTCGATCATGCCGATCACGTCGTCGCGCTCGACGAACGACATCTCCATATCGAGCTGAGTGAACTCAGGCTGCCGGTTCGCTCGCAGGTCCTCGTCGCGGAAGCAGCGTGCGATCTGATAGTACCGGTCGTAGCCGGCGACCATGAGGATCTGCTTGAAGAGCTGCGGCGATTGCGGCAGCGCGTAGAATGTCCCAGTCTGCACACGCGATGGGACCAGATAGTCGCGGGCGCCTTCGGGCGTGCTCTTGGCGAGGATCGGCGTTTCGACCTCGACGAATCGGTGGGCGTCGAAATAGTTGCGGATCGCGCTGTTGAGCCGGTGCCGCAGGATGATCGCTCGCTGCATTTCGGGCCGGCGCAGATCGAGATATCGATACTTGAGCCGCACGTCTTCGCTGGCCTGATCGCCTCCCGTGATGTCGAACGGCGGCGGAGGGCATCGGTTCAACACCTCAAGTTCTTCCACCTGCAGTTCGACCGCACCGGTGTCGAGTTTCGGGTTTACGGTTCCCTCCGGGCGTGCGGACACCTTGCCGCGCAGCGCGACGACCCACTCCGTGCGCAAGCGGCTGCCCGCGTCGTGCAGTTCGCGGCCGCGGTCGGGGTCGAAGACGGCCTGAGTCTTGCCGTACCGGTCGCGCAGGTCGATGAACACCAGTCCGCCGAGATCGCGCCAGGTATCGACCCAGCCGGCCAGCGTGACGGTCTGGCCGACGTGTTCGCGCCGCAGTTCGCCACAGGTGTGAGTGCGCCTCAGTTTCGGCATGTCGCTTCGCCTTTCTGTTTGGTGCGGGAATTATAGGAACGCCGCGCGATCAGGCAACGGCAGCCGAACGCGCCGTCTCGGCTGTGCGCGTAGCGTGCACCGGTGGTCGGCTGTGCGAGGTGTATCACTCGCCGGAACTTGGCAGTCGAAATCCGCCTTGACCCGTTCGAGCGATATCCGCAGAATCCCGCCGCTTTGGTGGGAAACCCGGAACTCATTTCGTTCACTTGGGTCAGGTCGTGCCTTAGCGCGACGGGACAGCGCGCCGCGACGAGTGCCGATATGTTCGCTGTCGGGGTACGCGGACAGCTATCCAAACAAAGGAGTGAAACGGTGAAACGGAACATTCTGCTCGCGGGCGCGGTCATGATTTCCACGCTGTTGGTGCTGGCCGGCGTCGACACGGCAATGGGTCAGGCAAAACGGGCCGGCAACACGGGCGCCGACGCGCGCGTCGCGCTCGTCGACATCGCTTACATCTTTAACAACTACGGCAAGTTCAAGAACGCGACCGAAGACCTGAAGGCCGATGCCAAGGCGCGCGAGGACGACCTCGCCAAGGTCCAGACCGATCTCAAGAGCCTGGTCGGCAAGCGCAGCCAACTCAACCCGGACACGCCCACCTACAAAGATGTGGAGCAGAAGATCGCCACCAGAAAGGCCGAGATGGAACTAATGGCCGACGGGTTCCGCCGCGAGTTCACTCAGCGCGAGGCCAACGTGTATCACCAGACCTACCAAGAAGTCGAGGCGGCGATTCGCAAGTACTCAGAGGCGTATGGTATCACGCTCGTGCTGCGAGCCGCCCGAACCGACGATGTGTCGGCGTCGAACCCGAAGGATGTGATCAAAGAGGTCAGCCAGCAGGTGATCTACTCGGCGCCCGAAATGGACATCACCGACGAGATTCTGGCGATGCTGAATCCGGCGACGGCGCCGGCCAACAAGCCGGTGAACAAGCCGGCCAACATTCAAGGCGCGCCGAAGCTACCGAGCCAGCCGGTAGACAGAATCGGGCTGGATCCGACGAAAAAGACCACACCCAAGCGCTGAGCATGCGCGACGCTCACGCACACGCGAGCGACGGGGAAGGTCCAGGGACGGACTCGTGGGGCGCCTGATTCGCCGTGCCGGCGATGGGCCTGGGACAGGGAAGGACCATGAGCAGCACTCGCCAGCAACGCACTTTGGCTCGCGCGGCGGTCGTGCGCGGCGTTGGATACCTGACGGGGCCGGATGTGCAACTCCGATTCGTGCCCGCCGAGCCCAACTCCGGACTTGCCTTCGTCCGCACCGATTTGCCCAACCGACCGCACATTCCCGCGTCGATTGCGTTCGTCGCCGACCGTCAGCGGCGTACCACGCTCGAGACTTCCGAAGCCAGAGTCGAAATGGTCGAGCACGTGCTGGCCGCCTTGGCCGGTCTTGAGATCGACAACTGCACGATCGAGATCGACGCCGTGGAAACGCCCGGCTGCGACGGATCGAGCGGCGCGTTTGTCGAAGCGATCGTCGCCGCCGGCGCCGTGGAACAGCCGGCGATCCGCCAGTCCTTCGTGGTCGATCGGCCATATTCCGTGCGCGACGGCGACGCCATGCTGGCGATTCACCCGCCCAGCGGCGACGGGTTGTTCGTCAGCTACAGTCTGGACTACGGCCCCCACAGCCCGATCGACCGGCAGGGTTACTTCACGCGCCTTTCACCAGTCACATTCCAGCACGAACTGGCGACGTCGCGGACGTTTCTGCTGAAGGCAGAGGCTGACGCCCTTCGCGCACAAGGAGTCGGCGCGCGGACGAGCGCGAGGGACCTGCTCGTCTTCGGACCCGACGGACCGATCGAGAACGAACTCCGTTTCCAGGACGAACCGGCACGGCACAAGATACTCGACGTCGTCGGCGACTTGGCTCTGTTCGGTCGCGACCTCGTGGGCCACGTCGTCGGATACAAGTCGGGACATCGCTTGAACGCCGAGTTGGTGCGCGAACTCGCCGAAGCCGTGCGTGAAAACGAAAACCGTTCGCGAGAAGCGGTGCTCGACATCAGCCAGATCTCCAGGGCGCTGCCGCATCGCTATCCATTCCTGCTCGTTGATCGCGTGATCGAGTTGGAACCGGGACGTCGCGCGGTTGGAATCAAGAACGTGACGATCAACGAGCCGTTCTTTCAGGGCCACTGGCCCGGTCGACCGATCATGCCCGGCGTGATGATCGTTGAGGCGATGGCCCAGATGGCGGGCGTCTTGTTTTCTCAAGACGCATTCGACCGCGAGTACGTGTCGATGCTGTTGTCGATGGACGGAGTGAAGCTTCGCCGCGCGGTCGTGCCGGGCGATCAGCTCGTGCTCGAGGTGGAAACGGTGCGGGCCAAGCTGCGCACGTTTCATGTGCGGACGCGAGCGCTGGTCGACGGCAGCGTAGCGGCCGAAGCGGAACTGCGGTTCATCCGCGTGCAGGCGTCGGACTCGCTTGCCGCGTAACGAGCGACCGAAGGAGGGGTTTTTCATGGCGCGAGACATCTCACCGCTGGCAATGGTCGATCCTCAAGCCGTGATCGGCGACGACGTGGCGATCGGGCCGTTCTGTGTGATCGGTCCGCACGTCGAGGTCGGCCGGGCCACGAAGCTGGCCAACAACGTCACCGTGATCGGTCACACCAAGATCGGCGAGCACAATGTCTTTCTCTCCAACGCCGTGATCGGCGCCGATCCGCAAGACTTGACCTACAACGGCGCCCCGACTCGCGTCGAGATTGGCGACCACAACATCTTCCGCGAAGGCGTCACCGTGAACCGGGCGACCACCAAGGAAGACGGCCTGACGCGAATCGGCCATCGAAACTATTTCATGGCCAACAGCCACGTCGCCCACGACTGCAAGCTGGGCGACAACATCATCCTGGCCAACGGCGTGCTGCTGGGCGGCCACACGCACGTCCACGATCGAGCGATCATCTCAGGCAATGTGGGCGTGCACCACTATGTGACCGTGGGTGCCTACAGCTTCGTCGGCGGACTGAGCCGTATCGTTCACGACGTGCCGCCGTTCATGCTGGTTGACGGAAACCCGTCGGTAGTCCGTTGTGTGAATCTGGTCGGCTTGAAACGGCAGGGGCTGACCAGCGACGAAATCGCCAGCCTCGGCGAAGCACACCGGTTGATCTATCGCGCGAAGATGGGAGTGTGGCACGCGAAAGAGATTCTCGCCAGCCACAACCATCTGAATCCGCGAGTGCAGGTGCTGCTCGATTTCATCGAACAAGTGTACAAGGGCAAACACGGTCGGCAGCGCGAAGGCCAGCGCAAGGCGGCAGCCGCTGCCGACCACAACAAGGCGGCGTAGGTGGCCGCCCGCATCAAGGAGCGAGACGGATGCAGAAGGTGCGCATGGCCGTGGTGGGAGTCGGGCACTTGGGGCGGCATCACGCACGCATCTTGGCCGCGACGCCCGACGTTGAACTGGTCGGCGTATCGGACAACGACGCCGCCCGCTGTGCTGAGGTCGCTGCCCAGTGTGGTGTGCCGGCCTACGAGGACTATCGCGCGCTCATCCCCCAGGTCGACGCGGCGTCGATCGTCGTGCCCACGTCATTCCATTACGACGTGGCGGCCGCGTTTCTGAACGCCGGCAAGTCTCTGCTCGTGGAGAAGCCGCTCGCGGCCGACGTGGCCGAAGCGAACGGGCTTGTGGAACTGGCCCGGCGCCGAGGCGGTGTGCTGCAGGTCGGCCACATCGAGCGGTTCAACCCCGTGCTCAGTGCACTACCGCAGTCGGCCCCGCGGCCGCGGCACATCGAGGCCCGGCGCGTCGGACCCTACAGCTTTCGATCGACCGACATCGGCGTGGTGTTTGATCTGATGATCCACGACCTGGACATTGTGCTGGCGCTGACGGACGAACTGCCGCGGCAAGTGACGGCCAGCGGCTGGAGCGCATTCGGCGGACTTGAAGACGTCGTCGCGGCGCGGTTGGAGTTCGCCGGCGGCACGACGGCCCACCTGACGGCCAGCCGCGCGGATGTGCAACCTTCGCGCGAGATGACGATCCGCTGGACTCATGGCGTTGCTCGACTCGACTTTGCCGCACAGCGTACGGTCGTCTCGTTGCCGACGCCCGCGTACTTCGCCGCCGCCCCTCAGCTCGCCCGACCGCACCCGAAGCTGATTCCGTCGTTGAAAGAGAAGATGAACGGTACGTTCTTCACCGTGACCGAGCGCGACTGGTCTGGTGGTCGCGAGCTGCTTGCCGTGGAACTCGAACACTTCGTGACGTGCGTTCGCACTCACACTCGGCCGCTGGTGAGCGGCGAATCCGCCCGCGACTCCGTAGTCGTCGCCGCCGCGATTGAACGGTCGATCCGTACAGGCGCCGAGTCAGGACTCGCGCAGGCGGCGTAGTGTCGTCGGTTCAGTCGATGATCGGCGGCTGTATCGTGACGTGGTCTTTGGACGCCCCGGAATCGCGACTCGGTTGTTTCGCCCCGGTCTGGTCGAGATGATCGAGCGGTGTTGCGGCCCTCTCCCGGTCGCCGGAGGTCTGAACCACTGGACTGACGCCCGGAGATCGTGTCGAGCCGTCCGAAGACTCAGCGACGGACGAGGTGGCCTTCGGAGCGGAAGTTTCCTGCCAGATGGCCGCGTCGGTGACCGCGACAGCCGGCGATCGGCCGGACTTGCCGTTCTCAGCGGATTCGGTCGAGTCGAAGCCAATCGGATCGCCGGCGAAGCGAGTGCCGTCGCGAATTGTGCCTCGCTGGAACGGACCGGCGCCCATCACCCACACGTGCTTGGCAAAGCCTGACGCCTGACGCACGCCCGACTGCCACACCGGGCGGCCGCTTGTCCGGTTGTACGCGAACACGGCGATCTTGGCGGTGCCGAGTTGCTTGGTCCGTTTGGCCAGGGCGATTTCGGGCGTCACCGCCTGAGGCGGCGCGCCCGGGGTGCCGAGAATCAGGAACGCCGGAAGGTTGAACGACGGCAGGCCGAAGAGCAGATCGTGCCGGTCGGTCCCAATGCCGCCGCTGCGTACCTCGACGACGTAGTCCGCCTTTGTGCGGTCGTCTTGCAGCAGACAGCCGCACGCCAACGCGTGCTGACGCAGCGTGCTGATCAGGTAGCCCTTGTCCACAACGGTCGCGTCCAGATACTGGTGGTCGATGTAGACCGTCTTGCCTTCGAGAACGCTGAAGTCGAGGTGGTCCACGGCCTGATCGACGGCGTTGGAGATGAGCAGTTGCTCGGTGACGGTTCGCGACGTGTCGGTCCAGCGCGTGGTACCGCACCCGAACAGGCTGACGCCGAGCATCGCGGTCAGCACACCGCGCAGGCGGCTGGTGAAATCAGTGATGAACAACATCGCGCCGAATGCCTCCCGGTGTTCCGTGGGGCCGACAAAGTCGCGAAATCAACCAACTGGGTCAAGGGCAGAACGGCGGAAGCAGCCGCTGCTCACGGTCTCTGTGATCATACCGACGCTAAACGAAGTGCGAAGTTTGCCGGCGGCACTTTCACCGTTGGCGGTCGATCGCCCGGCGGAGGTAATCGTGGTGGACGGCGGCAGCACGGACGCGACGGTGGAGATCGCGCGGCCGCATGCGCGCGTGATCGAATCGCTGCGCGGGCGGGCGACGCAACAGAATGCCGGCGCTGCGGCGGCGACGGGTGACGTGCTGTTGTTTTTACACGCCGATTGTCGACTGCGGCCAGGTTGGCAGGCGGCGGTGCGGCGGGCCGCGGCGCGGCCGGGGTTTGCGGCTGGTGCGTTTCGCATGCAGATCGATGGCGGTGGCTGGCTGTACCGCGCGATCGAGCACGGCGGCGACCTGCGCGTGCGATGGCTGGGACTGCCGTACGGCGACCAGGCGATTTTTGTGCGGCGCAGCACATTCGAGCAGCTCGGCGGGTTTCCGCAGGTTCGGCTGATGGAGGACCTGATGTTCATGCGGCGAGTGCGGCGGCTGGGACGTGTCGCACTTGTGCCACAGGCCGTGCAGGTTTCGCCACGACGCTGGCTGCGGGCAGGCGTCGTTACACAGACTCTGCGAAACTGGATGCTGACCGCGCTGGCCGTCTGGGGCGGGGTGCATCCCGACCGCCTGGCTCGGTTCTACCCGGCCGTGCGTTGAGTTGCGTCCGATTCACACGCTGAAGGTTTGTCGTCGGCCCGCGGCGCTGGCCGCTCGCGAGTGGGTGACGATGCGTCGCGCCCAGTCGAGATCGTCGAGGCCCGGCGACGGCGTCAGGCCGTGGACCACGATGCGGTAGAAGCGATCGCTCAGCATTTCGCCGAGCGATCGCTCCATTTCCAGCGTCTCGTCGTGCCGCCCCGACTTGTCGAACCAGGTCACGTCGGACGGCATCTGAACGAACGCCATTCCGTGTTCGGCGACGACGTGAAAGCTGGGCGGCCGACCGAACTGGCCAGCCTCGCTCCATGTGGGCTGTGGGTAGCGACGGATCATCGCGTGAGCCAGGCACGAATCGCCGAACTCGGCGACGATCGTCTCGCAGCCCAGGCACGGTCCGGCGTTGCCGGGCGTCGCCGACGCCGACTGGACCGCGGTGGGATTGCGTGCGAACACGAACCGCATCCAATCGGCGGTGTAGAGCGTGACGTCCTCGGCGTCCGGTTCGCCGCGCGAAGCGGCCGCAGGTTTTTCCGGCACGAGCACCGACTGGTCGCAAAACACGAGTTGTGGCGACCCCAACCCCGATGCGAGCAGTTCCATGAGCCGAATGGTCGCCGGATAGAACCGCCAGGGAAACTCGGCCATGAACCGGACGTCGCTCGAGCGGATCTTGTCGATCGTTTCCTGAGCCGCTTGGCAATCGCCGTTGATTCGTCGCGCGTGATAGATCGCCTTCTTGAGCCGGCACGCGGTTTGGATCGGTGCGACGCCGCTCCACGAGTTGCCCAGAAAGTAGACGGCGTCGATGTCTGGTCGTTCGATCAGAGCGGTGAATCCGCCCGCCGCGTCGCATTCCAACTCGGCGGCCTGCACGGCGGCCCGGTGCGCGACTTCGTCGTAGAGCGATCGGATCTCAAATTTGTCCGACAGCCGCAACAGGGCTGGCTTGTGCCGTCGTTCCCAGCCTTCCCCCAGGCCGACTACTCCCAAACGGATTCGCATCCCGCGTTCCTCGGCTTTCTAAATAGCCTTGCACGATTCTGGGACAGTAGCCCGACGCGCCAGCGAGGGGAGCACATGGCGAAATCACAAGAAATCAGGCCGGTCCCTCGCTGGCGCGTCGGGCTACTGTCCCTGCGGACTCCCAGGATCACGCAAAGCCATTTAGCTCATGGTGATCGTGCGGCATTATACTGGGCGCGGCCTGGCAGATTAGGCTCTCTTTCTTACAATTCGGCCAGACGCACGCGGGCCGCGTGCGGTGCCATGTTGCAGCAGTGGAGAATGTTCGTGATCTGTGAATCGTACGTGCCCGCGACCAAGAGCGAACTTGTCGAGATGCTGGTGCGGCACGGCAGCTTGGACGACCGAGAGGCGGCGCAGTTTCGCCGGCTGGCTCGGTTGATTGCGGCCGCGTTTCACATCGAGTTCCACCAGCGGCTGGAACACTTGAAGCGGATCTACGCTCCGTTCGACCCCGACAGCGACACTCGGCCGATCGGCGGCAGCGGTTCCCGCTCGCGCGCGGCCGGACCGGATGAGCTGCTCGACGCCGTGGGCGAGGTGCTCACCGCCGCGCACTATCATCCGCTGTCCGCACAGGAACTCGACCGGGCGCTGACCGGGGCCACGTACTGGGGTCTCGACCTGCAGATCGACCGCAGCATCTTCGATCGTCTGATGATCTATGTGCGGGGCGATTCGAGCGCGTCGCGCGTGCGGCGCGACATCGGGACGTTGTTCCGGCGCCGTGTCGTCGAGTTGGAGGTGTACGAGCGGCTGGTGCTCGCCGTCAAGCTGCGCGGCGGCGACGACCACGATGCACAGGCCGACGCAGACAACATCCACTTCAAGATGTTCCGCGAGATTCCGAAGCTCGATTTGGAGATGCTGCTGCCCGGCACCCGCCCGCGCATGCGGCTCCTGGACGGCGGCAAGATCGGAGCGTCGAGCGTGTGGGGATTGTTCAGCCTGTCCAAGATGCTGATCGAGGCGCTGCTATACGCAAAGCTCATTTGGTTCACGTTTCTGGTTGGTTCCGTGAGCTACGCGATCCAGTCGTTTCTGGGCTATCAGCGCACGCGAAAGGCTTACGACCACAGCGTCACACAACAACTCTACTACCAGAACCTCGACAACAACGTGGGCGTGTTCTGTCGTGTGATCGACGAGGCGGAAGAGGAGGAGGCGAAAGAGGCGATTCTGGCTTATTACTTTCTGTGGCGTCGCGGCGCGGAGGCGTGGACGCCCGACCGGCTCGCGCGGCAGATTGAGGATTGGGTCCGGGCGCAGACGGGCGAGTCCTGCCGGTTTCAGGTGCACGAGGCGATCGGCAAGTTGGTGCGGTGCGGGGTGCTGGCGACCGACGATTCGCAGTTGCGCGCGGCGCCGGTCGATGCGGCGCATCAGCGGATCGTGCAGCAATTGACCGGCGTGGTGGGATCACTATGAAACTGAAGCGACTGCCCGATGATTTTCGGGTGGAGGAACTGGCGGACTTCGCGCCGGGCGGATCGGGCGACTTCGCGTTGTACCGGCTGGTGAAGCGTGGGATCGGCAGCCTGGAGGCAATCGACGCGGTGTGCCGCCGCTGGAAGATCGCGCGTCAGCGACTTGCTTGCTGCGGCCTGAAGGACCGGCACGCCCAGACGAGTCAGTTCGTCAGCATCCAGCGCGGGCCGCGGCGCGGACTGCGTCAGACGAACCTGGAACTCGACTATCTCGGCCAGATCGACCGCGCTGTCGTCCCAGGCGACATTCGGGGCAACCGCTTTCAGATCGTCGTTCGGTCGCTGACCGATCGTGATGTTGCGGCGGCGTGTGCGGCGCTGGACCACGTCGTTCGCGATGGGCTGCCGAACTACTTCGACGACCAGCGGTTCGGGTCGGTGGGGGAGAGCGGTGAGTTCATCGGCCAAGCCTGGATACGCGGCGACTGGCAGCGCACGCTGTGGCTCGCCCTGGCCGAACCGAACCCGTTGGACCGGTCGCGCGACCGGGACGAGAAGCGAGTGCTGCGCGAACATTGGGGCGACTGGGCGGCGTGCAAAGCGAAACTGTTCTCGAAAAAGGGGACGGGAGTCTTTTGCCGGAACGGCCCAGAGGGTGCTGTGCACAAAAGACTCCCGTCCCCTTTTTCGCAGCGATGCCAGGTGGTTGCGCACCTGGCTGAACGTGCCG
>DAIOWH010000052.1:33062-34126 GCA_036758585.1 Planctomycetia bacterium
CCGTCCCCTTTTTCGCAGCGATGCCAGGTGGTTGCGCACCTGGCTGAACGTGCCGATGACTTTCGCGGCGCACTGACCCGCATCGGCGCAGATGAGCGGAGCCTGTACCTGGCCGCGTTTCAGAGTCATCTTTGGAACCGACTGCTTGCCGCGTACATCGAGCGACTGGTCCCTGCCAGCCAACTCGCTTCCGTTCGATTGAAGCTTGGCGACGTGCCGTTCTTCACTGCGCTTGACGCAACGCAGCGGGCGGCGCTAGTTGGCATGGAGTTGCCGTTGCCGTCGGCGCGAATGCACCTGGAGGATGGGCCGGTGAAGGAATTCGTCGATCGTACGCTTGCCGAGTTGGGACTGGCGATGCGCGAGATTCGAGTGAAGTACCCGCGCGACAGTTTCTTCTCGAAGGGCTGGCGGCCGGCTGTGTTTCGCGTCGCCGCACTGGCGTATCAGGCGGGGGCGGACGAGTTGTACGCGGACCGCGCCAAACTGAGCGTTCAGTTCGACTTGCCCCGCGGATCGTACGCCACCATCCTCATCAAGCGGGTCACGATCGCCGCAGGCCGGGATGACGGCCCTGCGACCGCAGACTCGGACGCTCCGCACGAGAATGAATGATCGCCCGCCCTGCCGGTGAGTGCCGGAAAGTCGCTGTGACCCGATTGCGGGCGAGCAACGGTCACCCCCACGTCTACCCCCACGTGCGTACCGCCACCGCTGCGGTTCACCCGCACGTGCGTGGGGAGGACGTAGGCTGGGTCGCAGCGACCCAGCCTACATTACGGTTCACCCGCACGTGCGAGTCATCTTGCCACTGGCGGCCGCGACCACGGCCTGGTTCTCCTGCGCGCTCGTGTGCCCGTCGTCGGCGTGCATTTCTTCCTCGGCCAGTTTCAAGAGCCGGTCATAGTTCAAGGCACCCGGATACGAATGGCCGACGGCTCTGTAATGCCTCTCTCCAATCACTGCTCCGCTGTCGTCGGTCTCAATCTCATGACACCTTACCGCCTCGAACTCCCGCCGCGCCGGGGCTTCCGACGGTTCACCCCCACGTGCGTGGGGAAGAC
>DAIOWH010000053.1:0-34083 GCA_036758585.1 Planctomycetia bacterium
AGAGAATTCGAGACTGACCGGTCGATTCCGTCTCAGAGAATCTGGTACTTAGCAGCTATCTTCGCGGTGCTGCGATGGCGAGGACGGTTCACCACCGCGTTTATCATGCTGATTCCCGTGTTTTCGGCGTTGGTCGTCGGCGGCATCGTCTGGCTGGCTCACCTGACCGATCGGCGAGGTTGACATGAAGACACTCGTTGCGGCTTGTACCGTGGCACTGGGGTTGGCCGTCTCGGCGGGGGCCGACGAGGACGCTGCGCCGCCGGCCGTCGGTTCGACCGTGCGCGATATTTCGCTCAAGGACATTCACCGCCGCAGCCGCTCGCTCGGCAGCTTCAGGGACAAGAAGGCGATCGTCGTCGTGTTCGTCGGCGTCGAGTGTCCGCTGGCGAACTTGTACTTGCCCGCGCTCGCCGCCCTGCACCATGAGTTCGCCGGCCAGGGCGTGCAGTTCATCGCGATCAATTCGAACGACCAGGACACGTTTGTCCAGGTGTCGGCCCACGCCCAGGAGCGCGAGTTGCCGTTCCCCGTGCTGAAGGACTTCGACCACGCCGCCGCCGATGCCTTTGGCGCCCGGCGCACGCCCGAGGCGTTCCTGCTCGACGCCGGCCGCACGATCCGCTACCGCGGACGGATCGATGACCAGTACGGCGTAACTCACCGCCGCGATGCCCCGACACGTTCCGACCTGAAGCAAGCCATCGCCGACCTGCTCGCCGGCCGGCCGATCGCCACGCCCGAAACCGACGTGGAAGGCTGCATCATCTCGCGCGTGCGAGGACCGCGCGTCGCGGGCCAAGTGACCTACGGCAACGACGTCGCGCCGATCATTCAGAAGCGATGCCAGGAATGCCATCGACCGGGCCAGATCGGGCCGTTCTCACTCTTGAGCTACGAAGACGCTCGCGACTGGGCCGACACGATCGGCGAGGTCGTCCTCGAACGGCGCATGCCGCCGTGGCATGCGGACCCGCGATTCGGCAAGTTCGCCAACGACCGCAGACTGACCCAACGCGAGATCGACACGCTGCTTGCCTGGGTGCAGCAAGGTTCGCCACGCGGCCGCGATCCCGAGCCGCCGCCGGTCGCCTTCACCGAAGGATGGACGATCGGCCAGCCCGACGCGGTCTTCGAGATGCCGACCGAGTTCACAGCTCCGGCGACCGGCACAGTGCCGTACAAACGCTTCGTGGTAGACCCAGGCTTCACCGAGGACCGGTGGGTGCAAGCGGCCGAGGCCAGGCCAGGCAACCGCGCGGTCGTACATCACATCATTGTGTACATCAAGGAGGCTGGCAAACCGCTCTACGCCCTGGACGGTACGGCGTCGACGCTCGTCGGCTGGGCGCCGGGCGACATGCCCGCGATCTACACGCCGGGCACAGCCAAGCGAATTCCCGCCGGATCGAAGTTCGTCTTTGAAATGCACTACACACCGAACGGAACGGAGCAGACGGACCGGTCGCGCGTGGGAATCATCTTTGCCAAGGAGCCGCCGCCGCACCCGGTCGAGACGAACATTCTGGCCAACATGCTGTTTCGCATTCCGCCCGGCGCGGCCGAACATCGCGGCCAGCATGTGTACACCTTCCGCGAGGACTCGCGACTGCTGTCGTTCATGCCGCACATGCACCTGCGCGGCTTGAACGCGCGGTACACCGCGACCTATCCCGACGGTCGTAACGAGACGCTGCTTGCCGTGCCCGACTACGATTTCAACTGGCAGAGCGTGTACCGTTTCGCCGATCCGCCGCTGATGCCCAAGGGCACGCAACTGACCTGGTCCGCCGCCTGGGACAACTCGGCCGACAACCCGCGCAACCCCGATCCGACCCGGGAGGTCCGCTGGGGCGAACAAACCTGGGACGAAATGATGAACGGGTGGATGGAGTCGGTGCCCACGAGCGCCCGGGACTAGTTCGATCGCCTTGTGACGAACTGAGTGAGCAGCGCCAGCATCTGTTTGGGCGGCGAGTCTGGAAGTGAGTCGATTTCGCGGCGGGCGGCGGCCGCGAACTGCTCGGCGCGACGCCGTGCATAACTTAGGGCGCCTGTCTCTTCGAGTATCGGCTGCAGGTCGATCCGTCTGTCGGCGTCGTCGCTTGCCAGGATGCGTTCCACCGCGCGGGCCGTCGCCGGCGGCGCCGTGCGAAGCAGCCAGATCAGCGGTAGCGTCAGCTTCTGCTGGTCCACATCGGTGCCCAGCGACTTGCCCGTGCTCTTCTCTTCGCCGATCAAATCCAGCAGATCGTCGGCAATCTGGAACGCGACGCCCAGGTTGCGACCGTAACGGGCCAGGGCGTCTTCGCAGCCGGGCGACGCGCCGGCGAAGTGAGCGCCGAGTTGGCAACTCACCGCGCACAGTTCAGCCGTCTTGCCGTCGATGATGTCGAGGTATTCCTCTTCGGTCAGGTCCAGGTTTCCGCGATGGTGAATCTGGTGCAGTTCGCCTTCGCATACGATGTTCGTGGCTCGGCCGATCAGCCGACACGCCAGCGTGCTCGGCAGACTCGCCGCCAAGTGAAAGGCATGGGTGAACAGGAAATCGCCCAGCAGCACGCTCGACTCGGCGCCCCACTCAGCGTTGACGGTGGCCTTGTGCCGACGCACGACGGCGTCATCGAGCACGTCGTCGTGGACGAGCGTCGCCGTGTGGATCATTTCGACCACCGCGGCAAGGACCAAGTGCGCCTCGACGACCTCGCCGACGGCCTTCGCGCTCAGCAACAACAGCGTCGGCCGCAGTCGCTTGCCGCGATAGCTCGCCACGTGTTCGACCAACCTGCCCACGAACGGATAGCGGCTGCTCAGTTCGTCGCGCAGAATCTGCTCGACGCGAACAAGCTCCGGCGCGATGAGTTTGTGAAGGGGCGGCAGGCCTGGGGCGACCTGGGACTCCGATTCCCGCCCCAGCACAGACGGCTGCGTCATTGCGTGTCTCCTCGTGGGCGGGGACCGTATCAAACGCGGCGGCTGCTTGTCAATCGAGACATCCGTTCACGCCTTCACGTGCCTGCGGTAGAATAGCGAAACAGATGATAGCTCAGCCCGGGCTGCGCTCCGTTACGGAGTACCTGGTAGGACTTCAGTCGCATGCTCTCGTTCATCGTTCCTGCTCACAACGAGGAGTCGCTCATCGGCCGTACGATCGAGTCGCTGCACGGCGCTGCGCGGGGCGTCGAACGAGAGTACGAGATCGTGGTGGCGGACGACTCGTCGACCGATCGGACGGGCCGTATCGCCGCCCAGCGGGGTGCTCGAGTGGTGCGGATCGATCGCCGGCAGATCGCGGCGGCGCGAAACGCCGGCGCCCGCGCGGCGACTCGAACGGGCTGCGACGACGCTCTGGTTTTCGTCGACGCCGATACGGTCGTGCCGGCGGCGACCCTTCGCGCTGCACTGGCGGCCTTGTCGCGCGGAGCGGTAGGTGGCGGCGCGGCCGTGTGTTTCGACGGCGAGGTGCCGCGCTGGGCGAACGTGGCGCTGAACATCACGCTGCTCGCCTTTCGCGCGTTGCGCTGGGCCGCCGGTTGTTTCGTCTTCTGTACGCGCGAGGCGTTCGACGCGGCCGGCGGTTGGGACGAGAGTGTCTTCGCCAGCGAGGAAATCCTGTTCAGCCGCGCGCTCGGGACCCTTGGGCGGTTCGTCGTCCTGCGGGAACATGTCGTCACATCGGGCCGCAAGGTGCGTTGTTACTCCGCGCGGGAGATCGTCGCCACTATGCTTCGTATCGGCCTGGCAGGCCGCGGCGGGGTGAGTGATCGCTCGCGACTCGACATCTGGTACGCCCGGCGCCGCGTCGACCCGCACGCTCCAGGAGCTCAAGTGGCCGGCGCCGATCGTTAGTGATGCCTTCCCGAACCGCGCGAGTTAGCGACCGGTGGATAGCCGCCACACAAAGCCAGTCGCTAACGCTCGCGGTTCGGAAAACGCATCTCTCCCCGCCGATCGCGCGTCTGGCAACGCGCTCGGAAGTCGTGGTAGGCTAAAGTGCGAGTACTCGCGATGATGGTCAACTGCCATGACATGTGCAGAGCCACGTCTTGACGAAATGCCGACGGACTGGGACCTTGTCGGCCAGGCGAATTCGGATGAGCCCGCCGTGGCCAACGCCGCGCGGCGGAGGTTGCTTGAGCCATACTGCCGTCCGGCCTGGAAGTACCTGGCGGTGGCCATGCGCGATCCGGACAAGGCCGACGAACTCGTGCAGGACTTCGCGGTTCGCTTCATGCGCGGCGATTTCCGGCATGTGGCGCGCGGCAAGGGTGAGCTGGGTGCGTACATCAAGACCGCGCTGGGCCATCTGGTGGTCGAGTTCCACGAGCGCGAGCGGCACTGGCGAGCGATGCAAGACTTGGCCCTGCTGGCGGAAGAGCCGGCGGCCGGATACCGAGAACCCAGCACGGACGGCTATCGCAACGCGGGCTTGGGCGCGTTGCTGGACTTGGCCTGGCAAGCACTGGAGCGGTTACAGAACGAGCGTCCCGACCAGCCGCACTACATGGTACTGCGGCTGCACATGCTGCTGGAGGACGAGTCCTATGAGCAACTGGCTGGGTTGCTCTCACGCCTGCTGGAACGACAGTTGACTGCCAACGCCGTGGCGATTCGCGTGCACGAAGCCCGCGGCCACTTTGCTGCCGCGCTATGGAGTGCGGCGTCCCAAGTAGATGGAGACGCCGACGAGGTTCGCGCCTTCTTGCAAGACCTAGGCGTCTGGAAACACCTGACTGAGTTTGGGCTTACCGATACGGGTGGCTCAGCCTGATCGCTCTCGCGCAAGTGCTAGTAGCAGGTCGCGCGTATTCAACTTTCCCAATCCGTGTCGCCGGATCGATTGGGGAACGCCTGGATGTAGCGTATGGCCTCTTCCAGGCGCTTGATCGCTTCAAGGTCTTGGGTGACCTTGATCTCGTGCTGCAGTCGGAAGACAGCGACGTCTTTGTTTTCCGCGAATCGAATCACGCGGGCAGAGGCCTGCCTGATTTTGGCATCCGGGCTTTTCTTGATGTTTCGGATCATGTGCGGAATTGCGGGCACGCCAATGCGGATCAACGCTTCGGCAACCGGATAGCGGTCCCAACGTGGTAGTCTGTGCGTAGGAGATGACGACTTGTTCTCAAGCTCAACCGACCGCGCCAGTCGCTCGGCCGCTCTCCAACTTCGGAGCGTGCCTAGTATGTAGGCGGAAGAGTAGGTTGCTTTGTCATTTTTCGCGACTTTGGCGCGCTCGAATTGCAGGATCGACTCGTATTCCGTTTCGGATAGAGATTTGTCGAAGTCGCGAAGGATCACCTCCAGTTCCGCATCGCTCATTGTCGCGAGCCTGTCGATACCCGGAACGATGAACTTGCGCACCTGCTGCTCCGTCTGTGCCAATCCGGCACGAATCCCCCAACTAGCGACGAAAACCATCAGGCTCAAACCCAGAAGACTACAATGTTTCCCCATGTATTGCTCCTCGATGTCTGCGTGTACTGCGTGTATCCTCCGAGATGTCGCACCGCAGCGACACGGCTGCTGACTGATCGCGAGCATCACCTCCGCGTTCTTGCTGCGTCTTCGGGGAGGTTGATCTCGCGATTCAGCCGCGAGGCTGCGATGGTCCACTTTTCGGCGAAGCTCGCCGTTCGAGCTATTTGGCCCTGTGCACCTGACCGAAGACAGTTAGTGTCAGGTTGGACTTGATCTCTTTGCCATCGCGTTTGAGTTTGCCCGCCTCTGTCAAGATTTCGTGGAACTCGATGGGCGAGCAACTGATCTCCGACCCCGGCTCATCAAGCTCGGATGTAATTCCCGGGTACTGGATCACACCATTCTGAGGCACGGTTGTCCAAAGGTGCTTGCCTCGTCCATAGAAGTGGAATTTGGTCACAAGTACGTCTGTGTGGCGGTCAAACTCCGACAGATCCCAGGTTCCTTTTTTTCCGATCGGCTCCGGATGAATGAACCCGTCTTTTTCCCAATAGATTTTCACCAGCCGCACGCGGACGACTTTCCCGCCACGAATCAGCTCCTGAGACTGTGCAATGCAGTCGGAGTCGTTGATCAATGCGGAAAAGGGCCCCCATGCCTCGAGGGTGCCACAGACGAGATACGCACATGTAACGAGGGAGCTAAGAAAATCCATCGTAACCCTCCGCCAATGCGGCTAGATGGCTCATTCCATTTCTTCGCCGTCCAGTTTCGGTTCGTACACTCAGGCTACGGAGGCGAGTCGAGATCGAGGTAACCTGTGCTGACCACATTGTACACAGTCGGGTTACTGAGTGATTTGTCAACCTTCGTGCGCACGTACCAGTTATTCTCGTACGGGCCTTTCGTGGAGGCCAGCTCACTATTCCATTCGACCCACTCATAGAAGTTTGCGTGGTACTGCATTGTCGTTGTGAAATTGTGATCCCATGTGCCTGGATTGTCCAAGCCGTAAATCTTGTCATCAGGGTCTGGCACGAGATCCTCGTCAGAATTGTGCATATCATCGTTCGGCCCCCCAGTTGGGTCGGACTTCATGTCAGGCGGACCTCCATCTATTATGCGAAACCGGTCCGCGTTTCGCCGGATGTCCCATCCACCTGTCACTACTTCCCAAACTCCCGCAGGCTCGAGCTGAACTACCGTTTCGATTTTGCCGCCCCAAAGCGAGGAACCCGAAACGCTCGGATCGACCGGGCCGAGTATGTCACCACCCGTGCCCGCGTTGAAGTTAGCGGCATTTTCTGCCGACTTGGAACCACTCGTTCGGAAGGCGATAGTCGCCCAGACGATCCAGACGTCGACATAGTCGATAAGGGCTCCATTGCACATGATGCCGACATGCTCTTTGATCGGTGCGGCCCTGGACACTTTGTTCTGGGAGTTGGAAACGGGCAGTCCGCCATCCCAGGTTACTATGCCAGCAGCGTCGACGTCGTCCAATCCACCCTCGAGCTGGGCGTCAATCGTCACCCAGAAACCCGGCCGCTTGACAGCGGCCCAATTGTCGGCGCCGACCACTCCGTTCTGCGTAGCGTCGGTTACAGTCAGACCTGAGATGCCCACGACGGTCAGCGTGCCTGCGAACGCCGTGCTGACCATGCCCCCCGAGTTGAGCACGGCAATGATTGACCACTTGCCCGCAGTATTCTCTGTCCGGTAGAAATCCCTGCCACTGGCGAAAGAGGTCCACAGGCTCAGGTCCGTGGGGTCGGTGCCCGGCGCAGCGCGATACCACGTGACTTCGTTGCCGCCCGACGCCGCAGGACTCGCAGGTGAAATGTCAGCGGTGAAGTGAACGTCCGCTCCCTTGCAGACCTGGTCCGGGTCGATGTCGGCACTAGCCAGGGTGTACTCGTTGATGTTCACGAACGCAGAGGCTGAGCCAGCGGGCTCTCCCCCAGACTCTCCCGTCAAAGTGACCGTCGCGCTGCCCGCCACGTCCTCGGTGACCACCCACTGCTCGGTGGCGGCTGGTCCGCGAGTGACCGCCGCAGACCCAGACCATGGGGCGACCGTTTCATTCCATTCATAGCTGTCGAGTTGGCGATTCGGTGGATCGGTGATTGGAGAATAGCGGAGGTCTTCCCCAACATACGCGGTGGTGTCTTCGACCCAATCGTAATCCGCAAGCGGGCCGGGATCCGTATCGCGCCAAATCTCCACCTTGATTCCCACGATCTTGATGGGGTTGAATTTGACATCGGTGGTGGCCGACGACTCGGTGCCACATGGGCCTGTCGCAGAGACTCGGATCGTGAACGTGTTTGCCTGCGAAGACGAGAAACTCTCGGTCTGGCTGCTTCCGCCAAAGGTGGAATACCAGTTGTCCGGGAACATGTAAGGCTTGGATTCCCAGAGGTAGAAAACAGGCGGGTCGCCAGCGGTCAGTTGGGCAACCAAGGTCACGGTGTCGCCGACATAGAGAGGCGACGGGCCCGTGACGCCGATTCCGCTAACTGTTGCATCATTCGCAAGATCACAAGGCGGGGGCGGGGGAGGTAAACAACCCTCATCGGCAAGCCCATCGCCATTGTTGTCGACCCCGTCGCCGCAGATTTCCAGGGTCGATGGTGTCGTATCCAGCAATGAACCGCAACCGCCTTGGCGACCTTGGACGCCTCTGACGAGATGGCTGCCGCCGGAAGGTTCCAGAACGAGAGTCGGACGGGCCGAAAACTCTGAGCAGACGCGACAGCATCATGATGCACCCCCGTGGTTCGACGGTTTTCCCTCTCGCCTCGTCGGTCTGCTCTATCTCACTAATAGGGATCAAGGGCATCCGACATTTCCGAATTTTTTCGCTTTGCTCGTAAGCCGCTGCGATGACGACGATTGCGGTCCATGCCCGCAGCCGAAGATTGCCTGCCACGAGACTTGGCGACCGACATCGAGCGATACTTGCGCGACGAGTCGATTCAGGCCGGACCACCAAGCTTCTGGTATCGCCTGAGGAAACGATCCAATCCAGCTCTCGACGTAGGAGCCTGGTCAGCTTGGCCGGTTCCGTGCTGCGGTTCGACGCAGGGCTGGGCCTGTGGCAAGTGGATCCGGGATCGTGGTAGGCTAAGCGGCCAGTGAGTTCTGTCTAAATAGCCTTGCACGATTCTGGGACAGTAGCCCGACGCGCCAGCGAGGGAGCACATGGCGAAATCACAAGAAATCAGGCCCGGTCCCTCGCTGGCGCGTCGGGCTACGCGTCCCTGCGGACTCCCAGAATCACGCAAAGCCATTTAGCTTCAGGAGCCTCCGAGTGCTCGATTCAGTGTGGTCTTGCGCGGTCTGCTCGATCATCGGCGCGGCAGCGGCAGCGGCCGAGGCATCGCCTACGCCCGGCTCGCCGACAATATCGCGGCAGCAGCGGCGACCGAACGTGGTCTTGATCATCACCGACGATCAAGGGCACGGCGATCTGGGCTTCCACGGCAACCCCAAGATCCGCACGCCGAACCTTGACCGGCTCGCGCGCGAGAGTGCCCAGCTTCGGTACTTCTATGTCTCACCGGTCTGCGCTCCGACGCGGGCCAGCCTCATGACTGGCCGTTACAACTATCGCACCGGCGTCGTAGACACCTACCTGGGCCGCGCGATGATGTACTCCGACGAGGTCACCATCGCCGAAATGCTCGGCGCCGCGGGCTACCGCACGGGCATCTTCGGCAAGTGGCATCTCGGCGACAACTACCCATTGCGGCCGATGGACCAGGGATTTCAGGAATCGCTCGTGCTCAAGGGGGGCGGGCTGGGCCAGCCGTCGGACCCGCCCGACGGCAGCAGCTACTTCGATCCCATGCTGGTCGCTAACGGTAAGTTCACGAAAACCACCGGCTACGTGAGCGACGTGATCATGCGCGCGGCGATCGAGTTCATCGCCGCTGCACGCGACAAGCCGTTCTTCGTCTACCTGCCGTTCAATTGCCCTCACGCACCACTCGAGGTCCCCGACCGGTACTACGAGCCGTACAAGAAGATGAATCTCTCGCTGGCCGACTTCCCATCGAGCGGCCATCCGCTGCGCGGCAAGTTCGACGCCGATGTCACGGCCAAGGTCTATGGCATGGTGACCAACATCGACGACAACGTCGGCAAGCTGCTCGCCAAGCTAGACGAACTCAAGATCGCCGACGATACGATCGTCATCTTCCTGACCGACAACGGCCCGCAGCAGCTTCGCTACGTGAGCGGCATGCTCGATCGCAAGGGCAGCGTCCACGAAGGGGGCATCCGCGTGCCCTGCTTCATCCGCTGGCCCGACACGATCGAAGCCGGCCGGCAGATCGACCGCATCGCCGCCCACATCGACATCACGCCGACGCTGCTCGACGCGTGCGGAGTCGATAGGCCGGCCGGGGGCACGATGGACGGCCGAAGCCTGATGCCGCTGCTGAGGGGCGACGCGGCCGATTGGCCCGACCGCACCCTGTACTTTCAATGGCACCGCGGCGACGCGCCCGAACTGTATCGCGCGTTTGCCGCTCGCTCGCAGACGTTCAAGCTGGTGCAGCCGGCCGGCAGCGATGGTCGCCCGCTCGCGGCCAAGCCCAACTTCAAGCTCTTCGACATGGCAGCCGACCCGCTGGAAACGAAAGACATCGCCCGCAAGAACCCCGACATCGTGGAACGGATGAGGGCCGGCTACGAGGCGTGGTTCCGCGACGTCAGCGCCACGCGCGGTTACGCACCCCCACGCATCATCATCGGCTCGCCGCATGAGGATCCGACGACGCTCACGCGCCAGGACTGGCGCGGTCCGCGCGCCGGTTGGACGCCGAAGGACTTCGGCCACTGGGAGATCGCGATCGCCGAGAAGGGCACGTACGACGTCACCGTGCACTTCGCGCCGGCCGGCAAAGACAGCCGCGTCCACTGCCATGTCGAGAACGTCATGGTGAACGAACCGGTCAAGGCTGGCGACACCAAGTGCGTCTTCCCACAGATCCAACTCTCCGCCGGTCCAGCAAAACTCGAAGCCTGGATCGCCCGAGGCGACGAGAAGAGCGGCATATCGTTCGTCGAGATCCATCGGACGAATTGACTCAGATCAGAGGCCAGAAATCAGAGATGGGACTTCGTGGTGTTCCTGGACATCACGGCGAGCCACTTGACGCACCCTACGTGAGTATGGCCCCGGCACCGCCGCACCGCGTCTGTCGCCGCACGCCGCACACGGCCACGTTGACCGTCACAGGCCTCGCAGCGACTCGGCAAGGAACGATTCGTCGAACTTGGGTTCGATGAGGAGTTGGCTGCTAGCCTGGTACCAGTGATACGTCTCCTCGGTGAAGTCGTAGGCGACGGCGGCCGTCTCGGGTTCGAGCGGTTTGTTCTGGCCGTCTACCGGGTTGGCGATGATCAGGCGCCGCGGAGCGACCAGGGACGCGAGTTGCGGCACATCGCCGATATCCATCAGGAACGGAACGAACGTGGCCATGCGGTGTCCGGCGAACGGCTGAGGGCTGATGAACGACGAGAGCAGCCCGAACGCCGCGACGGACCGAACGCGTTCGTCGAGGCTGGCCGTGCAGATCGCGGCCAGGGCGCCCGCGCCGCGGCCGACCAACGTCAGATTGCGCATGTCGATGTCGCCGCGCGTTTCGAGGTAGTCGATCGTGCGGATCACGTCCCAACACCACTGACCCAACAGCGGCCGGCCCATCCACACGGCCCACTCGACGGAATGATGGTCGATGGCGTCGCGCACCGTCTCGTTCGCGCGCGCGGTCTCACCGGTGGCCCGCAGGTCGATCGCGACAAGCTGCCAGCCCGCCGCGCTCAGCCCTTTGGCCAAGTCGCTATCGAGCACCGCGTCCTTGCCGGCCGGGTCGACGAGCAGGGCCGTACGCCGGCGGCCGTCGGCCCCCGCCGCGCCGCGTTGTAGCACGCCGGGCACGGGCATGTTCGGCTCCGGGTACAGCACGAATGTCTCCTCGACCGCGCTGCACGACGCGGCCGGCCCCGGCTCGACCTTCCACGCGACCTGGCGAGGGAAGCCGCCAAACGTGCGGTTTTCGAGCCGCGACTTCATGAGCAGCGCCTGCGCTTCCCATCGCTCGCGGTGGTCGGGTCGCGGGAACCGCGCGAGCTTTTGCTTCGCCTGCTCGTGAACGAAAGCGGGCATGAGCGTGAACGTGCTCGGCCGCTTGTTATCCGGGAAGCAGCGCAGGGTATCGACCTCCTCGATCTTCAGTTCCGGCTCGGCGATCGGGCTGCCGTCGCCTTCGCCCTTGAGCCAGCGGGCGAGCCAGCCGTACAACGCCTCGCGCATTGGCTTGTTGTAGTCGTGAGCCGAGTCGACGACGACGTGCTTGATCCGCTCGCCCGCGTCGAGCAAGTCGAACATCGGTCGGGCGCGAGCGATCGATTTCTGTGCCTCGCCGACGGAGAACTGGTGGCCGTCGCGCGTAGCGTTGATGACCATCAACGACCGAGGGGCGACGAGGGCCAGGATGTCGCCCTCCTCGGCGAAGCTCAGCCCACCCGGAAGCACCTCGCACACGCAGCACGCTGCGCCGATGTAGGCGTCGTAGGTGCCGACCGAACAGACCGGCACGACCGCCTTGAACCGCTCGTCCCACGCACCGGCGTTCATTGACTGGTTGCCGCCCCCCGACGCGCCGGTGATCGCGAGCTTGTCGGCGTCGACCTCGGTGCGACTGATCATGTAGTCCACGGCCCGCATGTTGTCGTAGATCTGTAGACCCAAGAGCGGCGTGCCGACCGGCCAGGTCGACGCGCCCAGGATCGCGCCGTGATAGGTGCCGCGGGCCGGCTCGATCGCTCGCTCGCCCGCGCCGAACGCATCGACCGCGAGCACGAAGTAGCCGAGCTTCGCGAGTCCGACGGCTCGCGCGTGGGGCACCGGGTCGACGCGCGCCCACGGCCAATGGCCATGAACCGAGAGCACGCCGGGGAGCTTGCCGTTGGACGTCGTGGGCACGTAGGCGTTGGCAGTGACCGAGATGCCGGGCCGCGACTGAAAGACAAGTCGTTCGATGCGGTACCCGTCGCGTTCGACGACGCCGATCGTCTGCGGGTCGAGTTCGCATCGCCGGGCTGGGAACTCACCGTAGGCTTGACGCAGCCGTTCGCGGATCGCGACACGGCGCGCGTTCCATTCGTCGGCGGTCTTGGGCGGCTGGCTGGCCGCGTGGCGAGCACGGGTCTGGGCACGAACAAATTGAAGAAAACTATCTCGCGCGGTTTCCGGCAAAACCGGTTGTCTCATGAGAACTCCTGTGTCGTCTGAAATTCGGGCGGAACTGAAAAGTGAAAAGTGAATCACCGACGTCCGCGTTCGAGCACCGCTGGCTTCAACGTCCAGGCCTGCCGCCTGGCAAGCTCCATCATTTCCGGCGCGCGGAAGTCGGCCGGAAAGATGACCCATCCCCAGAGCTTCGAATTCTCGGCGGCAACATGATCCGCCGGCCTCAATCGAGTCGGCGCGAAGCGAATCACATCGGCGCCGCTTGGTCGGACGGGCGGTCCCGCGTCGCCCTTCACGATCCCAGGCTCGGCAGCGAGCTTGGTGACGTAGCGGGCAAGCGTCTTCAGGTAACTCTCGGGGCTGACCGGCGTGCTGCCGAGCCACACGGCGTTTGGCACTCGGTCGTGTCGGTCCATGTAGCCGGCCACGTCGGCGATCGTGCGGTCCATCTGGCTGCGGTCGGTCTCGACCACCTCGTGCGTCGGCGCGGCCGCGGTCGGACCGAGCGGCGAGTTTCGCAGCCCGATCGCCGCGGTCGCTTTGCCGCGCAGCACGGCGTCGGCGAAGTCGTTCAGCAGCGCGAGCGTCTCGGCGGCCGAGAGTGAGTAGTCGCCGCGGACCTGGAACGAGACCTCATCGTCAGCGACTTCATTTTCCGTGGCCCGGCCGAGCGACGAGGCGTTGCGACGTCGCGGGATGCTGTTCACGCCGTTAGGCCACACGACGGACCGCGCGATGTCCTTGATATCATCTGGTGTGAAACTGCGGCTGATGGCGCGGTCTTCGTAGAGCGCGAGCGCCTCAGTCGCCGTTATGAACCGGACGCGCGGCTTGGTCTTGATGTGGCGGATGTAGTCCTCGAAGGTCTTGTACGCGACGGCCGTCTCAGCGGCTGATTTCTGAGGCGGCACTTGCCAGGCTGACCGAGGCGGGTTGGCGCCTTTGGCGAAATTCACGCCGTCCCAGAACTTGGCGTGGACGAACTCACACGGGTGATAGTAGATGCTCACCGGTCCGCCGCCCGCCGCGAGCAGTTCGTCGTACGCGGCGTCGAATCGTTCCACCGCCTGTTTCAAATCCTGCGGCCCACCGAGACTGGTCCGCAGCGTCGCTTTGAGCGCGTACAAGTTCAGCACGCCGCAGTACCAGAACGGATTGCCGTCCAGCGCGACGTGCGAACCGGCGTCGAGATAGACTCGCATGCCCCAACGCCGCATTGCCCCGAACTGTTGCGGGCCCCAGGAACTGCCCGGCTGGCCGTAGCAAGTCGGCCGCTGACCGGTGATGCGCTCCACGTCGAGCAGGCCTTGGCGTTCGCGCCGGTCGAACTCGACGACGCCCTCGTCCCAGCCCAGCCGCGACAGGAACAACGCGGGAGTTGGCTGCACGCTGTGATAATCGGTGTGATAACCGATCTCGTGCTTCTGCAAGGCCGCGATAACGTCGCGTCGACCGCGGCGATCGAGCACGCGCGCCTTTTCGCCGACCAGCTTGTGCGTGCAATGAACGCCCTCGCGCGTCAGGAATTCGCTGATGTGTAGCGTCGCGTCGTCATCGGCGGGCAGCAGGTAGTCTTCCGTGTCGAACCAAAGCAGGACGTAGACCGTCGGATCAGCAGATTGATCGGCTCGCGCAGCGGCGACGAAGGCCAGACCGACGAACAGCACGAGCCAGCCACGCGAGATGAACGAATGCACGCAATGATCCCCCTGCCGCGGTCGACTCGAACGGCAGGATTCTGGCCGCGGCTGTCGTTGACTTCAAGAGTCGACCGGAAGAAAAACAACGACACAACGATCGTGATTGCGTTTCCGCGTTGACTTCGGGCTGGGAACCGGGCCAAACTGAGTGCCGGTAATAGGGGCACATCGTGGGTCAATCTTTTGGAGGGGGGCGTTTCTGCAGCCAGACACCGACCCAGTCCGCTGCAAGCGACGCTGAAACCGCCCCGGGAGAACATCATGTCACGTCTTAAGCGAGGGTTCAGTCTGATTGAGTTGCTTGTGGTAATCGGAATCCTGGCCGTGCTGGCCGCGTTACTGTTGCCGGCCGTACAGTACGCCCGCGAGGCCGCGCGAAGGTCTACGTGTATGAACCACCTGAAGCAGGTCGTTGTTGCGCTGGCAGCCTACGAATCCTCCAACAGAATCTATCCGCCGGGCAGCATCGAGCACGCCGACTGGGCCAGTCCGGACCAGTGCCTGACGCCGGAGTGCTCTTTGAACAAGGGCCGGCATTCGCGCCACGGCGCGTCGTTCCTGGTGCTGTTGCTCAAACACATCGAAGGCGACGTGTACTACAACGCTTACAACTTCAGCCGGCCGGTGCGGGCGCCGGAGAATACCACCGTGACGACTCAGAAGATCGAGGTTTTCATTTGCCCCAGCGATAGTTCGGGCAAGCCGCAGTTCACGACGGCGTCGGACCCGCCGCTCAGTCTCAGCGGAGTGATCCAGAAGGGCAACGTGGCAGGCAACGCGGGCGCCCACGGGTTCGACCACGACTATCACCACTTCGTCAAGAAAATGCCGCTGCTTCAGGGGCTGTTCGCCCAGAACTCCGCCGTCAAGGCGGTCGACATACGCGATGGCGCGTCGAACACCATCGCACTCTCCGAAGTGCTGGCCACGGTACACGGCGACGACGTTCGCGGTGCATCGTTCCTGGGCGTGATGGGCGCGTCGCTTTTCGCGTCACACAGCGACGACTCGGATCAGGAACATCATCTGACGCCGAACAAGAAACCCAACGCCGCCGTCGGCGCGGCCGACCACATTCCCTTCTGCAACAACTCCGACCCCGCCAACACGCCCTGCAACCAAGTAACCGACGAGGGTCCGGCGCTGCAGTCGCCGCTTGCGCAGCGAGCCATCGCTCGGTCGAGTCAACAAGCGGCCGCGCCGCGCAGCTACCACTCTCAGGGGGTGAACGTAGCCCTGGTCGATGGTTCCGTACGGTTTGTCGCGGACACCATCGATACGGCGGTGTGGCACAAGACGCTGACGATCAAGAATGAGGACCCATTCGACGACACGGAATTCTGAGCCGCTGCCGTCCGAACGAATCCGATGGCAGACGTGATCACACGGTCGCCATCGCCGGCTGTTCCATATAGTCGGCGACCAGCTTGTGCAGATGACTGGCGTCTTGTCGGTCCCAGAGGCCGATGATCTTGCGTTCGCGTTCGGCGGATTCGGCGCTGTCCGAGGCGTGGGCGCCGTTGCGCATCAGGTCGCGTCCGAAATCGCTGCGCACGGTTCCGGGGGCCGCCGCGTCAGGATCGGTGGAACCTAGCCAGTGGCGAATGACCTGCACCGCCGACGGGCCGCGGTACAACAGCGCCAGACACTTCGATGAACCCGGTCGATTGCGAGCTACCGGATCGAGCACCTTCGCCGGATCCATGCCGGTCATGTACTCGACGATCCGGTAAAACTCATACGTGGCGTTCTGGTGCTTGAGCAATTCAGACATGGCCGAATAAGTGTCGTCGGAGATTGGGAACTTGAACACCGGCGACAAGGCGCGGCGCACCTCATCGGTTACTCGCCCCTTCAGACGCTCGACAAACATCTGTTCGAGCGGTCCGTAGAACTCCAGCCCCTGATTCACCGTCATGCCGAACAGTTTCGCGCCGACGAAGTAGCAGCCGGTGGCGGCGAACACGTCGATAATGTTGCCCGGCCGGCGGCTGGGCCGCGCGAAGTTCTCGGGCTTGAGGATGACGAGCGTGGTCTGAATGCGTGAACGGGCCTCGTCGGGGAACGTCACGGCGTGCTCGATCACGCCGCCGTCGGTCTCGGCGCATTCGTCTAGCAGCGCGAGTTGCCGACGATTGGCCTCGGGGTCGGCCGCGCAGATGACGGCCGGCTCGAAGTATTTCACCTCGCCGTCGGGATAGGTGATGAAGTCGCCGTAGGTGCGGCGCACTCGATCGCCCTGCGGCGTGCGAGTGATCGATCCGATCACCTCGTCCTTCATGTGCCGCACGGCGTTCGCCCCTTTGAAGAACAGGACCATCGAGCGGTTCGAGATGCCGAGCGGGTTGTCGCGGCGCAGGTTCTCCTCACAATACTGCACGAACGTCTGCTTTAGATGCGGCTCGATGTCCATGTCGCCGATCGTGGCCGCGAACCGGTCGGCCAAGTCGTCGCTGAATGCGTACATGCGAGCGTCGACCAACTGCAAATGGGTCAGGCTCAGCAGCCGACTCAAGATGCCGCCGGTCCGGCTCTTGTGCAGGCTGTAAGGCGTGATAAGTACATAAGTGAGTTCTTCGGCCATATCCGTTCCCTCGTCTCGCAAGAAATGCACGCAAGTTCGTGGACTGGTTCCCTTTTAATGGAGACGTCTTTTTTTTGCAACCCGTGAAGCCAAGCGGCAATGGCCTCGAACCGCCGCACTGCGGTAGAATACTCACGCGCACCGCGACCCAGAGAGGTCCACCGCAACCGAGGGCATACCGTGAGGGTTCGGCCAGCAAGGCACTGCGTCGCATCGATATCGACGTTGCTCGTGTGCGCTGCGATGCCGCTGCTGCTGCGGGCAGGCGGTTCGGGCCAGTCGCCGAAGCACTGGGCGTTCGTCGCTCCGGCGCGCCCCGATCTGCCTCATGTCCGCAACGCCGCATGGCCGCTGAACGCCATCGACCACTTCGTGCTCGCGCGGCTGGAGCATGAGGCAATCGATCCGTCGGAGCCCGCCGATCGCTATACGCTCATTCGCCGAGTGACCCTTGACCTCACCGGACTGCCACCCACGCCCGACGAAGTCGACGCGTTCGTGCGAGACCCGTCGCCCGACGCCTACGAGCGATTGGTCGATCGGCTGCTCGCATCGCCGCGCTTCGGCGAGCGAATGACCGTGCCGTGGTTGAACGCCGCGCGCTACGCCGATACGAGCGGTTACCAGAACGACGGCCCGCGCCACATGTGGCGCTGGCGCGACTGGGTCATCGACGCATTCAACCGCAATCAACCGTTCGACGAGTTCACAATCGACCAGATCGCCGGCGACCTGCGGCTCGACGCGACGCTCGACCAGCGCATCGCGACCGGATTCAATCGCAACCATCGCGGCAACGCCGAGGGCGGCATCATCCCCGAAGAGTACGCCGTCGAATACGTCGTAGACCGCGTCGATACGACCAGCACGGTCTGGCTCGGGCTGACGATGGGCTGTACACGCTGCCACGATCACAAGTACGACCCGTTCACCCAGCGCGACTTCTACCGCGTCTTCGCCTACTTCAACAACGTGTCCGAGCACGGCCGCGCGATCAAAGAGGGCAACTCGCCGCCGTTCATTCAGGCGCCGACGGACCACGACCTCCGTCGCCTTTCCGCGCTGGAACAGCAGGCCTCCGACTCGCGCCAGAAGTTTGAGCAACGAGACGGCGAGATCGCGCGGTTTCAGTCCCAGTGGGAGCAACAGGCTGCCGGCAACCGCGAGGCCCAGTGGTTTCCGGCCGAGGGACTGGTCGCTCATTTTGAGCTGAACCAAGACGGCGGCAACGCGGCGGTTGCCGGCGACGCCGCCAGATTCGTCGACGGCGAGCCGACCTACGATGTGGGCATGCTCGCCGGCGCGGCGCGGTTCGACGGCCGGACGTTCATCGACGCGGGCGACCTGGGCACGTTCGGATACTTCGATCGCTTCTCGCTCGCCGCTTGGATACGCCCCAGCGCCGGGGCCAACGGCCAGTGCGATGGGACGGTGCTTTCACGCATGGACGACGAAGATCAGGCGGAAGGCTACCAGGTGCGGCTCCATCGCGGCCGGCTCCAGGTGAACCTGGTGAAACGGTGGCTCGACGATGCGATTCGCGTCGAGACGGAAAGAACGCTTGAGCCGGACCGATGGCATCACGTCGCCGTGACCTACGACGGCTCACGTCTGGCCAAGGGGATTCGCATCTACATCGACGGCCGCCTCGAGAAGGTCGCCGTCCAACTTGATTTCATCAACCAGACGTTCGCGAACAAGAACCCGCTGCGCATCGGAGCCGGCGGGGGTCCGGCGAGCCGGTTCCACGGACTCATCGATGACGTGCGCGTCTACAACGACAACCTGGACGCCGCCGACATCGAGCTGCTGGCCACGCCCGAGTCCATCGGCGAGATTCTGTCACGGCCTGAGAACGACCGCACTGACCGGCAGCGACGGAAACTGCGGGCGTACTACGTGCAGCATCACGCCCCGGCCGACATCCGACTGGGTGGCCGTGCCGTGCGAGACTCGCACCGTGCCGCAGTCCGCTTTCGCGAGGCGCTGCCGACCGTGATGGTCATGCACGAGATGGCAACCCCGCGCGACACGTTCTTGCTGCTGCGCGGCGAGTACGACAAGCACGGCGAAAAGATATCGCCCGGTGTGCCCGAATGCCTGCACACTCTGCCGGCCGGCGCGCCCAACAACCGCCTTGGATTCGCTCGCTGGCTGGTCGACGATGCGAACCCCCTGACGGCTCGCGTCGCGGTGAACCGATTCTGGCAAATCTACTTTGGCGACGGACTGGTGCGAACCGTCGAAGACTTCGGCACTCAGGGAGATGCACCGAGCCACCCGGAGTTGCTCGACTGGCTGGCCACCGAGTTCGTCCGAACACGCTGGGACATGAAGGCGCTCACGCGACTGATCGTGACGAGCGCCACATATCGCCAGACATCCAAAGTGAGCCGAACGCTGCAATCGCGCGACCCAGAGAACCGCTGGCTTGCCCGCGGTCCGCGGTTTCGGCTGCCCGCCGAGATGATCCGCGACCAAGCGCTGGCGGCCAGCGGTTTGGTCGTCGAGCAACTTGGCGGCCCATCGGTCAAACCATATCAACCCGAAGGCCTGTGGAAGGATATTGCGACCGACACCGACTACGTGCAGGACCACGGCGAGAACCTGTACCGCCGCAGCCTGTACACGTACTGGAAGAGGACCGTCGCGCCGCCCGGCATGATGACGTTCGACGCTTCTGCTCGTGAGACATGCACGGTGCGCCAGACTCGAACCAACACGCCTCTGCAAGCGCTGAACCTGATGAACGACGTGACGTACGTCGAAGCGGCGCGAGTGCTCGCCGAACGCGTGTGGCACGATGCGGGCGGCACGCCCGACACGCGGCTCACGCTCGCCTTCCGCCTGGTCACCGGCCGGCCGCCGCGCGCAGCGGAACTGGCGGTGCTTCGCGCCGGACTTGATGAGCACCTGTCGCGCTACCGTCGCGACCCGATGGCGGCGCACGAGCTGACGACCGTCGGTGAGCACCCGCGCGATGAGCGTATCGAGACGCGCGAGCTGGCCGCTTACACGGCGATGGCAAGCCTGATCATGAACCTCGATGAGTCCCTGACCCGCGAATAGCCGGAGTCAACGATGGATCCGATTCTCGAATACCAGACAGCTTGCACGCGGCGGTACTTCTTCGGCCGAACGGCGGTCGGGATCGGCGCCGCGGCGCTGGCCACACTGCTCGGCGACCGCCTTAAGGCCGACGCGCCGGCGCGGTCGGGTGGACTTGCGGGTCTGCCTCATCTTGTGCCGCGGGCGAAGCGGGTGATCTATCTGTTTCAATCCGGCGCCCCGTCGCAGATGGACCTGTTCGATTACAAGCCGAAGCTGGCCAACCTGCGCGGCACTGAACTGCCCGATTCGATTCGACGCGGGCAGCGGCTGACCGGTATGACGTCGAACCAACAGAGCCTGCCGGTGGCGCCGACCATGTTTCGGTTCGCGCAGCACGGCCGTTGCGGAGCGTGGGTCAGCGAGCTGATGCCGCACCTAGCCGGCGTCGCCGACGACCTGTGCTTCATCAAGTCGATGCACACCGAGGCGATCAACCACGATCCGGCGATCACGTTTTTCCAGACCGGCGCTCAACTCGCCGGCCGGCCAAGCATGGGCGCCTGGGTTTCCTATGGACTAGGCAGCGACAATCATGACCTGCCCGCGTTCGTTGCCTTGATCTCGATCGGCACCGGCCGACCGATGGACCAGCCGCTGTACGATCGGCTCTGGGGTAGCGGATTCTTGCCCACGAGTTATCAGGGCGTTCGGTTCCGCTCGTCGGGCGACCCAGTCTTGTACTTGTCCAACCCCGCGGGAATCGACGCAGGCACGCGCCGTCGGATGCTCGACGACCTGGCCCGCATGAACGATCTCAAGTACGCCGAATTCGGTGACCCGGAGATCGCCACGCGCATCGCGCAGTATGAGATGGCGTATCGGATGCAGACGTCGGTGCCTGAATTGACCGACGTGTCGGGCGAGCCGGACTACGTGTTTGAGCAGTACGGACCCGACTCGCGCCGCCCCGGTACGTTCGCGGCAAACTGCCTGCTCGCGCGACGGTTGGCCGAACGCGGCGTGCGGTTCATTCAACTGTTCCATCGCGGATGGGATCAGCACACGAACCTACCCAAGGAAATTCGCGGCCAATGTCAGGACACGGATCAGCCGTCGGCTGCGCTCGTGCGCGATTTGAAACAGCGCGGACTGCTCGACGATACCTTGGTCATGTGGGGCGGCGAGTTCGGCCGCACTGTCTATTGCCAAGGCACCCTGACCGCCGACAACTACGGCCGCGATCATCATCCGCGGTGCTTCACGATCTGGATGGCGGGCGGCGGCGTGAAACCCGGCTTTTCGTATGGGGCCACCGACGACTTCTGCTACAACCTTGCCGCCGACGCTGTCCACGTGCACGATCTACAGGCCACCCTGCTCTACTGTCTCGGCATCGACCACATGCGACTCACGTTCAAGTACCAGGGTCGGCAACATCGGCTGACCGATGTGCACGGCAACGTGATTGCACCCGTACTGGCCTGACCGGTCACAACTTTTCGGCGAGCTTGTACGACACCTTGTCGAGCAATCTGCGCGCGTTCACGTTTGTTGGAGTCTGCCCCAAGATCGTCCTGAGTTGCCGATGGGCCTGTTCGTATTTCTCATGCTCGAAGAGCAGTACGGCGAACTCGTAACGCCACGCTAGTTGCTCCGGCGCCAACTCTATCGCTTTTTCGTAGGCCTTGATCGCGTCGTCGGCCTGACCGAGCGACTGCAACACAACAGCCTCCAATCGTACGTCCTTTGCCTCGGGCGGTCCGACGGCGTGTCGATCGCTCCGCAGCAGCGTCAACGCCTTCCGCAGGAACGGTTCTCGCTTGGGGACGTCCTCGGCGGCAGGAAACGCGAGGCTTGCAACGCGCACCAGCATACCTGCATCATCAGGCACCACCTTGGCGATCAACTCGTCGGGTCCCAAAGCGTCTAGCCCGGCGCCCGCGATCTCCTTGAGAAAGACGTCAGACAGTTCGAGCGAACGGCGAAAGCTGGACCACGCCTGGTCCTGCTTGTTCTCAAGAAGTTCCTGCAGACCAAACAAGAACCAGACCTCGGCGTCGTACGGCACTAGTCGTTTGGCCCTCTGCAGGTAGACATCGGGACTGTCGCCCGATTCAAGCGCGCTCGCGTTCGCGGCCAGGTCGACGTGCGCTTCGCCAAGAAGCGGGCTTGAGTCGCGAGCCGCCAGGGTGTGCCGAAGGCCCGGTACCAAGTGCTTGGCGTTCAGTTCCTTCTCCGCCTCTGCATACTGTTCATCGGTGATGGTGTCGGTGTCGATCTTGTCCAGCCCGTCTCCGTACAAGTCGAAGTGCGCTTGGGCCAACGTCATCCGCAACCGCGCGTAGTCAGGCGTCAACGCGGCGGCGGCTTCGAGGTACTGGACTCGTTCGTCGGCGCGTTGTTCGGTCGCAAGGTATTCGGCAATTCTCAGCAGCAGTTGACTCTGAGCCGACCGCCATCCATGAGCGACGAGCACAACACTGAGTAGGACCATCGTGAGTGCCGTGGCCACCGGAGCGATTCCCCAGAGCCGCACGACGTAGGCGTCGCTGGGTCCGGACGTTGACGGCCGTCCGTTTGCGGCGGTTGACAAGCCTTCGTTCCCAATGCCCGCCAGGTACGCGCAAAGCACCGTCGCCAACACCGCGACAGCCGGAATATGGATAGCGAACTCAGTCACGCTATGCACGGCCATGCTGACGACCGAGAACAATCCTCCCATTGCGAGGCCGCTTACGGCTCGTCCCTGGTGTCGCCGCGTCGCCCGCTGCGCCATTCGCAGGATCAAACCAATCGCAAGCAGGGTCAAGGCAAGCCGACCGACGCCGCCTTCGAGTAGCGCCTCGAGATACTCGTTGTGCGCGTTTTGGTAGACGACCTTCGCCTCATCGCCGGTGGTTCGGCCAAGCGGCTCGATGACGGCGAACGTGCCGTAGCCGGTGCCCCACCAGAGAAAGTCGCGCGTCATGGGCCAAACACGCGACCACAGTTTCAGGCGGGACTTTTCAATTTGGTCGGCGTCCGCCAGCGTACCTAGGCGGCCTTCCACTCGCTCGATGCCAAACCACGATAGGAGCGCCAGTGCGATCGCCAGCGTGACTACGCCACCGATCACCAACCGATGCCTGCCGATACGCGGTGCGTACAGAACTCCACACGTCGCCAGGGCCGCGAGCATGGCGACGCACCCGCCTCGCGACAAGCTGAAGACGACGCTGGTAGCCATCAGAGCCAGTGCGGCAAGAATCCACACGACATACGGACTCTGCAACACTTCGCTCAAGCCGCGCGTCTCGGAACGCAGATGCGCAGTGTGCCGACCGCCGCCGGGTGCGAGACCGCTCATGAGCAAGCCAACGCCCAGGCCGATGCACACGTTTTCGTAGAAAGCGAAGTGGTTTCGATTGATGAACGGCCCAAACACATTCCCGGGAGATTGCAACGTCCAGTACACATTGGAATGTGGCGAGGTAAAGAACTGGACGAGCGCGAAGAACGCCAAGCAGGTGCCGTTGATCGCAGCGGCAAGGCACAGTCGTCGCAGCCCTGTTGCCGCGTCGAGGTTGTTGCGTACAGCGGCAAAAAGGAGAAATACCGCCAGCACTCGAATGAGTTCGAGCCGAGTCGCTCCAGGATACACACTGATCGTAGTGCCTGGCGGAGGCGTCACCAGATCCCTTGCACGGCCGAACGGGAGTACCTCGGCCGATTGGGGCAGGAACTCGGCGTAGACTTGAGCCGTTGCCGGAGAGATGCGACTCAACGTGCCGCTAGGCACCGGCAGCAACTGGATGCATCCCAGCAAGAACAGAGCCGCCAGACACAACACGACAGGACATCGCTTCCAAGAAACCCGCCACTCAAGCAATACGCGGGCGGCCCAAACAACAACTACCGCGGCGACTGCCGCCATCAAGATGAACTCGAACTCGGGCTCAGCCGCTCCCAGTGCCCACGGCGACACGACCACGATCAGCAGCACCAGCGCCTCGATCAACCCACGACATAGCCAGAGAGCTGTTGCCATTGTCGAATGTTGCGGAGCCCATGAAAAAGAAGCGGGGGTAGTTCCCGCCATGCGGAAACTACCCCCGGGGGGTTGCCATACTCAGCGATATCTACACAGCCGCGATTAGGAAAGTGAATGGGGACCCGGCATGCGGACCCTGATTCCGCACCTTGATGGTAATCTTCCTTTTCTTGACTTTGACTGAGAACACTTCACCAGGCAGGGCACTCGGCGCAGGCACCACGTTCACAGTGGTAGATGGTGCGGTAAGTGTGTAACGAAACCGGATGTTCGCGCCTGAGATTCCTCCCGGAGACGCTGGAAACAGCAGCGTCAGCAGACCGCCTCCTGCCGGTGGCAGCGTTACCACTGGGGGAGCACTACCAAAGGTGATTGGCGCCTTAGGGGTGAGGATGAGAGCCCCGACTGCGGCCACGGACGGTACCAGGACCGCCACCAGAGTGGCGGCAGCGAAGCTACTCCATGCCCAACGTTTGCCTCTCAGTTGCATTTTCCACGTCCTTTCCGATGGAACAAGGTGATCGCGACTGTGTCGTGTGTCCTAAACTACGGCCACCTCAAAGCCCCCTCACGAAACTCGTGGCCACATTAATGCCACTCGTAACGTGGGAAGTCAAGAAAAAACTCCTGATTCTCCCAAAAAATCTGAACGGAGAGGCGGGGATTCGAACCCCGGATACAGGTTTGATCCCGTATAGCGGTTTAGCAAACCGCCGCTTTCGGCCGCTCAGCCACCTCTCCCACCTCACTAGCTGATCTTCGCCCCCGGAACACACTCGCGTTCGGGTGTCAGGAACACGACTTGGTCGCCGCTCGTGGCGGCGAGTAGCATTCCGTTGGATTCCTCGCCACGCAGCATGGCGGGTTGCAGGTTGTTGATTACCACAATCAGTCGCCCTACAAAGGACTCGGGCGAGTACCATTTCCTCAGTCCAGCCACGATCTGTTTCTCGACACCTCCCACGTCAATCTTGAGAAGCAATAGCTTGTCGGCATTCGGGTGCGGTCGAGCTTCGAGAACCTTGGCCACGCGCAACTCAAGCTTCTTGAAATCGTCGATCGTTGCCAAGCTTGGCCCGTGTTCTGGCGGTGCCTCGTTCATGCCTAACCTCGCTGTGGAGTGCCAACCGGCGTCCGCGGGCCAATCTTAGTGGCCGCGGGCGAGCGAAGTCAACGCGACCCTTCACGCGGTTTGTTGGCATCGCGCGGCGGAACGTACGGCGTCGAGTGTCTGCATGTTGCCGACGCCGTCTTCTGCAGGCCATTCTATGCGGCCGGCGTGCACGCAACGCGTGAAGTGGTCCACCATGGCCGAGTACTGGTTTGCAGGCGGCATTGTTAGCCGCTCTGTCGACTCGCCGCACCGTATGGATACGTCGGGGCAGTCGCCTGGCAGATAGGCATCGGGCACGTCGATCGCGCCACGGGTTCCGACGATCTCGAAGTGGCAGCGATACGGAAGCTCGAAACTGCAGTCCACTTGGCCAATGACCTCGCCGGGAAACCGCAGCGTAGCCGCGAGAGTCATGTCCACGCCGCCCGCCCAATGGGCCGTCGCTGTTATGTCGGTCGGTTCGGCGCCGCAAATCAGCCGACAGGTATTCACGCCGTAACAGCCCACATCCCACAGCGCCCCGCCTCCGCGTGTGGGATCAAGCCGCCAGTCGTTGCGATCAATGTCGAACGAGAATGAACATCGAATCAAGCGAATGTCGCCAATTCGCCCTGATCGCACGAGTTCGACGACTCGAATGGTCCTGGGATGGTGCCGCCACATGAAGCCTTCCATGAGAAGCACGCCACGGCGGCGGCACTCAACCGCCATCTGTTCGGCTTGAGCCGCGTCGAGGCCCAGCGGCTTGTCACACAGCACGTGCTTGCCGGCCTCTGCGGCGCGCAGTGTCCACGGGAGGTGCAGTTCGTTAGGGAGAGGGATGTAGACGGCCGATATCTCGCGGTCGGTCAGCAGCTCGTCATAGTTCGGATAGGTCTTGGCAATGCCGAACTCCGCCGCCCAGCGCCGTGCCTTGTCGCCGTCTCGGCTGGCCAACGCGACCAAGCGGGCGGTCCTTGATCCCTGGATTCCCGGAATAAGCCCCCGCCGACTGATTCGTGCGCAACCCAGAATGCCCCACCCGATTTGCTCCGCCATGGCGAGGCCCGTACTCCTAGCACGTCAACCGCTGCACCGACTTTACTGGAACAAGATCGTCGTCATCTGAGACGGAGAAGCTGCCTGAAAGTTGCCCTTCAGGGAAACCGTCACAATAATCCGTTCGTTCCTCTTGTCGACCTTAATCTTCACCCTTGTGCCGGCGAACAGGCCCGGAGGGATGAATGTATTCTTGTTAGGCTTCTTCGGATCCTTTTCGCCGAGTTCCAGATCGTAGTCCCGAGTCAGTGTGGCAACGCTCGTCTTGTTACCGGGTTCGAGATTCAGGTCGGACCAGTTGATCTTGATTGAGGTTGCGGTAGCGCCGTCCGTGTTGCCAACTGGCGACGTGATGCCGTTTTGGATCCCGCCCCAGGTGTTTCTGAACGTGATGGCTCCAGCGGGAACGAGTGGGAGCAGGACGACGGTGGCTGCCGCAGCCAGGACCCTTTGCCAATTGGCAAGTGATCTGATCAACATCTGGATGCCCCTAAGAGAAGCTACTCGGATGCGTTGTTCAAGCCCCTTCTCGATCTGGGGCAGTATTACTGCAACTCGCCGCCTCGATGTCAAGCATGTGATCAGGTTTTTTCTTGAGGCCACACGGAACTGTCCGGAACTCGGCCACTTCGCGGTACACAGGTATCGGCGGCGGTTTGCTCAGTCCGGCCGACATGTTACGCTGTTGCCGTGGGGTTCAATGAACGCCCGGGAGAAACGATGGCGCACGTCGCTGCACTCGACACTGAGGAATACGTCGAGCAGACGTACTTTTTTCGCACGTTGCGTGAACGCCTCGCGCAGAACATGCCGACTCAAGAGGTGCTCGCTCGCATCCGCGAAGAAATCCTAGCCACTACTCGGCTGCCGATTGCCATCGAGTTCCTCACGGCCGAACTGAAACACACCGGCGTGCTTGGCCCGGCAATGGAGCGACTCGCTCACTACTTCACACCGTTTCAGGCATTTGTCGTCAGCCAGTCTGAGGTCGAAGGCTCGCGGTTCACGACCGAGGTCGCCCTGGCAGTGCTCGAGCGTGAGGCCGAGTACAAGGCGCGCTCGCCCGCGCCCGCCGCACTGTTCTGTTTCCAGTTCGAAACGCTTTGCCGCAACCGGTTGGGTTACGAGATCGGTCTGCCCAAGGTGGCCGACGATCCAATCTACAGCGACGACTGGCGCGCGTGGATTCGCAAATTGCGACGCCAGTTGGGCACGATCGAGTTTGCGGACTTGGTCTACGCTCGGTCAGAGCACGCCGTCAACGAAGGCCGACGGCGACGACCCGATTACGTCGCGAAACACGCGGTCTTGTTTGGCGAAAAAGAGGGACGGATCGCCAAGGCCAATCACGGCAAGGATCCGCTGTATCTCTTCGCGGCCTTGCAACGACAACTGGGCTACCCCGCCGTGCCGCGCCCGAAGCCGCCCGACCAGGCCGCCAACCTACTCGGCCAGTTGGATCGCCGGCTGCAGCAGATCGAAGTCCGCCTGAAGCTGCTCGAAAGCGAAATCAAGGGCGAACTCGACATCACGCAGTTCTACGAGACGAAAGAGCCGTAGCCCGCGTCACTCCGGCCACTCGTCGTGCTCGTCTTCGATTTCGCCGACGATCTCTTCGAGGATGTCCTCGAGCGTGACCAGCCCCAGCGTCTTGCCGGCGGCGTCTCGCACTACTGCCATGTGCCGTTTCTGGCGTCTCATGCGCCGTAGCACGTTCGAGATCGGCTCGTCCGGCGAGACGAACAGCGGAGGATACATGGCGTCGTCCAGCACCACGAGTGCGTTCAGGCTTAGCAAATGAAAGAGGTGCTTGGTGTTCACGATGCCGACAATACTATCGATGTTCTTGTCGTAGACCGGCATTCGCGTGTGGGCGCCCTCGCGAACCGCTTCGAGGATTTCGTCTTGCCGCATGTGCGCTTCCAAGGCATCGGCCCGTTCGCGCGGCACCATCACCTCGGACACCTTCTTCGACGTCAGTTCGAAAACGTTCTGGACCAGTTCCGCCTGCTCGGCGCTCAGCACTCCGGCCTCCTTCGTCTGTTCGATCAAGAGACCCAGTTCCTCGACCGAGTGCACCATCTGTTCGAGGGCCTTGGGTTCCATGCCCAAGCGGCGCAGCATCCAGTTGCCGGTGCCGTTCATAACGATCAGTGCTGGCCGCGTCAGCCGCATGAACACCAGCAACGGCCCGGCCAACAGCCGCGACATGGAGTCGGGAATCTGCAGCGCCGCCACCTTGGGTACTTGCTCGCCGACGACCATGTGGAGGTACGTGATGATCGCCAGCGCGAACGTTGCGGAGATCGCGTGGGCCGCGAGGGTCGACCAGTTGCCCGGCAAGAACTGAAACCCCGCGGCCAGCACGCGGGCCAGCACGGGTTCGCCCACCCAGCCGAGTGCCAGGCTGGCCAACGTGATGCCAAGCTGCGCGGCGGCCAGTGCGTCGTTCAGCCGGTCGGTCACCTGCTGGGCCGCACGAGCACCGGTCAGACCAGCCTCGACCATCTCTTGCAGCTTCGTGCGCCGCACCGCCACGATGCTGAACTCGGCGGCGACAAAAAAACCGTTGACTAGGACGAGCGCGACGACAGCCGTAAGCTCCAGAGCGGTCCACAGCGTGTTGACCATTGGTCGAGTTGCCTCCGTTCGGTTGAGCGATGGAGTCGATTGGCTGGCTGCAAGATAATCACCGGCGGCGGCCCTGTCTTCCCAAATCGCGGCCGCGGGCGGAATAATGGGTTCAAGAGAAACCCGGTGCGAAACCGGGTCGTAAGGCGCTTTCTTCCATTAGAATTGTGGCGGGGCCGCCGGGAGTTGTGCGTGAGCGACGGCGAGGCAGCCGGACTGGGCGAGCTCATCGGCCGCGCACGCGCGGGCGACCGGACCGCCATGGATCAGGTCTTCACGCGCTACGACAAGTACCTGCGCCTCGTCATCGGCAGCGCGATGGGACCTGCGCTGCGTCGTGAATTCGACGCCTCGGACATCCTGCAAGAAACGCTGTTGGTGGCCGCCTCGCGGTTTGCCAACTTTCACGGATCGAACGAGGCGGAACTGCTCCGCTGGCTCAGGGCCTTGGCGAGCCGCAAACTCATTGACATGGCGCGGCGCACCGGTCGGCTGAAGCGTGCGCCTGCCGATCGGCGGTCGCTTGACGAGCCATCCGAGGGGGGCGAGTTGCTGTCGGAACGGATCGCGGGCGACCTGACCAGTCCGAGCCAGGCCGCCGCGAAGCGAGAAATGGCCGTGAAGTTGGCCGAGGCGTTGACCCAGATCGACCCGACCGAGGCGCAGGTCGTCTGGCTGCACCACGTCGAGGGCCTAGGCTTCGAGGCGATCGGTCAGCGGTTCGGCACGGGGCGCAACGGGGCGCGCGGCATCTGGGCCAGAGGCCTGCGCAGCCTGCGCCGCGTGCTGCCGGCCGACCAATCGCGAGGACCCACGTAACGCATGGAACGCAAGAAGACGAACGTCGATCCGGGTGACGAGCGGCTGGCCGCCGCGATCGAGGTCTACCTCGCGCGCACCGATCTTGGCGAGCGGCCGTCGCACAGCGAGTTCGTCGCTCAGTACCCCGAGATCGCCGACGACCTGGCGGCGTGCCTCGAGAGCCTCGACTTCATCGAACAGAGTCTCGGTCACGGCCCTGCGACGGCCATCCTCGAATGCGGCCAGCAGTTTGGCGACTATCACATCATCCGCGAGGTGGCGCGAGGCGGCATGGGCGTCGTCTACGAGGCGTTTCACATTGGCCTCGAACGCCGCGTCGCGCTCAAAGTGCTCTCGGGCGAGAGCTTCGAAGACGCCGCACAACGCGAACGGTTCTTGCGCGAGGCCAAGACGGCGGCCGGCCTGCACCACACCAACATCGTCCCGGTCTTCGAGGTCGGCCAGCTCGACGGCATCTGTTACTACGCGATGCAGTACATCGAAGGCGGCAGCCTTGGCTGCATCATCCGCTCGTTGCGCAGCGGCCAGCCGATCGAGGCGCCGGCGGCCACGCCGCTCGCATCCGGGCCGCAAAGCGACGGCTACATCACCGAGGCGGTCCGGCTGATCGCCCAGGCGGCCGACGCGCTCGCCTACGCCCATCGCCTCGGCGTCGTGCACCGCGATATCAAGCCCTCGAATCTGCTGGTCGATGCCGACGGCGTCGTCTGGATTACCGATTTCGGACTCGCACTGCGATCGTACGAGGCGACTGCGGGAAGCGGCGAGCCTGTCGGTACGCCGCTCTACATGAGTCCCGAGCAGGCCGCGCCGGGCGCTCAGCCGATAGATCATCGCACCGACATCTACAGCCTCGGCGCCACGCTGTATGAGCTGCTGACGTTGCGGCCGATGTTCGACGCCTCGACGACGTTGGCGGTGTTGACGCGCATCGCCACGGGCGAAGCCAAGCCGCCACGCGCAATCAACCCGCGCGTCGGACGCGACCTCGACGCGATCGTGCGCAAGGCCACCGCGAAGCGGCCCGCTGATCGTTACGCCGACGGCGATGCACTGGCTGACGACCTGCGACGACTCTTGCATCACGAACCGGTCGAGGCTCGTCCGATCGGCGCAGCGGGCCAATTGGTGCGATGGTGCCGACGGCAACCGGCGCTGGCGACTGTCACCGCGGCCGCGGTCGCCGCCATCGTGGTCGTCTCGGCGTGGTTTCACAGCCGCGTGCTGAACGAACGCGACGTCGCTCGCGAAGAACGCGACCGCGCGACCCGCGCCGAATCGGAAGCCACCGAAAACCTCTGGGAGTCGCTGTACCAGCAGACGCGAGCGACACGCCTGTCGTTCGAGCCGGGCCGACGCTGGCGCATGCTCGATCTCATCGGCCGGGCCCAGGCGATCCGCCCGCATCAGGTATTGCGCGACGAGGCGATTGCCGCGCTCAGCGTCGACGATTCGCGGCTGCATGCCGAACTGACGGCGCCCAATTCCGTCGAGACGTTGGCGATGTGCGCGGACGGCGACCAACTGATCTTTGGCTCGCGCAACGGCGCAGTCTACCTCTGGAACTACGCCGCCAAAAGTGAACCTCGCGCGCTGGCCGCGGCCGACGCCGACAGCCAGATTGTCGCGGCAAGCCCGTGCGGTCGGTTTGTCGCGCTGGCGAGTCGGCAGTCGCAGATCAGCTTGTGGGACATCCGGGCCGGCCACGTGGTCGAAACGCTCGCGACCGGCGGCGCCGACCTGCGCCTGCTCGCGTTCCTGTCGCCCGGCGTTAGGCTGGTCGCCGTCGCCGAGGACGGCGAGTGTCTGCGTTGGGATGTTCGTGACGACGGCACGCTGCCACTGGCGGCTGTGGACGTCGGCCGTGTGCAGCGTGTCATCGCCGGACCGGGCGGCGAGTCGATCACGCTGATGAGGCCTGATGGCCGGGTGGACCTGTGGAATACATCCAGCGGCGAGCAGCGCGAGCTGCCCGTCAACCTGGGCGCCGGCGGCCCGCAGCCGATGCGCATGGTGTGGGACGCGGCCGGCCGATTTCTGGCGGTTGGCCGACGCGACGGCACGGTGGACGTTTTCGCGCCCGATGGAACTGCGTTGCACTCGCTGGGCGGCCATCGTGGATCGGTGCGTGCGATCGCGTTCGATCCGGCGGGGCGCCTGTTGGCCGCCAGTGGCATGAACGATCCCAACCTCAAACTCTGGGACGTCGCCGCGGGGCACGAGATCGCGTCGATACGCCGGCCGCAAGCCGGTGCACGAGCCGCGTCGTTCAGCGGCGACGGTCGCTACTTGGCCGTGGGCGGATGGGACCGGTCGGTGCAGGTTTGGGAACTCGTGTCGCCCAAGTCGGTGCATACGCTGGCCGCGCACCAGGCGATCGTGACGCGCGTGCGATTCAGCCCCGACAGCAAGTTGCTTGCTTCCGGCGCCGAGGACGGCAGCGTGCTTTTGTGGGACCTGGCATCAGGCGGCGTCGCCGGGCGGCTTGTCGCGCCCACGACGAACAGCACCAACGACTTTCTGATGGAGGCGTGCGCCGGACTGTCGTTCAGTTCCAACGGCCAGTTGCTCGCCGTCCGCAACCGGTCGAACTCGATCGGCGTCTGGGATGTCGCACGTCGCGAGCACCTGCGCGGCATCACCGCCGATCGCGTCTGGGGCGGAACTCCTGCGTTTGTTCCAGACCAGCGCGCACTCGTCCGGTTTGTCGGCCGCACTATCGAACGATGGTCGCTTGACGAGCCTGACGCACCGGCGCCACTGGCCCACACCGCCGAACCGATCCTATCGGCCGCTGCCAGTTCGGGCGGCCAGTGGATCGCCGCGAGCACTTGGCGGAACCGAGTCGAACTGTTCGACGCCGCGGGAAATCGCCGCGGCCCGCCGATCGAGTTGCGTTCCACATGCCTGGCCATCGCTGTGTCTCCCGACGGCGCGATCCTCGTTGCCGGTGATCGAGAAGGACGGGTGTCGGTCTTCGATTTGGCGAGTGGCGCGTCGGTTGGTCAGTGGACCGAATCTGCGGACGAGATCGCCAGCCTCGACATCAGCGCCGACGGGCGGATGCTCGCGACGGCCAGCCGCGACGGATCGGTCAGCCTGCGGCAACTGCCGCACGGCGCGATCACGGCCCGGCTGCCCGGCCATCCCGGCGGCGCCCGGTCGGTCACGTTCAGTCCCGACGGCTCGCACTTGGCAAGTTGCGGCGCCGACAAGATTATCCGTGTGTGGAACCTGAAATCGCTGAATACGGAACTGGCCGAATTGGGGCTGTGAAACGCAGGGGTCAGGGATCAGAGGTCAGGGATCTGAAATCCGGCCCGGTGCCAACCGTTAGGCGGGTGGGCGGAGTTGTCCTAACGGAAGCACCGGGCCATTTTTCTGTGCGCGTCGGTTCAGGGTTGAATCACCAAAGGCCATCGCCACAATGGTCGCTCGTTGAGAGACGACTCGACGGTCAGGATACGCGCCGATGAAGCTACTCGCAAGTTGCACGTCCGCGTACGAGGCCCGCGCCGCGCTCGATGCCGGGGCCGACATCATCGACATCAAGAATCCGGCCGAAGGGTCGCTCGGTGCACAGCCGCCGTGGGTCATCGCCGAGATTCTCGCGGCGTCGCAGATGGCGCCGGTCAGCGTCGCACTCGGCGACCTGGCGTATCAACCGGGCACGGCCGCGTTGGCCGCCTACGGCGCGGCCTGTTTCGACGTATCCTACTTCAAAGCCGGCCTGCGCGGCGTGCGCGACCAAGCGGAGGCGATCAATCTATTGACCGCGATCGTCACCGCGGTGCGGTCCGCCGGACGTGCGGGCGTTGTCGTGGCGTCGGGCTATGCCGACTTCGCCAGGTTCGCCGGCATTCGTCCGAAGGAGGTCGTCGAGGCGGCGATCGAGTCGCGCTGTGCCATGGTAATGCTGGACACCGCGTTCAAAGACCGCGGCGGCTTGTTCGACGTGCTTAGCCAGACTGAGCTGCGGGCCTTTGTCGATTGCGGGCACGCCCACGGTCTTGGAGTGGCTTTGGCTGGTTCGTTGCGCGAGCATCACATCGAGCTGCTGCATAGTCTCGACGTCGATGTCATCGGCGTGCGCGGCAGCATCTGTGAAAGCAATGGTCGCCACAACGCGATCGTCCCCGCCCGAGTCCGACGATTCGCCGCAGCAGCGCACGCCGCGCCGACCTACGGGCCGTCTCGCCAGGGGGTCTGAGCGCGCCGAAATTCGAGGCAGCGGCACATGGGCGCCAACGGCTAGGCTAGGCTAGGTGCTGCGCCCAGCCTGTCCGCACTTCGCACACCCCACACCGAGTTGGCTGTTAACGAGGTCGTGTTTGGACGGTAGCCTGTTGTCCGCGTTTTTGAAAAGGCAACGATTATGTGTGTGTGTGTGTGTGTGTGTGTAGCTGTCCGCGCCGCGCGCGATCAATTCCC
>DAIOWH010000054.1:0-33855 GCA_036758585.1 Planctomycetia bacterium
TCGAAGACAGCGGCGACGCGGCCGAAGGCCGTGTAGTCGATGTGGCCGCCGCCGGTGCAGTCGGGACTGAGCACGTCACGGATCGACCCCAGATGATCAGCCAACAGCCAGTAGGCTTTGGTCGTGCCGTTCGACTGGAGTTGCTCTTCCGCCAAGACCTGATCGACAGCGGGACCGAAGAGGAGTCGAGAGTCGAGGGTCGAGGGTTGAGGGCCAGAGGCGTCGGGGTCGGTGAAGACCAGGGTAATGTGAATTCCATCGTACACGAACAGTTCAGAACTGGCCCCCTGCGGGCCGGCACCGTCGGGGTCGACCGTCTTGGCGATGCGGCGGTGAAGGCGTCGTAGGTGAACGTGACCTGCAAGAGCAGAGTTCCCGCCGCGGAGCGTCGGGCCACACTGACCAGCCGGTTGCGGCGGTCCCAGGTGTAGTCGCTGATCTCGCCGGTCGTCAGATTTACGCGGCGGGTCAGGTTGCCTTCGTTATCGTATTCGAACTGAAGATACGTCTTGTCGTCGCTCTTGGCCTGTTCGAGGCGGTTGTCGGCGGCGGTGACGTAGCCGGTGTTGGTGCGGTTGCCGTTCAGATCGTAGGAGTAGGACTCGTCGGAAAGTGGGGCGGGGTTGGTGGGGAGTGGGGAGTAGTCGGCGGAGAGAAGCTGACTGGAGGGCGACGTGTGGCGAACGACCGGTTACACCCCCGACAAATCCCGGCGTCGGGCTTCCTATGATCGCTCGAGATTCGCATAATGCCCGCACCAAAGAGAAACCGGCTCTCCGCCAACTTTGGAGAGATTGTGGTGTGGCCGTCCCGGCCGCCTCACAATCGGCGGATGAAACGGCAGGCGGGACGCCTGCACCCCAAACTTGCGGAGAGCCGAGGAACCAAGGAGCTTCGTGATGCCGATAAGTCCCGACTTGCTGGCAATTTTGGTGTGCCCGATGGGCAAGAGTGAACTGGAGTTGGACGGCGATCGGTTGATCTGCAAGCGCTGCGGGCCGGTGTTTGAGATCAAGGATGGGATTCCGATCATGCTGATCGAGGAGGCCCAACTTCCGGCCGGTTGCCAATCGATCCAAGACCTTCCCTGCGTAAAGGCGGGTGACGCGCGGTGAAACCGGAGAAACTCGGTCCCTACCGCATCGAGGAGGAACTCGGCCGCGGCGGCATGGGCGTGGTGTATCGGGCGACGCACCAGCCCACGGGCCGCGTGGTCGCCATCAAAGTGCTGCCGCCCGAACTCGCGCTCGACTCGGGGTTCGCCGAACGGTTTGCCCGCGAGGTCACCGCGCTGCAGAGGCTCAGTCATCCGAACATCGTGCAGTTCATTGAGGCCGGCGAGCAGGACAAGGCCCAGTTCTACGTGATGGAGTTCGTGCCGGGCAGGAGTCTGGACAAGGTCATCCGCGAGCAACGGCGGATCGCGTGGGAGCCGGCGGTTGAACTGGCGATTCAAATCTGTCACGGACTGAGGCACACGCACGCACACGGCGTCATCCACCGCGATCTGAAGCCGGCGAACTTGCTACTCACCGAAGACGGCACGATCAAGCTAACCGACTTCGGCATCGCCAAGGTTTTCGCCGGCACGGCGATCACCGCGACGGGCGGCATCATCGGCACGGCGGAGTACATGAGTCCGGAGCAGGGCGAGGGCAAGCCGATCACGCTGCGCAGCGACCTCTACAGCCTGGGCGTCGTGTTGTACATGATGCTGACCGGGCGCGTGCCGTTCCTGGGCCGCAGCGTGGCCGAGCTGATCAACCTGCACCGGTTCGGTCAGTTCGAGAAGCCGACGATGCTCGTGCCCGAGATTCCGTCGTGGCTCGACGCGCTCGTCTGCCAGCTCTTGGAGAAGGATCCTGAGAAGAGGCCGGCCGACGCGCACGTCGTCGTGCGCCGCCTCGAGACCGTTCAACGCAAGGTCGCGCTGCGATCGGCGCCGACAGTCGCGACCGGGGTCGGCACGCTGGCCGAGGACGCGACGCAAGACATGCCGCGGCGCGGCATCGGGCCGGCGACTCTGATGCAACGTCTGATGCGGGCGCAACTCCGAGAGCTTGCCGAGCCGGGTCTATTGGGCCGCATCTTTCAGCACACCGGCGTGATCGCGCTGGCGCTGTTCGCGTCGGTGCTGCTGCTGGCGGGCTTTGCAATGTCCGGAGGCGAGAAGCGTCGTTGGAAAGAGATCGAGCGCCTAGTGGCGGACGGCGACGAGCGTAGCGCCGCGCTTCTGGTCGACCGACTGAACAACTACCTTCAGCGCTATCCGACTGGCCCGCACGCCTCCGCGGCCCGAGACCGATTGCCCGAGGCCGAGCGCGACCGCCGCCGCCGCGAGTTCGTTCGTTCGCCGGTCGTCGATCACCTTCGCCCCGGGCCGGAGCCTGTGACCGAACTCGAGCGACTCTACCGCAAGGCGCTGCTGCAACTCTGGACGGAGGGCGAGGACTCGGCGCGTCAGACGCTCACAGAGATCATCGCCTGTCGAGACTCGGCGGGCGCTGAGCTTTACTTGGTCGATCTCGCAGAGGAGGACTTGCTTGCCCTCGATCTCCAGCACGCGGACAAGATGAACGCCGCGGGACGAACCGACGACGCCCGCACCATGTGGCAACGCATCGTCGATGACCATTCCCAAACCGCCCGTCACGCCACAGCAGTCGCCACGGCCCGCCGCCGCCTCGCATCGACAGGCTCCGACAGGAACGCCAAGTGAAGTAGTCGGGGACGCCGCGGACTATGCCCCGTACTTGCCCAGTCGACCGGCGTGGGCCAGCGCGAGCGGCAGCAGGTCCTTGGCTAGGAACTGGCCGAGGCCGCCACGTAGACACTCGGTCTCGCCGAACCCGGTGCACGGGTCGGGTCGGCACGTCTTCGCCGCGAGCAGTGTGGGCACGGGGTGCCAACTGTGGCTGCGCAGCAGACTCGGCGTCGAGTGGTCGCCGGTGACGATCAGTACGTCGGGCTTGAGCGCGACGATGCCGGGCAAGGCGGCGTCGAGTTCCTCGATACGGGCCACCTTGGCGGCAAAGTTGCCGTCCTCGCCCGTCGAGTCTGTGTACTTGTAATGAACGAAGAAGAAATTGCCGCTCGACCACTCGCGTTCGAGACCCGCGACCTGATCGGCGAGCGTCTTGCCCGCGTCGGCGATGCGCATGCCGACCAGCTTGGCCAGTCCGCGGTACATCGGGTAGACGGCCAGCGCGACGGCGTCGAGGCCGTAAACCTCTTTCATCGTGGCGATCGGCGGCATGCAAGCAAAGCCGCGCAGCATGGCCATATTGGCCGGCGACTCGCCGCGTAGGACCTCTCGCGTCTGCCTCAGAAACTCCTTGGCCAGTTCCGCCGTACGCGCCGAACCCGGCTCGGTGGCGACCGGGTCGAGCGTCGGGACGCCGAGTTGCTGCGGGTCGGTGTCTTCAACCTGATCGCCGAGTCCGTCGCCGCGAAATACGACCACGAGGCGATACTCGCGAACCGGCTCGATGAACACCTCGATGCCGGGTATTCGGATGTTCTGCCGAAGCTTGCCGCACAATTCGACGCACTTCTCGGTCGCGATGCGTCCCGCGCGACGGTCGGTGAGTTTGCCTGCGGCATCGACCGAGCAGAAATTGCCGCGCATCGCCACGTCCTTCGGGCCGATCGGAAAGTCGATTCCGAGCGCCTCGAGCACGCCGCGGCCGATGTCGAACTTGAGCGGATCGTATCCGAACAGGCCCAGGTGCCCCGGCCCGCTGCCGGGCGTGATGCCCGGCGCCACCGGCGTACTCAGACCGCAGACGCCGCCGCGCGCCAGCGCGTCCAGGTTCGGCGTGCGCGCCGTCTCGAGCTCGGTCCGGCCGTTCGGCTCGATCGGCAGGCCGCCCAGCCCATCGGCCACGAGCAGCACGATCTTCGCATCGTTCGACTCGTTGAGCTGCCGCGTCAATTGGTGCATGTCCATTCGCAAGAAACCTCCGAGTGTGTGGACCTCTTTGCATCTTGGTTGTGGCGGACATTCTACTGCGTTCGATCGCGGGGTCTATTGCGTTCATTGGCCGTTCGGGGGTTCGGTGTTCCGATTGACGCCCCGCTGCAAGGCTCTTAGATTAGCCGTCTGCACGACGCGCCATGCACGAGAGCAGCGGGCCACGCCTCGGCCCAGCCGTTTCGGATTCGCCGTGCAGCGCGGTTGCACAACGAGCCACCTACCCGGTGGTGTAATTGGTAACACTAGGGTTTTTGGTACCCTCATTCCTGGTTCGAGTCCAGGCCGGGTAAATCTGCATGCCATCCACTCCGTAGGGGAGCCGCCGCGATGAGAGTCGAACTGGCGCTCGGACGAGTCGTGCTTCTTTTCAGTGTGGTCTTCCTCACCGGCGCCACATCGCTCGGTGAGGAACCACCGGCCGGACGGATCGCGGCCGATCAGTTCGGCAAGCTGCACGAGATGATTCGCGTGCGGCCCGACGAGCAGCGGTTCTGGCAGATTCCGTGGCACCTCACCATCACGGCCGCCCGCGAGCAGGCGGCGCGTGAGGGCAAGCCGATCTTTGTCTGGGCCGGAGCGGGCGGGGCGCCGATCGGAGTCTGCTGAGCGGCCGCTTCGGCCGGCCGTGCGCCGGCTATCTGGAACGATGAGGTGCTCGCGCTGCTCAAGGAAAGATTCGTCTGCGTGGCACTCGACGCACGCAAGGAGCGTGGCGAGTACAAGGATGCCGACGGCGACTTCGTCCGCGCGACCAACTGCGTCACGGTCACCGCGTCTGGATCGATCGCGGTCGTCACCGCGAGCGCTAAGGCCCTTGGCCCGTACAGCGGTCCCGGCGAGGGCATGCAGAAGTGGCTGCACGCGAAACTGAAGGATTGGGAGTCGCTGCCGGAATCCGACCGCAGTCCTGGCGGCGTCCCGGCGCCCAAGTCCGAATCGGTCGATCCCAAACGCGCGGCGCTGGCGCTGCCGCCTGGCGCGATGGTCGTGCGCGTTTTCAACCGGCATTTGGGTTGGAACGACGACCGTTCGCTGCGTTACGTCGTCGCCGACGACTATCTGCCGGGCTCGAGCGAAGCCCAGATCGAGCGATTCCGCATGGCCCAAAACGACTTCATGTGGGTCCCAGAGGCCGAGTGGCGATCGCTGGTTCCCGCCGACTTGCGAGCCGGCGACCAGTCAAACGCGCCGGCGAGCTTCGCGCTGCGATTGTTCCGTTATCACCTCGACCCGTGCCGCGGCTTTACCGAAGGGTCGGCGTTTCAGCAGTCCAAGCTCGACACCGGACGATTGACCCTGACCGTGCAAGAAGTGACCGCCGCGAGAATCAGCCTGCGACTCGAAGGCGTCGCGAAGCTTCAGCAGTCGGGCCGCGAGGCACCGGGAGTGTATGAGCCGGCGATCTTGGGCTACCTCGACTACGACCGCAAAGCTGGCTCGTTCACTCGGTTCGATATCGTCGCGATCGGGACGGCCGCGGGGTTGCCCACCGACGCCAATGGCGTGATCACGCCGCGCAAGGCCCCCTACCCGCTCGGCATCGCCTTTGAGTTGGTCGCGAACCCAACCCCCGCCGAGCGCCTGCACCCGCGCGGGGCCCGCGACAACCCAGCCGCCTATCTGGAACCAAGGCAGAAGTGAACCCGATCGTGGAGGCAAGGAGCATTGAACATGCGCGGCCGTGTTGGTGTGCTCCTCATGGCGCTGGCGAGCGCGGCGGCTACCGGCGCCGGCCTGGGTGGCATTTCGTCGGCGAGCGACCCGATCGTTCCGAACGAGATCGTTCACCTGTTCAACGGCAAGGACCTCACCGGCCTGACCACTTGGTTGAAGGACACGAAGCGCGGAGACCCGCGCGGGGTGTTTCGAGTCACGGACGGCATGTTGCACCTGTCGGGCGACGGCAACGGCTATGTTGCCACGGCGAGCGAATACCGCGACTACCGGCTGATCGTTGAGTACAAGTGGGGCCGCAAGACCGACGGCGGTAAATACGTGAGGAACTCAGGCATCCTGCTGCACGCAACCGGGCCGGACGGCGCGGCCGGCGGAACGTGGCCGGCATGTATCGAGTGCCAGTTGGCTCAGGGGTGCGTCGGCGACTTCATCGTGATTCGCGGCAAGGACGCGAGCGATCAGGTCATTGCGGTGCAACTTACCGCCGAGACCGAACAGGCGCCCGACAAGAAGCGGCATCGTTGGAAGCGGGGCGGCGAGGCCAAGACCTTTCCAACGACGCGCGGGCAGCTCTGGTGGTCGAAGCACGACTGGGACTTTGCGGAACTGCTCGACACGCGCGGCAAGGACGACGTCGAGAGTCGGCTCGGCGAATGGACGCGGGTCGAGTGTGTTTGCGCCGGCAACCGCATCACGGTCATCGTCAACGGCCAGACGGTCAATGAATGCAACGACGTCGTTCCTGCCGCGGGTCGGATTGCGCTGCAAACAGAAGGGCACGAGATCATGTTCCGCCGGTTCGAGCTACGCCCGCTGAAGTGACTCAGCAGTCCGATCGGTCCGATGTGTCCGATCCGTCCGATGGCAACGAGGCAAACCACCGAAGGGAACCAGCCGTGAACACCGCCACGCGTCGTGAGTTCATAGAGAAATCGTCAGTCGCCGTTGCGGGTTCGCTTGCTGCGATGGCGATGCCGCGCGGCGTTCACGCGGGCGGCAGCGACATGCTGCGCATCGGACTGGTCGGCTGCGGAGGCCGCGGATCGGGCGCGGCGTCGCAGGCGCTCCAGGCCGATTCGAACGTCAAACTCTGGGCGATGGCCGACGCCTTCGAGGATCGCCTCGAGAGCAGCCTGAGCAACCTTGAGAAATCCGACGAGCTGGCCGGGAAACTGGACGTGCCGCCCGACCGCCGCTTCGTCGGCTTCGACGCGTACAAGGACGTGATCGCCTGCTGCGACGTCGTGTTGCTGTGCACGCCGCCGCACTTCCGGCCGCTGCACCTCAAGGCGGCCGTCGAGGCCGGCCGCCACGTCTTTGCCGAGAAGCCCGTGGCGGTCGATGCGCCCGGCGTGCGTTCGGTGCTGGCAACGTGTGAGGCAGCGAAACAGCAAGGGCTGTCCGTCGTCTCAGGCCTGTGCCTGCGCTACGACAACGGCTTCCGCCAGGCGATCCGGCGCATCCACGATGGCGCCGTAGGCGAGGTTCACACGTTGCAAGCAAACGACTATCGCGGCGGCATCTGGGTCAAGCCCCGCCAACCCGGCTGGTCCGACATGATGTGGCAGATGCGCAACTGGTACTACTTCACCTGGCTGTCGGGCGACTTCAACGTCGAACAGCATGTGCATTTCCTCGACGTGTGCGCATGGGCCATGAAAGATGATTACCCGGTGAAGGCGGTCGGCATGGGCGGCCGCGTCGCACGCACGGGGCCGGAGTTCGGCCACATCTACGACCACTTCTCGGTCGTCTATGAATGGGCGGGCGGCGCGAAGCTCTTCGCCAACTGCCGGCAGCACGTTGGGTGCAAGAACGACATGAGCGCGCACATCGCCGGCGCCAAAGGCCGCGCCCAACTCGCCGAACGGAAGCGCGGCATGGCGATCAAGTCGACCGACGGCGATTGGGTGTTCACCGGTCCGGAGAACAACCTGTATCAGCAGGAACACGACGAGTTGTTCGCCTCGATCCGCACCGGCAAGCCGATCAACAACGGCGAGTACATGGCCAAGAGCACACTGCTGGCGATCATGGGCCGTATGTCGGCGTACACCGGCCGCGAGATTACGTGGGAGATGGCCATGAACTCGCAAGAAGACCTATCACCGCCCAGTTACGATTGGGACGCGGCGCTGCCGGTGCCCGCCGTGGCAGTCCCCGGGCAAACCAAGTTCATGTAGACCTCATCGACGAACGGACCTCGCGAAAGGCCGCCCGTGTCCAACTCAACGCCACGCATCATGGTCATCGGCGCCCATCCCGACGACGCCGACATCAAGGCCGGCGGAACGGCGGCCAAGTGGTGCGCACTTGGCCACACGGTCAAGCTCGTGAGCGTCTGCGACGGCGCCGCCGGACACCACGAATCGCTGGGCAGGCCGCTGGCCGAGCGACGGCGCGCCGAGGCCACCGCCGCCGCAGGCGTCATCGGGGCGACCTACGACATCCTGGACGAACCCGACGGCGAACTGCAGCCGACGCTCGACGCGCGACGCAAGGTCATCCGACTGATTCGCGGCTTCCGACCCGACCTCGTCATCACCCATCGGACCACCGACTACCACCCCGACCACTGCTACACCGGCCTGCTCGTGCAAGAGGCTGCGTACCTGCTCACCGTGCCGGCCATCTGTCCCGACTCGCCGCACCTGGCTCGCAGCCCCGTCATCATGTACTTCTCGGACGCATTCAAACATCCCTGCCCGTTCGAGCCGCACATCGTCGTGGACATCGACGACACGATTGGCCAAGTCGTCGCGATGCTTCACTGCCACGCATCGCAGTTCTACGAGTGGCTGCCGTTCAACGCTGGCCATCCGGACCAGGTCCCAACCGGCGACGCGGCGCGACGTGATTGGCTGGGCCAGCGCATTCGTCGTCGAATCCGACCGCTGGCCGATCGTTATCGCGACTTGGTCGTTGCGACCTACGGCGAACGAGGCGGGCAGGTTCAGCACATTGAGGCGTTTCAGGTGTCTGAGTTCGGCGCACCGCTCGACGCCGAAGCGCGAGCGCGGCTCTTTCCATTCGTGCCCGGTACAGCCGCAGGGTCGGCTTTCAAACGCAAGGAATGGGTGGACATCCCTGATGACGAATGACGGAGAGCAAACGATGGCCAGACGCGACGAACTTCGCGATCGTTTCCAGCGCCGAGCACTGCTTCGATTGGGAGCGGCCGGACTGTTGGGAGTCGCCTCGCGTAGCGTGCTGAGCGCCCAGGAGAACCCGGCCGCGCCGCAACGGCAGCCGACCAAGTTCCTCATCGCGTGCATGACGCTGCCGTACAACCAGTACCCGCTCGAGCGCGCGCTCACCGGTCTGCAAACCGCCGGGTACAAGTTTGTCGCCTGGGGAACGTCGCACCGGGAGCCGGGCGAGGCGAAGGGCGTGCCGGTCATGCCCCCCGACGCACCGCCGCAGCAAGCCAAGGAGCTCGGCCAGCGTTGCCGCGACCTGGGACTCGATCCGCTCATGATGTTCTCGGGCGTCTACCCCGAGGCCCCGGGGGCGATCGAGGTGCTCACCAACCGGATCCGCCAGGCCGAGGCCGCTGCCGTCCCGCAGGTGTTGACCTTCGGACACACCAAGGGACCGAACCGCCAAGTCTGGGTCGAACGATTCAAACAGCTCGGCCCGATCGCGCGCGATCACGGCGTGCTCATCGTCGTCAAACAGCATGGCGAAACCGGCCAGCTCACAGGCGAGATCGTGCGCGAAGTTGCCGACGCGGGGATTCAAGTCAACTACGACGCCGGAAACGTCATGGACTACACGCGAGGCAAAGTGAACCCACTCGACGACATCAAGATGTGCGCCGACTCGATCCGCAGCTTCTGCATCAAGGATCACCGCATGTTTCCCGTGGACCAGGATTGCGGTCCGGGGCTCGGCGAGATCGACCACTATCGGCTGTTGCACACGGTCGCGTTCACCGGCCGCACGATTCCGCTGTGTTGCGAGAACATCTCGGCGCCCGGCGTTCGCCCGGCGAGGCCCGAAGAGATCGACGCTTGGGCGCGGCGAGCGCGTGAGTTCCTGGAGCTTGTCGTCCAGGGGATCCACGCCAAGGCTTAGTACTGTGTCACATTGAATAGGGTCTGAAATCGGCTTCGGTCGTTTAACCCGCAGCCGCAGGCGAGGCACAACAAACGCCAACCACGCCTCGCCTGCGGCTGCGGGTTAAACGAATTCGAACCGCTTTCAATGTGGAGCAGTACTTTGGTACTGACTGATTATCTTGCAGAATGCCGTTGACACGTTTTGTCGAACGGCTATCTTCCGCACCGCTCAATCGGAACATTACGCTCACGGCCGCTGCCAGGCGAAATTGTCCGAACGAGTAGCCGACGCAGTCTAGTGGCGACGGCGGTCAGATCCCCACTCCCTATCGACGCGTTTTCAGACTCTTCACAACCATGGCCGCAGGTCGACGCCCGGCGTGGATGCTAGACTCGCCTGCTCAGGGAGGTCAGGGGATTATGCGACGAGCACAATGGTGGACCGCGATCGGATGTCTAGCGCTGGGCGCGGTGGGGCTGGCGTGCAGCCGGTCGATGGGCCAAGAGCCGGGTCCGGGTGACCCACCCCGGAGCAGTCTGCAACTTCGTCCCATTGAACCCGCGCAGCCGCAGCATGGTTCCTCGGCCGCGCCGTCGGACGATCCCTTCGCACCGATCTCTGTCGAGGAACTCTTGCCGGCCTCGCAAAACGCTCCTACATCGCCGTGGCCCAGCGCCGGCCAAGGCGACATGCGTTACGGCTCGCCCGGAGTGACTCCGTCGGGCGCCTACGCCGCGCCCGCGGCAATGAACCAACACGCAGGTGCGATGGCGCCGCCCGCGCCGATCGCGACACTGTCTGGCGGCGTCATGGCCGGCGCGTTGGATCCCACTCAGTCATGGAGTCTCCACGGCGCGGTGCACGGCCCGTGCCCGATGTGCGGCGGCAAGACCGGCTGCTGCGGAGGCGAGTGGAACAGCATGCTCGACGGCATGGTCCTGTTCGCAGGCGCCGACTACTGGAGCAACGCCGGTGAGTTGGATCGTGGTCACCTCGTCACCGTCGCCGCGGGTCTGAATGTCGAACCCGTCCGAATTCCGAACCTCGACCCCGCCCGAGTCGGCGGATTCCTGGGCATCAATGTCGGCATTCCGCTCACGCCTGACGGCGAACTGTTTTGGCAACTGGGCACCCAGTACGTCGAAGAGGGCGACGGCGCTCAGGGCTTCTTCACCCTAGGCGCCTTCCACCGCGCCACGCCCGGCGACCCTTGGGGCATCAACTGGGGCATGGTCTACGACGTGATGTACGACGATTTCATCGACTACTCGATCGGCCAGCTTCGCTTCAAGATGGGCTATCCGATCACGGCCCGCGACGAAATCGGCGGCTGGTTCACGGTCGGCACGAACGTCGACAACATTGAGGTCACGGTCGTCACCGAGATTCTCGGCATCGGACCGCCGACGTTCGACGACATTCTCGGCGCCCGCGTGCGACCGATGTCTCAAGGGCATCTCTTCTGGCATCACATCTTTGAGTGCGGCGCCGACATGACGTGGTGGTGCGGCGGTCGCGAGGACCTGGGCGGCGCGTTCGTCACGGGTGCGACCGTCAACCTGCCGCTGGTGGAATGCTGGTCGATCTTCGCCGGTGGACACGCGACGCGTCACACCGACAACGGCAGCTACGACGTCTACATGGGCCTCGCGTTCTATCCAGGCGGCAAGTCGAAGGCGCCGAATTCGTGCGGCACGAAGTTCATGCCGTATCAGGACGTGGCCAACAACACGTGGATGCCGATATCCATCGACCCCCGGTTCCTCGAACTGCGAGCGACCGGCCTGAAGGGCCGGCTCTAACGGCATCCGATCTTCATCGAACAGCGATTCGGCGGCGGACTCGTCTTGAGTTCGCCGCCGTTTTGTTTGCGCGGGGTTGTAAGCGACATTCGTGGCCGGCCGCCTTCCAAAAGCCACGGCGTTGACGTTACTCCCTGTTTCCGCCAGGTATTCCCGCTCCGCGCAGCAGGCTGCGACTCAGCTCGGCCGTTTTTCAGTAACGAGGAGGCCAGCCGAGCGGCTCGTCGTAGATTGCAGCCAGAATCCTTGGCTCTCCGCCAACTTTGGGGATTATTGGAGCGCAGGCGTCCCGCCTGCCCAACAACTGGTGCAGAAACTTTGGGGCGCAGGCGTCCCGCCTGCCGGATTTTTTTCATACATGGGACTGGTTCCTGTCATTAGTATTAGGAGCCATGATCGACCCAAATGGCTTTGCCGAGTTGCTCCGTCGCGCGATTGGCGGCGACTCTGAGGCGGTGGGTGTGTTTCTGGCGCGTGTGCGACCGGCGGTGGAACGGTTGGCGGCCGACCTGTGGCAGACAGACAGCGCCGCCGCGAGCGACTCGGACTTGGCGCAAGAGGTGATGACCCGAGCTTGGCGGCGGCTGGACCAGCTTCGCCAAGTGGACGGTGAAGGCGACCAGCAAGCTGCGGCAAGGTGTCACGAATGGTTGCGGCAGATCGCACGACACATGGAGATCAACTTGCGCGAGCACAGGCACGCGCAGCGGCGCAGGCCACCGCAACCACTCGAACGGCTCGACGCGCCGATGGCACAGGAACCGCCGCACGATCGATCGCTGGACATACGAGCGCATGATCCGACTCCGAGCCAGGCGGCCCAGGCGAGCGAAGAATGTGATCGAGTGCGCGCCGCTATTGAGCGGATTCCCGACGCTGTGCAGCGTCAGGTCGTTCGGCTTCGGTTCTACGACGGTCGCTCGTTACAACAGATTTCCACAGACATTGGGCTGAGCTACTCCGAGACCCGCGATCGGTTTCACGCCGCCATGCGGCTTCTCGAGATCGAGCTGGCAGAGTAACCGTGAGTTGTCTCGGAGCGATCGGAATCTCTAACCCAAAGGAGACAGCACATGCACACGGGGAGCCACTTGGTCTATCACCTGCCCGCCATGAAGGACTGCATTCACGTGCACCACGACGCGTGTGACTGTGCGTGCATCCTGCGATTCAAGAAGGGCGTTGGAACGACGTGCAACGACTTCAACCTAGCGCCTGGCCACCCCTATGTTGTGGTGCACTACCGAACGATGGACCACCGCTGTGTGTTGGAGATTCAGCAGCCAAAGAAAAAGCTGGCGACCAAGAATGGCGATCCGTCCATTCCCGTACCGGACCCCATACAGAATGTGTGTTTCTGCGAGGACCTCGCCGAGTTGGACTGCCCGGACGGCACCGTTCCAGACTGCTCGATCCCGGGCACAATCACTTGTGTGGCACCGACTCCGTTTACGAAGGGCAAGCCGCGCAAGAAGGGATAACAGCGGTCCGGCTGCCTGGCTGCACCTCAGGTCAAGGCGTAGACCATGAACGTTGAAGGTCCGTCCGCCGATTTGCCGGAGCGACGCAACCTGTCACCGGAACAGGAACGGCGGCTGCGGCAGATTGTCGAGGAGTTTCTGGAACAGCTTCAGGCAGGCGCGGCGCCCAATCGATACAGCATCGCGGCGGGTAATCCCGATCTGGCCGGTGTCCTGGAATCGCGCCTCGAATTGGTCGAGCGGGTGTTTCTCGCGGCGCAACGAACCGGCGTATCGAGTCCGGCGACCGGTCCAGTGGCCGGACCGGCAACCCCTGCTAGTGGCACAGAGCGCGAGCTTGCCCCGGCCAGCGGGGCCGAAGACAGGTCGAGCGGCGATGCGGCAACCTCCGCCTATGTGTCAGCGTCTGGCCAGCCTTCCGGGAGCGTCACTGTTGGCGCGACCCAAGTCGAAAGCGCCGCGCACCTGCGCTGTCCTGATTGCGGCAATGCGATCCAGATTGTCGCTCCCAATCCTCACGAGTTCACTTGCCACAACTGCGGTAGTACGTTTCGACTGAACGTCCAATCCGCTCGCTACCGCGGCCGGATTAAGCAGCCCGAGCGAATCGGCCGGTTCGCGGTCAAGGCCGTGCTCGGCCACGGCGGGTTCGGCGTAGTCTACAAGGCGGTAGACGCCGAGTTGGATCGAACAGTGGCCATCAAGGTACCGCGTGCCGGCTACTTTACGAGTAGCGAGGAGGAAGAGCGGTTTCTACGCGAGGCCCGGCATGCAGCTCGCCTGAAGCACCCCAACATTGTGCAGGTGCACGAGATCGGCCACGAGTCCGGCGTGCCGTACATCGTCAGCGACTACATCGAGGGCGTGACGCTGGCGGATCGGATGCAGGCTGGACTGATGAGCTTTCGAGAATCGGCCGAGCTGATCGCGACGGTCTGCGACGCGATCGAATTCGCCCATCGCCACAAGGTCGTACACCGCGACATCAAGCCGGGCAACATCCTGCTCGATCTGGCCGGCCGGCCGTTCCTGAACGACTTTGGACTCGCGCGCCGTGACGAGGGCGAGATCACCGTCACAATCGACGGCCAAGTGTTGGGAACGCCGGCGTTCATGTCGCCCGAACAGGCCAGCGGCGATCACGCGAAAGTTGGTCCGCACAGCGACGTCTACAGCTTAGGCGTCGTGCTGTATCGCATGATCAGCGGCGAGTTGCCGTTCCACGGCAGCCGCCGCATGCTGTTGCAGCAGGTCATTCACGACGACCCGAAGTCACCCAGCAGTCTAAATCAGCACATTCCGCGCGACCTCGGCACCATCTGCATGAAGGCGATGGCCAAGGAACCGTCGAGGCGCTACGCCGCCGCCCGTGAAATGGCCGACGACATACGTCGCTGGCTGGGCGGCGAGCCAATCTTGGCACGCCCGGTGGGCCGAACCGAACGAATGATGCGTTGGTGCCACCGGAACCCGGTCACAGCAGGGCTGAGCGCGGCGATCGCCGGATTGCTCGTCCTGCTCACGCTGAGCGCGTTGGTTTCGGCCTGGAACGACCGCCGGCTGCGCAACGTCGCCCAGCACGCTGAACAAGCGGAACGCAGCGAGCGCGCACGGGCCGAGCACAACGCCGACCTGAGCCGCCAACGACTGGCTCGGATGCACACAACCAACGGCGTCCAACTGCTGAGCGAAGGCGACTTGTTTGGATCGATGCCGTGGTTCGCCGCCGCGCTGGAACTGGAGTCAGGCAATCCCGAACGGGAGTTTGTGCAGCGTGTTCGGTTGGGTGCAACATTGCGCGCCGGACCAAAGCTCGCGCAGGTTCTTATCCACCAGGGTGCTCTGCACCACGGCGACCTGAGCCGCGACGCCCGCTGCGCCATCACGGCCGGTGACGACGCCGCTCGCGTTTGGGACACAACCACCGGCGCCGAGTTGGCCGTGCTGCGCCACGCCGACGCGGTGTTGTGGGCGTCGCTCAGTCCCGACTCGCGCCGCGCGGTCACCGCCAGCCGCGATCACACGGCGGCGGTCTGGACGCTGGCCGACCAGCGACAAGAACCGCTGCGACTCGAGCACAAGGACTGGGTCAAGTCGGCTGTGTTTAGTCCCGACGGTCGCTTCGTCCTGACGGCGAGCAACGACAAAACCGCCGCCATCTGGAACGCAGCGACCGGCGAACGCGTGCACGTGCTGGAACACGCGGCCAACGTACTGCTCGCCGCGTTCAGCCGCGAAGGCGGCCTGGTGGTGACGGTGAGCAATGCAGGCTTCGGCGCGCCGGGCGAAGCCCGGATATGGTCGACGGCCGACGGCGAACTGGTCGCCGGCCCGTTCCGGCACGCCGACTACCTCTTTCACGCGAGTTTCAGCAGCGACGGCCGACGGTTGGCAACAGCCAGTCAAGACGCCACGGCGGTAGTTTGGGACCTTGCGACCGGCGAGCAGGTCGCCGGAATGCGGCACCTCGCCGCGGTGCGCAGCGCCTTCTTCAGCGAAGACGGCCGGTCGCTGATTACGGCGAGTGCAGATGGGGCGGCGCGTGTCTGGAAGATCGACGACGGCCGGTCCGGTCCAGCGCTCAAGCACCGCGATATGTTGATGTTCGCCACGCCCGCGCTCGACGGCGCCGTCGTTGCAACAGCGTCGCTCGACGGCACGGCTCGCGTCTGGAATGCACGAACCGGCGAACTGCTCGTCCCGCCGATGCGGCACACCGACGTAGTCGTACACGTCGCCGCCTCGCCAGACGGCCGATGGCTGCTCAGCGTTGGGCGCGACCGGGTCGCCAAGCTGTGGGACTTGGCCGGCGGCGAACCGGCGATGCCGCCATTTCAACACGCCGCGGCGCTGACGGCCGCCGAGTTCAGCCCCGACGGCCAACGAGTCGCCACAGCGAGCGACGACAAGACGGCGGCAGTTTGGAACGCCCGCGACGCCACGAAGCCACTCCACGTGTTGCAACACGGCGACTCGGTCCGCCACGTGCGGTTCAGCCCCGACGGGCGAATGCTCGTCACCTGCGGGGCCGACGGACTCGTGCAGCTTTGGGATGTACAGTCAGGCCTTTCGCTGTTTCCGCCGCTTCGCCATCAGGCGGCGGTGTCGAAAGCTGTGTTCAGTTCCAACGGCGATTTCATCGCGACCGCTTCCGACGATCGCACCGCGAGACTCTGGAGCACGGCCACCGGCGAACTCAAGGCAACTCTGCGACACGCCGGACCCGTCATTGCCACTGCATTCTCCACCGACGGCCAGCTCGTCGTAACCGCTAGCGAGGACCGCACAGCGCGCGTCTGGAGGGTGCCGTCCGGCGAAGCCGTCGGTCAGCCGCTCAATCACGCCGACCGAGTCGTAACGACTGCATTCAGCTCCGACGGACGGCTGGTGGCCACGGCGAGCAGCGACCGGACCGCCAAGGTCTGGGAGGTCGCCACTGGTCGACTGATCGCGACGCTGCCGCACACGGGATCGGTCTGGTCGGTTCGATTCAGTCCCGACTCGAGCCGACTGGCCACGGCCAATCTGTTGGGCATGGCCGGCATCTGGGACGCCGCGACGGGGCAGCTCGCCGCTCCGATCTTGCGTCACGACGCCTATCAAGTTCGTCACGCGGCTTACAACGACGACGGCCGCCTGCTGGTCACGACCAGCAACCGTACGACGGAACCGCGGGCGGATCGACTGGATGCGGGAGTGGTTTGGCTTTGGGACGCTAGCACGGGCGAGCCGGTTTCGCCGCCGCTGCGGCACGGCGCGCCGGTTCGATCCGGGTGGTTCAGCCCCGACTCGCGCTGGTTGATTAGTGCCAGCGAGGATCACACGGGTCAACTTTGGGACGTTTCGGCCGACGAGCGGAGCCAAGCGGACCTGATCGAGTTGGCGTCGCTGCTTTGCAGCCATCAGGCCCAAGAGACTGGCGGACTTGTGCCGCTCGCCGCCTCGGAACTCGGCGAGCTTTGGGCGCGTCTGCGGCCCAAGCACGCCTCGATGTTCGTCGCTTCCGAGGCCGAGGTTGCCGCGTGGCAACGTCGGCAGGCCCGACTGCTGTCGGACGCGAATCGGGACGCACCGCGCTGAGTTCACCTCGCCGTCGCAAACGGCGGAATTGCGGTCACCGGTCTCGGCCGGTTTCTCCCTCTGGCGTCGCCCGCAGTCGCTCGCCATCATAGAGTGGCAACTCGCGAGTTGAAGGAACGAAACATGGCGGAAGCGCCGAAGAAACGACCGAGCGACGAACCGGACAAACCGGACGACGAACTGGATCCGACCCGACTCGACGTGCGTGGCGCCGGGGCGAAGAAGGGGTCTGGTCGCGATCTGGCGAGCACGACCCTAGGCGACTTCCAACTGTTGCGACGCATCGGGTCGGGGGGCATGGGCGAGGTCTATCTGGCCCAGCAGAAATCGCTGAAACGGCACGTCGCACTCAAGGTGCTGCGCCAGGACGCCACGCCCGACGAGACCGCCGTCAAGCGGTTCATCGTCGAGGCCGAGGCCGCCGCCAAGCTCACTCACGCGAACATCGTCCAGATCTACGCCTTCAGCCAGCAGGACGGGCTGAACTACATGGCCCTCGAGTACGTGCACGGCATGAACCTGCGCGACTACGTGACGAAGAAAGGGCCGGTCAGTGCGCGGGTCGCCGTCAAGCTCATGGACCAGGTCGCCGCCGCACTGCACCACGCGAGCGAAATGGGCGTGGTGCATCGCGACATCAAGCCCGACAACATCATGCTCACGCGCAAGGGCGAGGTGAAGGTCGCCGATTTCGGACTGGCCAGGCTGCGCAGCGACAAGCCGGTCAATCTGACTCAGCCGGGCATCACCATGGGCACGCCGATGTACATGAGCCCGGAGCAGGTCGAAGACAAGGCGACCGACGCGCGGAGCGATCTCTACTCGTTCGGCGTGACGAGTTACTACATGCTCGCCGGCCAGCCGCCGTATCGCGGCGAGACGGCCATGGCGGTCGCCGTGCAGCATCTCAAGGGCAACCCGGAACCGCTCGCTCAACTGCGTCCCGACCTGCCCGCCGAGTTGTGCCGCATCGTACACAAGCTCATGGCCAGAGACCCCGATCAGCGCTATGAGACCGGCCGGCAGGTCTCGCGCGACCTGCAGAAGCTGCGAACCGAAATGGCGGCGTCCCGAGCCGACGCGGAGCTGGGCACGACCGCCGAGGTCGCCGCCGCTGCGGCCGAGGCGTCGCCGGCCGAGACGCGCCGGTTTAGTGTGCTCCGATTCGATTCAATTCAACGGAACGTCTTGTGGTGGTTCGCCGCGACGGTCGTCGTCGCCCTGCTGTCGGGCGCGGGCTACGGCTGGTACCTCCGCACTCCCGAACTTCGCCCCAAGAACATTCCGAAGCTGCCCCCGCCGCCGATCGACCTGAGCCAGTTGCCCCAAATGAAGACCGCTCGCGAGCAGTATCAGTGGGCGCTGTTCGCCGGCGAGCATGGCGACGCCGAAGCCGCGTGGCTGTCGGTGATCAATCATCCCGACTACGAACCGGAATGGGTCTGGCGCGGACAACTGCGGCTCGGCCAGCACTACATCGACGCGGGGCAAACCGAAAAGGCGGCGAAGTACTTCCGTGAGCTTGCCGAGTTGCCCGACGAGAAGCCACGGGCGATCGGACTGATCGGCCAGGCGGTCTTGCTGTCGCTCGAAGACCGGCCGCAGGAATCGCTCGACGCGCTGTGGCGCGTGATTCAGGAGGGCACCAGCGGCTGGGACCGGTCGTTTTTCCTCTGGGCCTTTTCGACCATGGAGCGAAACTACCGCAACCTCGGCACCGACTGGGACCCCGACATTCGCAAGTGGGCAAACTCGAAGTTGCCCTTGTTCCGACCGGTGCCGCCAGGTGGTCGGCCGGGCGGGCTGTAGATATACGGTAGATACCGCACGCGGCAGGTTTGACTCGTTTAACGCGGAGCCGCAGGCGACCGGATATGCACAATCCCAGCCATGTTCTACCGGCGCCGTCGGCTGGGTCGATGCAGGTCCTTCGGTGTACTCTGTGCCCTCTGTGGTTTCCATCTCCGAGCTAATCAACCGCCAGCGCGATGCCGCCCGACGCCGATCGGTCCGCCAACTCGTCGTGCAGCGTCAGTCGCACGTAGTAGCGGCCAGTCGCCAGGTTCGCCGGCAGCCGAAAGCTGTGGCTCATAAAGTAGTCGCGGCGCGGTCCGCTGCTGTGGTCTTCGACGGCGGCAAACTCCTGACTCCAGACGACGTCGCCGGCTGCGTCGAGCAGTTCGAGAGTGGAGCTGAGCCTGGTGCGGAACCCGCCGCCCAGCACTGGCTCGGTGAAAAAGTGCTCGACCTCGCTGTACAACAACATCGGCTGGCCGCGCGTGAACGCGGTGGACTCGATGCGGTCTACATTGCCGTAGCCGCGAATACGCCGGCAGAAGGCGAGGTTCTCCGCTTGCAATCGTCCCGGCCCTCGCAACATTTCGGTGGCCAGTCGCAGCGAATCGATCACCTCGGCCGCCGTGCGATTGCCGCTCGGCTCGGCGGCCAGGCACAACTGCACTGCCGGCGCCAAGTGCTTCCACAGTTCCGCATCGGCGGCCGAGGCCCGCGACGGATCTTGGTCGCATTGCCACAGCAGTTCGAGCAGCGCCAGTTGCACCTCGGAACGCACCGCGTCCGGCCCCTCGCCGGCAGCTCGCTCGCGAGTCTCGGCAAGTAGCTCCTGAAACAGTTCCGCGCGACTAAGGGCTGGGGCAAGCTCACGGCTCGGTTCGGCCAACGCAGCGGCCGTGGCGGCCGATTCGCGATTCGCCCGCTGGGGCGCGGCATCGGCGGGCGTGGCGGGCGGAATCGGCTGCGTCGCGATCGGCAGTTCCGCAAGCCGGGTCCTCCACCGCGCGATCACGTCAGGCATCGTTGCCGCATCGGCCCCGGCAAGATCACCGAGCAAGTTCGCCTTGAGACCCGGATCCACTCGCTCGATTCCATCCAACAGTTCGACGACGGCGACCAGATCGCGAACACCGAGTCCCGGCGCAGCAGCGACGTGCCCGGCGGCCGGCGGCGTCGCGGCAGAATCGGCTGCAGTCAATCGAGCAGGCTCTTCGACCGGCGCGGTTCGTGGTATGCGGTCGTCCACCGCGACGGCCGCTGGGTCTGCACCGAGCGAGGTCGGCCGTTCGCTGCGTCGAGCGGCCGCCGGCAGTCCAGTACAGCCGGCCGGCAGACACACGGCGACGGCGCCGAGGATTGACCTGAGCAGCACGCAGCGCAGCCGCGGCGTGGTAAGGATGCCGGCGAGACAATGCCTCGTTCGTCGCGAAGAGCCCATGCGCCACCCTCGTTCCGAATGCTCGAAGTGCGGGAGGGACAATATCCAGAATCGACGAACCAGGCAAGGCTCGTCGGCGAATGCGAACAGGGCCGCGACAGGGGGGGCAGGCTCGCCCGACCTGTCGCAACACGTGGAAGTGGGCTACAATCTGCGACGAGTCGGAAGGCAATCTCTAGCACGAGGAGTCATCCGTGAAAAAAATCGAAGCGATCGTGCGGCACTTCAAGCTGGAAGAGGTCAAGAACGCGCTCAGCCAGTTCGGCGTGCAGGGCATGACGGTCACCGAGGTGCGTGGCTTCGGCCGTCAAAAGGGGCACAAGGAACAGTACCGCGGCGCCGAGTACACCGTCGATTTCTTGCCCAAGGCGAAGATCGAGGTGGTCGTGGCCGACAAGCAAGCTCAGGACGTGATCGAGACGATACTCCGCACGGCCCGCACCGGCCAGATTGGCGACGGCAAGATTTTCGTCACTGACCTGGCCGAATCGATTCGGATCCGGACGGGCGAAACGGGCGAGAGCGCGTTGTAACCTTTCTCCTTTCCAGGTTTTCGCGTAAGACTCCTCCTCGTCCTGACTCGTCCCAACCGAGGCCGAATCGGGGCAAGGGGGATTTTTTGTAGTTCAGGGTGGGGGGCCACGTGGCTGATCTGGTTGCCGCACACATTCACCAGGCGCGAGCGCACATTGTTCAGCGTCGCCAGGAGATTCGTGCGATGCACGCAAGCGGTGCGACCGGCGGTCAGGTCGTAGCCGCTCAGACCGTGCTGGTCGACGGCGTCGTCGCGCGATTGGCTCAGGCGGCGGCCGAGGAACTCGGCCCCGACGTGGCGGCCGCGTACGATTCGGCCATCGCCCTGGTCGCGCTCGGCGGGTACGGCCGCGCGGAACTGGCGCCGTTTTCCGACGTCGATCTCATGTTCTTGTACGCGCCGCAGGCGCAGTCGGCCGCCGTGAAGTTGTGCGATCGGCTGGTGCGCGATTTCTGGGACGCGCGCCTGACGCTGGGGTGGTGCGTGCGAACGCCGAGCGAATCGGCCTCGCTCGCCGGCGGCGACGTATCGATTCACACGGCGCTGCTCGAGGCGCGCCACGTCGTCGGCAGTCAGAAACTGACCGACGACCTGCGTCGGCGATTGAGCGGCCTGACGCGCGGCCGGCGCTGTAACGCGTTCATCGCGGCGGCGGCGGCCGAGCGAGCGGCCGAGGCGGCCAAGAGCGGGTCGAGCGTCCACTTGCTCGAACCCGACCTGAAGAAATCGCGCGGCGGACTGCGCGAACTGCACCTGTTGCGCTGGGTCGCTTGGGCGAGGCACGGCGCCGCGAGCATCGACCGCCTCGAGCGCGACGGGCATATCTCCGGCGACGACGCCGTTGTGCTCACCGCTGCTCGCGAGTTCCTGTTGCGAGTGCGCAACGAGCTGCACTTTCACGCCGACCGCGCCCAAGACATGCTCGCGTGGGACGAGCAGGTCCGGCTCGCGGCGTTCTTCGGATTCCAGGATCGGCCCGGCATGCGGGCGGTCGAGCAGTTCATGCAGCAGTACTACCGGCATTCGGCCGCCATCGACGCCATCACCGACCGCTTCGTGAATCGATCGCTGGGTGCGTCGACCTGGCGCCGGCTGCTCGATCGCGCGACGGCCTCGCGGGTGAACGGCGACTTCGTCGTGTGCGGCGGCCAGATCGCTCCGACGCCGCGGGCGATGCCGCGGACCCTGGCCAGCCTCGACGCGATCGTACGCGTTTTCGAGCTGGCCAACGCGTGCAGCGTGGTCGTGGCCGACTCGGTGCGCGAGCAGATACGGTCCGCGCTCGTGCGACTCGACGACGACGGTCTTGCGACGGCCCGCCGGCGATTCCACAGTATGCTCGCTCGGCCCGGCCGACTGGGAGCGAACCTGCGGCACATGCACGCGCTCGGAGTGATCGAAAAACTCATCCCCGAATTCGCGCACGCGCACGGACTCATCCAATACAACCAGTATCACAAGTACACCGTCGACGAACACACGCTGTTGTGTGTGGCTAACGTGGAGGGCCTCACGAACGACTCCGGTCCGCTCGGTCAGGTCTACGGCGAAATCCGGCGCAAGGAACTGGTTCACCTGGCTCTGTTGTTGCACGACCTGGGCAAGGGTTTCGAGGAAGACCACAGCGAACTGGGCCGCCGCATCGCGATCGACACGGCCGAGCGGTTTGCGCTCGAAGCGCACGACCGCGACGTGCTCGTCTTCCTGGTCCACCAGCATTTGCTCATGGCTCACCTCGCATTTCGCCGCGACATTTCCGACGAGAAGCTGCTCGCCCGGTTCGCTCGCCAAGTGGGCACGCCCGAGGTCTTGCGCATGTTGTTTGTGCTCACGGCGGCCGACGTCATGTCCGTGGGGCCCGAGGCGTGGACCAGTTGGAAGGCCGAGTTGCTGACCGACCTGTACGCGCGCACGATGGAAAAGCTCAGCCCCGACGTGCCCACGCTCAACATCGACGAGCGCGTTCAGGAACTGCGTGCGCGCGTGCACACCGCGATGAGCAGTGACGCGCCGGACGAATGGCTGCAGCGCCATCTCGGCACGATGACGACGAGCTACCTGCTCTCTACGCCCGTCGCGCAAATCGTGGAGCACCTGCGCAACATCCGGGCCCTGGCGGCCAAGGAGGCGACGACCACCGCCCACTACGACTCCGAGACGGACGTCACCGCCTACACGGTCTACACGTGGGACAACATCACGCCCGGCCTGTTCTCAAAGATCGCGGGCGTGCTGGCGGCGAAAGGCCTGCAAATCCTGTCGGCTCAAATCTCCACATTCACCGACGGCGTCGTCGTAGACCGCTTCGAGGTGATCGACTACGACTTCAGCGGCGAGCCGCCGCACACGCGGCTGGCCGATGTCGGAGGCACGATCCGATCGGTGCTGCTGGGCGAGCAGTCCATTGAGGGCGTGTTCGCCCGATCGGTGCGCATCGGGTCTCGCTACCAGTCGCCCGCGTCCACGCTGCTCGAACCGACTCAAGTCAAGGTCGACAACGATACGTCGGATCGATTCACCATCCTCGAGGTCTTCGCCAACGACCGTCAGGGGCTGCTCTACGTCATCACTCGCACGATCTTCGAGCTGGGACTGTCCGTCTCGGTCGCCAAGATCGCGACGAGTCTGGACCAGGTGCTGGACGTGTTCTATGTGACCGACCAGGCCGGCCAGAAAGTCACCGACGCGACCCGTGTGGCCTACATCCAAGACTACCTGGCTCGCTCGATCGAGGCCTTCGAGCGCTGCTCGCCCGTCACGACCGTCGGCGTCGCGTAGTCGCTCGCTCACCAGTCGATTCGCATGCGCGTCCAGCGGATTCCGCAGACTCCGCTCTCGACGCACCAGTGCGTGGCCAGCAGCGTTCCGTCGGTGAGTCGGATCGCCGTCGGGAATCCGAATTGAAAACTGGCCAGTTCATCGACGCCGGTCGCGCCGACGCTTGGTCCCGAACGAAACGCGCCGGCGTCGTACATGAGCTGGTCGTGATGCACAGTCCACGCGGTCTCTGTGAACGTGACGAGCGCGGCCACGATGCCCTGGGCCCCGTAGCGGCGATTGTACAACACAAGCAGCCGATCGCCGCCCAGCGGCAGCGGGGTCATCGTCTGGCCGCGAATGCCGGTCGATTGCCGCGGTCCCCAGTTCAGTCCGCCGTCGTGTGAGATCGCGAAGCTGTTCGGCTCGTCGTGGTAGTCTCCCAACGTGACTGTCCACGCGACGACCATGACTCGATCCGGCGCGAACTCTGCGAGTTTCTGTTCCCAGAAACCCAGTCTGCCGACCGGGTCGCGCAGCACGGTGCGGCGCGACGGCCAGGTGCGGCCGCAGTCGTCGGACACCGCGACCAGAACCTCCTCGCCCAGCCGGTCCTTGTGGGCAAGCAGCGCCGCGGGCGCGAGCAGCCGGCCCGACGACAGCGGGCGAATCGAGTGGGATATCTCCAATGGACAATCGGGCATCGAGATCACCTGCGGCGGCGACCAAGTCCGGCCGTCGTCGATCGACGCGCAGAAGATCGCCTCGCCGCGCCGTTCGCCAAATCGTGCGGCGGGGTCGCCCCAGTAGCGCGTGCCATACGCGTAGATCGTCCGGCCGTCGCCAGAGAGGCTGAGCTTCAGGAAGTTGGCCGACGGCGGATCGGCCGTGGGTGGCAGCAGTTGGCCTTCGAGTCGCCACGTTTCGCCGGCGTCCGTGGACCGGACCCAGTCGGTGCCGCCGTGAACATATTGACCGCCCCCGACGCTGAACGAGCACAGTACGTCGCCGCTCGGCAGTTGCACGGCCTGTGGGAACGCCGACTCGCGCTCATCGAGCCGCCCAGTGTTCAGAATGTGAATGGTTGGCATGAGTACCTCTAAGATCAATCACTCGGCGCCGAATCTCGTCCAGGCTGCTTGGGCAGAGTCGCCACCGCCAGCACAATTCCGGTGAGAATCAGCAGCGCGCACGCGAGGAAGCTGAGTCGAAAGCCGAGTGCCGCGCTGGTCAGCCCCAAGGCCGTCCAGCCTGCCGATTGCGTGAGATCGACGATCGCTCCGTAAAGGTAACCGGTGGGCGCGGCTGGAACCATGAGCATCGTGAAGAACGCCGTGTTGCGACGCAGATCGTCACGGCGCGACGCCGACACGATGTAGTTCGGGGCATACACGCCGACCAGTTCGCCGGCGCCATAGATGCCGAAGGCCACGAGGTACCACGGTCCTGTGACGAACATCGCCCACACCTGTGCCGCGAGAAACACCGCGGACGTGGCCAGAATGCCGGCCCGCGGGTTCGTGCGCGTCAGCAGCCAGCCGAGCAGTGCGCCGGCGACGACCTTAAAACCGAACCGCAGCGAGTTCTGAACGCCGGCGTACTTTTCGGGAATGTCGCCGAGCGCGTACTCGGAGTACAGGTTCATGTTCGACGGGATCACGTTGCCGGCGTAGACCAAGATCGTTACCAGAGTCGCCCAGAACAACACTCGCTGCCGCAAGATCGTCCGGAAGTGATAGACGAAAGCGGCGGCGGCTGCGAGCGACGAAGCGTAGCCCCACCGACGCAGCGACTCGTCGGCACGCTCCGCGGCGGCATGCATCAAGTAGACGGCCAAAAACATCAGCGGCAGCCCGACGAGCAATCCAGCCACGGCCCCGACCGGCTCGCGATCCGGCTCACGCTCGGCCGGCGGTACGATCAGCCACTGCGAGAGCGCGGCGGCAAGCCCCAACGTCGGTGCACCGGCCCCGAACAGAATGACGAAGTTCCACGGATAGTCCACGCCGCGAAACCGGACCCCGAAGGACTCGCCGCCCAACAGCACCGTCTGGCCCATCGAACCGATCACCGCGAGGACCGGTCCCGCGCCGAAGGCCAGGCTCAGCGCTAGACCGCGTCGCGATTCGTCGGAGCCGCGACCGATCGCCTCCCACAACAGTGCGATGGCCGCCGGCATCACGGCGCCCGACACGCCGCCTTGCAAGATGACCATCGCCAACTTCACGGAATGCGAGACTGGCAACGCCAGCGTCGCCGCCATCGTCGCCAGCATCGCGGCGGTGATCGAGTAGCACAGCGTCAGATTGCGCTTGAGCGATGCGACCCGCGGCGAGAGCCACGCGATGAGCGCGGGCATTGCCGTCATGGCGAAGTACAGCGTCGCGGGCAAATTGGCCGTGCGAGCATCGGCGTCCAGTCGGTCGCACAGCGAGGCCTGGGTGATTCCGACGTACAGCACCGGCGCCGCCAGGTACTGGATTCCCGTGCATGCGGCGAAGACGACGAGGTTGCGTCGCTGCTCGGGCCAAGACAGTGGACAGGCGTCGTTCGTCATGGGGCGATTTTCGTCGGCGCTTTGATTATCATGTCTCGGCTGCACTGTTTGATACCGTCGGGAGTGGTCGATGGGAACAGGTGTTTTCCGAGTCGGACTGGTGGCCGCGAGTTTCGCGCTCGCGGCCCCCGCGCCGTTGCAAGAACCCAGCGCGACGTTTTTTCTCGGCCGAGTGAAGTTCAGCAACAACGACGGAAACGACTGCCGCAACACCGGCCGCGACCATCGGCCTCTGCTTCACCTCTCGTTCTGTGTTATCTGTGGCATCTGTGGTTCCATCTTCCTCGGAGAGAGACCAAGCTGATGAGCGACCCCTACTTTCAGAAACTGTTTGCCGACCGCATCGGCGGCGTGAACTACGGCAAAGGGACCGAAATCTACAAGTTCGAGAAGATCAAGCGGGCCAAGCGCAAGGCACTGGCCGAACATCCCGAGCGCACGCTGGTCGATTTCGGCATCGGCGAGAATGACGAGATGGCGGCCGAGAGCGTGCGGCGGCGCATGGCCGACGAGATCAACCGCCCCGAAAACCGCGGTTACGCGGACAACGGCGTCGCCGCGTTCCGTGAGGCCGCCGCGCGGTTCATGGACCGCTGGTTCGGCGTACGGCTCGACCCAGCCCGGGAAGTGAACCATTGCATCGGCTCGAAGCCCGCGCTCGCGATGTTGCCGGCCGCGTTCATCAATCCCGGCGACGTCACGCTCATGACCGTGCCGGGCTACCCGGTCGCGGGCACGCACACCAAGTACTTCGGCGGCGAGGTGCATCGCCTGCCGCTGCTCGCCAAGAACGGATTCTATCCCGACTTGGGCGCGGTTCCCGCAGACGTGCGGCGGCGGGCCAAACTGCTCGTGATCAACTACCCCAACAGCCCGACCGGCGCGGTCGCCACCGTCGATTTCTTCAAGCGAGTGATCGACTTTGCGATGACCAACGCCATCGTCGTCGTGCACGACGCCGCCCACCTCATGCTCACCTACGAGGGCAAGCCGCTCAGCTTTCTCTCCGTGCCGGGCGCACGCGACGTCGGCGTCGAGATTCACTCGCTGTCGAAGGGCTGGAACATGATCGGCTGGCGCATCGGGTGGGTGTGCGGCCACGAACGGATCGTGCAGGCGTTTGCCGACGTCAAAGACAACAGCGACTCAGGCCAGTTCATCGCGGTGCAAAAGGCGGCCGCCGCCGCGCTCGACGACGACTCGATCCCAAACCGCACCCGTGAGAAATATCACCGCCGACTCAAGAAGCTCGTGGCCACGCTCGCTCGGTGCGGTTTCGACTGCCACATGCCGGGCGGCACGTATTTTCTTTACACTCCAGCTCCGCGCAGCGTCGCCGGCGGCCTCAGGTTCGACACGGCCGAGGCGGCCAGTCAGTACCTGATCACCGAGCACTCGATCGTGACGGTCCCGTGGGACGACGCCGGCGGCTACCTCCGCTTCTCCGTCACCTACGAGGCCGCCGACGAGGCGGCGGAGGACGCGCTCATGACCGAGGCCGAATCGCGACTGAAGAGCATCAAGCCGGTGTTTCAGGAATAGGCGGGGCAGAGGAGGTACAACCACAGATTACACCGAATGACACGGATAGACTCCGACGGAGTAGCCTGCGATTCAACAAACCTTTCGTGTGGTCTGCGTCATCTGTGATTCCGATCGCGTCTGGTCAGGGCCGTAGTATGTCCATTTGTCACGTCGCCCTCGGCAGCAACCTCGGCAACCGCCGTGCGAACCTGACTGCGGCGATCGAACTGGTCGGCAAGTTGCCCGGCACGCGGGTGCTGCGACTGAGCCGATTTGTCGAGACTCAGCCGGTCGGCGGCCCCGGCGGTCAGGGGCCGTTCCTGAACGCCGCCGCCGCACTGGAAACGTCGCTGCCGCCGCGCATCTTGCTCGACAAGCTGCACGACATCGAACGGCTGCTCGGTCGGGTGCGCCGCGAGTTGTGGGGCGAACGGACGATCGACCTCGACATCCTGTTGTGGGGCGACGCGCGTGTCGACGAGCCGGACCTGGTGATCCCGCATCCGGCCATGCACTATCGCCGCTTCGTGCTCGAACCGCTGGTCGAGATCGCCGCCGACGTGCGGCATCCGGCCGGCTGGACCATCGCTGACTTGTGGCGGCGAGTGAATCGGCGGCCGTACTACCTGGCGATCACCGGCCCGATGGGAGTCGGCAAGACTACGCTGGCCCGTGAACTGGCCGGCCGGCTCGGCGCCACCTTCATCGAAGAGCAGTTCGACGCCGAGCGGTTGGGCCGGCTGTACTCAGGCAACCGCACCGAAAGCGGTCCGTTGCAGGATGGGTTCCTCGCCAGCCGCCGCAGCCTGCTCGCCCAATCGCGTTGGGTGGATCAGCCGCCGCGCTGGATCGTGAGCGATTTCTGGTTCGCCCAGTCGCTAGCCTACGCGGAAGTGATCGGCGACGCGACGAAGGCTGCCGCGCACCGCGACGCGGTCCGCAGCGCGGGCGGCGACGTAATCGAGCCGACGCTCGTTGTCTGGCTCGACGCACCGCCTCAAGATCTCGCCGCGCGCGTGGCCGAGCGAGGCCGCGACTTTGAGGCGGCCGTAGACCTGAACTTCCTCGCCGCGCTTCGTGACGGCTACGCGCACGCGCTCACCGACCGCGACGCGCCACCTGTCCATCGCGCACGAGCAACAACGCTGGCCGACCTCGTCGCCGAACTGCTTGTGGTCGCCGCCGCGATCGAGAGCTGACCGAACTCGGGGGAAGAAACCAGAGATGACATGGTTCCGTTGGCCGTGGAGATATTCATGTCGCGCGTCGTGAAGACTGTCCGATCGGTTGCCGACGTTCGATCGGCCGTGAGGGCGGCCCGGTCGACGGGCCGGACGATTGGCTTAGTGCCGACGATGGGAGCGCTGCACGAGGGGCATCTGAGTCTGATCCGTCGGGCGCGGCAGGAGTGCGGTTTCGTCGTTGTCTCGATCTTTGTGAATCCGACCCAGTTCGGACCGCACGAGGACCTGTCGCGCTATCCCCGGCCGTTCAATCGCGACGTGCACTTGTGCGATCAGGAACAGGTGAACCTCGTGTTTGCACCCGACGAGGCAACCGTGTATCCCGCCGGCTTCGCTACATTCGTCGACGTGCAAGGCCTGAGCAGCCGGTTGGAGGGCGCGTTTCGGCCGGGCCACTTCCGCGGCGTGGCGACGGTTGTGCTGAAGTTGTTTCAAATGGTTGCGCCGGACGTCGCCTACTTCGGCCAAAAGGATGCACAACAGGTTGCGGTCATTCGGCAGATGGTGCGGGACCTCGACTCAACGATCGAGATTCGAGTCTGCCCGACCGTGCGAGAGAAGGACGGCCTGGCGCTGAGTTCGCGGAATGTGTATCTCAGCGACGACGAGCGGTCGAGTGCGTTGGCGCTTTCGCGCTGTCTGCACGCGGCCAAGGGGCTTATCGACACAGGCTGTCGCGACGGCGACCGGGTTCGACACAAAATGCGCGCGGTGCTAGAATCCGCGCCGGGCGTCGTGCCCGACTACGCGGAACTAGTTGACCCGGTGACGTTCGAGCCTGTCGGCAAGATCATGGGACCCGTGTTGGCAACGGTCGCTGCGCGCGTCGGCAAGGCACGGCTGATAGACAACTTGCCGATCGAACCAACGAAGTAAGCTCCAAATCCCAAGCACCAAAATCCAAACAAATCCCAAACACGAAAACCCGAAGGTTCCAATGAACCGAACACAAGTTGCTAAATAGCCTTGCACGATTCTGGGACAGTAGCCCGACGCGCCAGCGAGGGAGCACATGGCGAAATCACAAGAAATCAGGCCCGGTCCCTCGCTGGCGCGTCGGGCTACTGTCCCTGCGGACTCCCAGAATCACGCAAAGCCATTTAGGACGACGTGGTCTGATTCGGCATTTTGGAGCTTTGGATTTCTCTGCCCTTGTTTGGGATTTAGTGCTTGAGATTTGGAGTTTCTCTGCCGCGATGCTTCAAGTTCTAGTACGCATCCCGATTCCGTGGCTCCAGGCCGTGCTGCTCGGCCTCGCGTTGCTGTTTGGGCTTGCGGCGTTGACTGGGCGTGTGCTCGACCGCGCCTCGGCGATGTGGGGCGCGGCGACCTGGGTGGGCGGACTGGTCGTCTTGCACTTCGTACGAGCGAACCTGAAGAGCCAGGGCCTTAACGAATCGATACCGATCTTCGGGTTCGGTTCGTTCTTGTTTGTGGCGTTCATTGCGTCGAGCTGGCTTGGGCGGCGGCTTGCCCGGCGCGAGGGCCTGGACCCCGAACGACTCATGGACTTGGCGCTGTGGATTTTCCTTGGCGGCATCGTCGGCGCTCGTGCCCTGTTTCTCGCGCGCAATCCGGAGCAGTTCAAACAGCCGCTCGACTTCTTCAAGATCTGGCAGGGCGGCATAGTTTTCTACGGCGGCGTGGTCGCGGCGATCGGTGTGTTCGTGTTCTACACGCGGCGGTTCAAGCTGCCGGCCTTTCAAGTGCTCGACGTACTCGCGCCGGCGCTGGCGCTCGGCATCGGCATCGGCCGGTTCGGCTGCCTCATGAACGGCTGTTGCTGGGGCGAGATCGCCGCCGATTTTCCCGCGGCGGTGCGGTTCCCGTACGGCTCGATTCCGTACATGCATCAGTTGGAACACGACCAAGTAAGCCTCGGCTTCGCCCTGTGGTCGCCGGGCGATGGTGCGGCGCTGCGCCGGGCCGGCTCGGAACCGGTCGTGCGGTCAGTTGAGGCTGGGTCGTGGGCCGCCGAGATCGGACTGCGGCCGGGCGATTGGATCGAACGCGTGAACGGGCAGGCCGCTGAGCGGGTCGAGGCCGGCCAGACGTGGCGCGACGTGCCCGCGCTCGTCGGACTGCTGGCACAACTCGCGCCGGGCAGCGACGTGAGCCTAGATGTCCGTCGCGCCGACAAGCTTGTCAGCCTGAGCGGCGTGCTTCGCCCCGAGCCGCCGCAAAGTCAACCGGTCCACGCGACACAGGTGTATCTCGCGCTGGCCGGCTGGCTGCTGCTGGCCCTGACGCTCGGCTACTACCCGCGTCGGCGGCGCCCCGGCGAGGTCATGGCCGTGTTGATGGCGGGTTATGCGGTAACGCGGTTCATCATCGAGTTCTTTCGCGCCGACGAGCCGGCGTGGGCCGACGGGCTGACTATCTCACAGAACGTCAGCATCGCGGTGCTTGCGGGCGCGATCGTGTTGTGGATTTGGATCAGGCGGGCCAAGGCAGCAGGCAGTAGCGAGTAGAGAATCGGGCCGCGCGCACACGGCCCCCATGCCGACTGCCCTTGCTACACCTGCCCGCGAATTTCACCTGTCGGGTTGCCCAACGTGTGAACGGTGACGTAGACGTTTCCCGCCTGCAACTCGTCCAGCAGCGTGGCGACGGTGAAGCCACCCTGCAGCGCGGCGTCGGTCAGAGTGCCGCGGGCAAGCAGCCCACGGCGCGGGAAGTCGGCGCCGGCGTTGGGACCAAACAGGGAAGCGATGACGGCGCCGTTTGCGCCCGCCGCCCCGAGGTGAATGTGGGCGTTCGTCACATCCTGGATCCCCGCCACCATCAGCTTGAACTGAATCTGATTGTTCTTCACGGATATCGAACCGGCCCCGGTGGCCAGCGAGTTCACGGCCGGTACCTCCTGATCGCCGGCGAGCGCGAACTTGGATGCGAAGGTGTTGTTCACGATCTGCCCTCGCAGTTCACCGGTCGGATTGCCGGTCGTGTGGATGTTGACATATCCGTTGGATGCGCGGAGTTGCGTGAGCAACGCCGCCACTGACCCGCCGCCCGGCGCCAGGATATCGCCATCGTCGAGTGTGCCTCGCACGAGCGTGCGCTGCGCGCCGACGTCGACTGGCGTTTGAGGGGCGAACAACGTCGCCGCAACGCCGCCGTTCACGCCGCGGTCGCCGACATGGATGTGCGCCGCAGTGACATCCTGGATGTTCCCGACCGTCAGCTTGAACTTGATCTGACCCGTGTCCGTCACCTGAATCGAAACCAGTCCGGTGGCCTGTGTATTGACTGCGGGAACTTCCTGTGCGCCATCGAGTGCGAACGTGGCGCGAAACACTGTCGCGAGCAGAGTGCGTCCCTCTAGCCGCTCGACTTCGAGCGGTCGGCGAGTCGATTGCCGCGTGTGTGTGCCCTGACCAAGTACCTTGCGACCCAACCACGTCATGATGCCCATGTTGTCCCCCCATGCAGATGTAACAATGAGAGCCGTAGAAAAGGCCGTGTGGTCCCCGTTGCGGACCAAGAGGCCCGGTCCGGAACACCGGACCCTATGTCTCGTTGGACTGGCCGCTGCGCGGGGACGCGAAGCGATGAGCGGGGTGGTGGGAACGTAATGGAGTGGTTCGGTTGCTCGGGGCTCCGTGACCTTTCCTCGGTCGTTGAATGCGGGGACGGTCCAGAGTCTGTTGGCGGAATCGGGGCCCGGTTGGCAGGCCACTCCGGAACCATGCCACACAGTTCACCGGTAGCGCTGGCAATTGCCACGAGGATTTCACTTCAGCACATGTCGGAACGTCGCGAGCAGTTGAAACGCGAACGGCGACGACGTAAACTGCGCGAACGCCACATCGAGCGCGCGGAGGCGGGGCCACTCCACGAGGTCGTGGGATACTTCGCCGCCGCGGGAATCAATGCCCTGTGCGACGGGGACGCTTGCGTGATCGCCGAGAGCGCGGCCACAATGCGGCGTCTCATCAGCGAGCGGACGGGCCACGGCGATGCCTCACGCTACCGCATCCGGCAGACGACGCTCGGCGAAATCGCGCGCGGGCTGCGGCTCGGCGCCGCGTACGCCTTCGAGCCGGCGGCGTTCCAGCGGTTTCGCCCGCTGGCCGAACGGGCCGGCCTGCCCCTGGGACCCGAACGCAGCCAAACGCCGCAGTGCGGCGCCGTCCATCTCGTCCGAGTGCAATTCGTCGGCGCCTGAGGCGACCTCGCGCGAGCCGAGGAGCCGCGCCGACACGCGGGCAGGCGGGTCGTCGAGCCGCCTCACACTCCAGATGATCTTTCGCGATGCGTTTCCCGCATTTGCCGTGACGCGCAAGCTGCCGGCGTACATGACGCGCGCCGCGGAGCAGATCATGGCCTGCCGCACCGCCGCGCTGGGCGGGCACGTGCAGAGTTGTCCCAACGGCCACGTACACGCGATCCACTACAACTCGTGCAAGCACCGCTCGTGTCCGCAGTGTGCGTTGCTCCAAGTGGAGCGCTGGCTGCTGCGGCAACAACAGCGATTATTGGACTGCGCGTACTTCCACCTCATCTTCACGGTGCCCGACGACTTGAACCCGTACTGGCGCTGGAACAAGCGGCTGTTCGCGCGGCTGCTGTTTCGCGCGGTGCGCGAGACGCTGGAGGAGTTGCTGGCCGACGAGCGGTACCTGGGCGCGGTGGCGGGCATGTTGGCGGCGCTGCACACGTGGAGTCAGATGCTGGCGGAGCATCCGCACCTGCACGTGCTGGTGACGGCTGGCGGCCTGGCGCTGGACGGCTCGTGGCGGCTGGTGCGGAAGAGTTGTCTGTTCCCGCGCCGCGTGGTGATGCAACTGTTCCGGGGCAAGCTGCGTGCCTTGCTCGGTGCGGCCGCGCGGCGTGGCGAGTTGCTGCTGCCGCCGGGCCGCACGCTGCCGCCGCAGCAAAAAGGGGTCGGGAGTCTTTTGCCGGAACGGCCCGAAGGGTGCTTCGCA
>DAIOWH010000055.1:0-947 GCA_036758585.1 Planctomycetia bacterium
CAACCTAAAGTCGGGGCGACAGGATTCGAACCTGCGACTTCATGGTCCCAAACCGGGACCGTCGTCGGCAATCCCCGGTACAGAACGCACATTTCAGCACCAAGAATGCCATGAATTGACACAAAACGCAAGCGTATGGTGTACGGAAAGGTGTACGCCGGCGATGCGACTGTGCGATCGCTTTGGTGCCGGCGCGCTCATGGGTTCGGCCATGATGTCGCCGCACGTTGGGGGTGCTCCACCGTCCCGGTCCCTCTCTGCGCTCATCACCGCAGGTCTTCTGCTCTGGTTTCTCGGATGCGCCCTTGCGGTCATGGTCGGATGCCCACGCGCATACTTCCGCCGAAGCGTCCGCGCCGTGACGGGGCCATTCCACTTCACGTTGCGCGTGGTACTCCGCGGCGCCTGGCAGGTCGCGCAACGCGCACTGTTCTTCCTCTGGGACAGATTTCGTTCATGGTGAGGATCATATGAGCGACAACGGAACGAGTAACGGTGCCGGAACGACGCACGAAATGACTGTTCCGACGAGCGTGCCGACGACGGAACAGGGTGTGACGCCGCAACGCTGTTCGAGCAGAGAGGAATCCGCTCCCGTGACCGCGTCCGCCGTTCCGTGCTTGTGTACATGTATGTCCAGCGCATACGCCCTCATCACGAAACGTCCGACCCGCCAGCGTCCCCCCACGCATCGGCGGTACTCCCGCTTTGCCGATGAAGTGCTCTCCTTCTTGGCATGCCATCGAACCGCGCTGGCGTCCCATGTGCAGCGCATGTTCCCTCAGAGCTTCCACACCGACCGCGCGACCCGCATGCACCTCCAGACGCTCGTCGCTGCCGGCGCGCTTGCGTGTGTCCGTGCGTCGATGACCGATCCGAACGTGTACCTCATCACGACGAAAGGACTCCGCACGGTTGGTGACCGGCCGGACGTGAATGGTGTCGTC
>DAIOWH010000055.1:957-2116 GCA_036758585.1 Planctomycetia bacterium
CCACGAGCTCCTCATCACCGAGGTTGCCGTGTCGCTCGCTGAGGCGGTCCGCACTCGCTCCGATCTTGCCATTCCCTGGCAGGAACGGTTCGGGTTTATCCACCACGCCGCGTTTCGTCGCTTGGTCCCAGACTACGGCTTTCTCCTGCAGCATGCGACAGGCCGCTTGGTGTGCTTTGTCGAGGTCTTGAGTGGCGAAGAGTCGCCCACCCGCATGGGCGACAGGCTCCGCCGGTACGCCGACTGGGCGCTGCTCCCGGACACCGAGGACTTCCTCGCGGACCTCTATCGGCGACACGGGGCCGTGGACCCGCGGCCGCAGTTCCGGCTGCTCTGCGTCGTCCAGGACCGGCGGACCGGATACGACGACACGCGGCTCGTACAGCTCCTCATGGGGGGACGCACCTTGCCGCGTCCCATGCGGGACCGACTCTGGGCGGCGACGGTCGCGTCACTCCGCACGGCCGCGAGCGTCGACGACCCGCTGTGGGTGCGCCTCAAGGACCTACCTGCCGACAGCCCGCCTCGCAATCGTCGAATGACGCCTCGCACGTTTGTCAGTCAGCTTCCCCGACACCGGATGTTCCCGTCACGAGAGGAGGTTCCAGATGCCGCTCCGTGCCCGGATCACACTCACCGCGTGGATGATCCGCGTGAGTGTCACGATGGTCGTCATCATCCCGTTTGCGATTCGCCGTGAGCCGTGCGCCGGCGTTCTTGCGGCTGGGCTGTGGCTCCTCGGCAGCGGCCCCGTCCTCCGATACGCGGTCCTTCCGCTTCTGTTCCCGACCGCAATCTGTCCGGGATGTCGTCGGATCATTCCGCTTGTCGGGCGATGGAAGTGCGGCGACCACTACACGGACAACCGCGAGCGGCATGCTCTCGCATTCATGTGCTCCCATGGCCATCGGCTCGAAGGGTTCGACTGCCCGCGCTGCCGTGCGACGATCCTTGTGCAGTATGGCGAGTCGCAGTGGGTCCGGCACGGCACGGCAGTGCGGCTGCGAGCCATGAGCCTCGTAACGGATCGCAGCGCCGAGAGCATTCTGCTTGGACACGATGCGCACCGCCGTCCTATCGCGCTTCCGCCAGAGCGGCTCGCATGGCACGCAGCGATTACCGGCGGCACGGGACGAGGGAAATCGACGCTCCTCTTGAA
>DAIOWH010000055.1:2126-14351 GCA_036758585.1 Planctomycetia bacterium
ATATCGTCCGGCAGCTCATGGCGCAGGGCGCGGGCGTCACGGTCCTCGATCCCGGCGGCGATCTGGCCCGCGCCGTTCTCCAGCAGGTGCCGCCGGATCGCGAAGGCGACGTGCTCTTCCTCGATCTTGCGGACCGGGAGCATCCCTTTCCGCTGAATGTGTTGAGTGCTCGCGACGCTGAAGAAGGCGCGATGCTCGTCGAGGAACTCTTGAGCGTGTTTCACCGCCTGCACGGGACGGCCTGGGGGCCGCTCTTGTCCCATCAGTTGCGCATGGGTCTTCGCGCCGCGATGCTCACGGGGGAAAGCCTTCGTGACGTGCTTGCGCTCTTCACGGACGCTCGGGCCCGCGCCCGTATCGTGCCGCAGCTTCGCGATCCGCTCCTCCGCACGTTCTGGACCGAAGAGTTTCCCACGATTCCCTCGATCCGCCGCGGCGCGGTCACAAACAAGGTCGTGCCGCTTGTGACCCACCCGCTCCTCGGACCGATCATCGGTGCGCGCACGTGCATCGTGGACGCGGACGCGCTCGTCGCGGAGGAGCAGATCCTCATCGTGAATTTGGCGAGCGGCTCGCCGGGCGATGACGTGAGCGTGCTCCTCGGGAGCTTCCTCGTGCAGAAGATCATCGCAGCCGCCTTCCGCCAGGCACGGCTTCCCGAGCGTGACCGCATCCCGCACGTGCTTGTCGTCGATGAGTTCCAACGCTTCATGCACCGGACCGCGAGCTTCGATCAGATCCTGGCCGAGGCCCGGAAGTATCGCCTGCGCCTTCTCGTTGCCAACCAGTTCGCCGAGCAGCTTGACGCGTCTGTGCGTGCGGCACTTTTCGGAAATGTCGGCGCGCTTGCGGCGTTCCGGCTTGGGCACCGGGACGCCCGGATTCTCGCTGCCGAGTTCCCTGGCGCGCATCACGACGATCTCATTGAGCTTGGCCGCGGGCAGTGCCTCGTGCGCATCGGGACGGACTGGACGACACTGCGCACCCTACCGCCACCCGCGCGCCCACAGGATGATCTCACACCGCGAATTGTTACGGCTACGCAGGACCGTATCCGCGCGCTTGCTGAGCGCTCGGCGGACCCTGCGCCAACACCCATTGAGACGGCCGAGGAGTTCGTGCGCTAGCGGCGAGACGCAGGCGTTCGTGCGAGTGAGGACGGCGAGAAGACGGGACGACCCGCTAGTCGAATTCGGAGACGACCGCCCGTTTTTTCACGTCCACCACGTATGTGTATCCGTAACTCTCCGGGTCAACGACATAGAGCGTCACGTCATCCGGAGGATGGCGTATTTCTCCAGGGCTCACACGCTCATTGAGGCGCGAGGCAAATCCTTGAGACAGCATGTGGTTGCGGGCAACGAGAAGAGCCGTTCCAACCGCTGCCGGGGAGATGTGTGCCACACGCACAATCTTCTCCGTCGATGGTTGTTCCACAAGACGAACAGAGGGAGTGATCATGAAGGTGTATCGCTCGTTGGCGTACAGAACGTCCGCTCCCGGAACGCTTGTGGGAATATGGGAACGCAATAGCACAGGAACATGGAGCCGTGTCGGATCCGCATCGGGATACGGCGTGCCGGGTTCGACGCTCCACAACGCATGGGCCTCGGGAGGGAGCGGCAGGGCGGCGAGTTCTTGCCGAACGAGGGTGACTGGATCGTGGGAACGCACACGGGGCGTGACCGAGGGCAGAGGGTGTGCGGGTGAGGCGAGAGGAAGACCGGACGCGGCCGCGGCGGGAACGTCGCCCCCTGTCGATGGGAGGGTGATAGGTGTGTGAGTAGGAGGTTCACTCCCGGTGTTTCGCACCGAAAACACCACAGCGCCCGCCGTCGCGAGGAGGGCGAGGCTGCCGACGACGAGGCCGATGATCAGTGGGAACGGCACACCACTGTGTTAATACCTCAACGCCCTTGCATCGTTACTACGGAAATACTAACTCCGTTCCGCAGTAATCCCGCGCATACTGGTGCATGATCGAACGAATGTCTTTGACAGGCGAGGGAAAATCACTCTCGACCGTCCCACAGCCATTGGTGATCTCCTCACCGCCGGTATTGTCATAGACAGCTACGCACTCTTTGCCCCCGGCGACACCTCCCGATGCGCTGTGGGCGCGGTGCCGAGCACAAGGCCATCCACGATGCTTTGGAGAGGCGCGATCTTCTCTTCGGGCACGACGCCACAAAAACGCCCTGTGCTCGGCGTTGCACTATGAGGGTCATCATTGATCGTGAGAGTGCGGGATACAATCTGCAGATTGAGGGTCCAATTATATTGACCTCCGGGGCCCTTAGCCAAAATCGTCACATTGGGATTCGATACTCTCGTGGATGGAGTGGGACTCGGGGGAGTTGGGCTGGCAGAGCCGGACGGGAGCGCAGTCACGCGGAAACGGTTGCTCCGTGCTTTCACTCTCGGGACGAGCTGGCTGGACGCGTCGAGAGCACTTAGCTCGATGACGTAGGAGCCGGGAGACAGCGCTGCGGTGTCAACGATCTCCGTGCCGTCATTTGGCGTGGACTCGACGAGCGTCCGGCACGTTCGGTCCTCACCGCCTGAGCACGCGCGGATCCGTTCAAATGGGTAGGTGGGGCGATTCCCCTGCGGTTGCGTCCAATCCACGGTCAAGGGGTCTCCCTGGGTTAGGCTTGCGGGCCGCGCGATCACGCGGAACTGCCGCAACGCCTTCGTGAAGAGCTCATCTGAAAAAAGAGTTGCGAGGATCGTGAGAACCACGACAAGAACGACTCCCCCAAGAAGCAATGGTCTGGAGAAGCGTGGTCGCGAAACTGGTGAGGTGGGCACCGACGGCGAAGCTGGCGTCGGCGCGCCGGGAGAGGGTGATCGCATAGCGTGGGGATAACTGATAAATCTCCTTCGCAGTGTACCTCGATCGCACCCACAGGGCGAATTCCGCCCGCCACGGCGGCCGCGTCACCGCCGGCGCTTCCGCCGCTTCTCCACGCGGGCGATAAGGCGCGTCGCAGACCCGGAAGAGCATATCGACGCTCGGGGAGTACTTGTCGTGTTCGAGGTAACTGATGTACGTCCGGTGGACGCCCGCGCGGAAGGCGAGGTCTTCTTGCGTCATCCCGGCGGCTTGCCGGGCCTTCAGGAGTTCTCGGCCGAGCATGCCCGAGACAGTAGGCGGTGGCGGGGCGTGCGTCTGTCGAGTATTCTGTACCTCCCCGCCGGGGGCGTCTGTTGGTTCCCTACGCCGCGGATGCCGGTTCCGGCTGGAGATTCCGGTGCAGCTTCGGTACGCTCGCGTGACCGCCGCGATCCGCTCGGAAAGCGACGCACGATGACGCATGACGATCGGCGACCGCGCCATGAAACCTGAGGAACCAGTCACTGCTCTTCTCGACCGCTGGCAGGCGGGTGACGAGGATGCCGCGGCGGCCCTCTACCGCCGGTACGCCGCGCGGCTCTGCGCCCTTGCCCGCGAGCAGCTCGGGGCGGACCTCCGGCGCCGGCTCGATTCTGAGGACATCGTCCAGTCCGTCTTCCGCTCGTTCTTCCGCCGGAGCCGCGACGGCGAGTTGGTCGTCACGAGATCGGAGGCCCTCTGGGGGCTCCTCGTGAAAATCGCTCGCAACAAGATTCGCGGGAAGGCCGCATACCATCGTGCCCAGCAGCGGGACGTGGCGAGGGAGGTGCCGCTCGACGACGCGGAACTCTCAGTGGACCTCATCGCCGCCGGCCCGACGCCGCTCGAAGCCGCCACGCTCGCCGAGGAAGTCACGACCCTCTTTCACGGCCTCAAACCCATCGAGGCCGAGATGCTCACGCAGTGCCTCGAGGGACGGTCCACGCCGGAGATTGCCGCGCGGGTGGGGTACAGCCGGCAGACCGTCTGGCGATTCCTGGACCGCCTCCGTTCCCGTCTCCATGCACGCCGGCAGCGGGACACGGAATCCTGAAAAATAGTCTGCAACCACGCGGGGGCCATTCCTGCTTACAGAGATAGGGACCGTGTTGTCCCGGAGTGATGGTCACGGGGAGTTCGCACCATGGCACCCGAGCACCAGGCAGCCGTTCTCGACCTCGATGAAGACGCGTGGACGCGTCTCACGGATGCCGTCTACGCCTTCGAGGAGGCGTGGCGTGCCGGGACCGCCTCGGCGATCGGCCGGTTTCTCCCGCCGCCAGATGATCCGCTCCGCCCACAGATCCTTGCGGAACTCATCAAAGTCGATCAGGAGCGGCGGTGGGCGGCCGGAGAGTCCCGATTGCTTGAAGCGTACCTCGCCGAGTGGCCGGAACTGCGGGAGAACGCCGAGGCGATCGCCGGTCTCCTCGAAGCGGAGTGTGCCACGCGGACATCGTTCGACGCGACGCCGACGCTCGCCGACCTCGCGAGTCGCTTCCCGACGCTCTGCGAGCGAATCGACCTCGCGCGGGTTGCTGCGGAAGTGGACGCAGACCGCTCCGTGCCACCGGGTGAGGACGGCCGCATCCCGGAACGCCTCGTGGACGTCTCTTGCGGTATCGCCGCCATTCATCGTGGTTCCGACCATTCGCCGGTGCTCGTCGCCGGCGCCCGTCTCGGCCGCTACGAGATCCGGCAGCCCCTGGGCCGCGGTGGCATGGCGACGGTGTACCAGGCGACCGACTCGCAGCTTGGGCGGGAGGTCGCCCTTAAGATTCCCCGCTTCGAGCCCGATACCGAGCACGCGGTCATCGAGCGGTTTCTCCGCGAGGGCAAGGCCGCAGCGGCGGTCGATCACCCGCACGTCTGTCCCGTGTACGATGCGGGGGAGATCGACGGCACGGCGTACATCGCGATGCGATTCATCGCGGGGCAGTCGCTTGCACGTGTTCTCGCGGACGGCCCGCTTCCGATACGTGATGTCGTCACTGTCATCCGGAAACTCGCCGATGCCCTTGTTGCGGTCCATGCGGCCGGAGTGATCCACCGGGACATCAAAGCCTCGAACGTGCTCCTCACGGGCAACGGCGAGCCGCTCCTCACGGACTTCGGCCTCTCGCGACAGACAGCGGACACGCAGCACCTCACGACGACCGGCTCCCCGATCGGCACGCCGGCGACCATGTCCCCGGAACAGGTGCGCGGCGACCACGGAGCCATCGACGCCCGCACCGACATCTATAGCCTCGGCGTCCTTCTGTACCAACTCCTCACGGGACGGCTTCCCTTCGAAGGACCACTCACGGAGGTGCTCATCGGGATCAAGCAGGTTGAGCCGCCGCGGCCGGGCACGCTCCGGCCGGAGATTGACCGTGAGCTTGACGCGATCTGCCGGAAAGCAATGGCGAAACGGCCCGCAAACCGGTACCAGACGGCACAAGCATTTGCGGACACTCTCGACGCATACCTCCGGACGACGCCGGAAGAACGGCGGCACCGTGAGCATCGGCGGCGGATACTCACGGCCTGCACCGCAATCGCGGCTGCGGTGCTCATCTTCGCCGCCGCCGTGCCCTGCGTCCGCGCTGCGAAGGAGTTCTTTGCCCGTCACCGTGGCCGTCTCGCGAACGCTGTTCCCTCTGCCACCCCGACAGTCGCCGCAACGAGCCCGATTCCCATTCCGCCAACCCAGCATGATTGGGAGCATGCAATTCCGCTCACGCTCGAAGCGAACCGCGGCATGCACAACGCGGGAATGGTAGAGCAGGTCGGCGACCGCGTGTTCTTCCGCATCCGCACAGTGTGCGACGGCCGGTTGAAGGTCCACGCCGGCGTCGTGCCGGGCGGTTCCCTCGATCCCTACGTCCGGCTGTACGGTGAGGGACCGGACCGCCCGCTCGTCGCGGCGAACGACAACGCGGTGGGCATCGAAGCCGAGATCCTCCTCGGCGTGCGAGCGGATGAGGAGTACCTCATCGAGGTGAGCGGGGCGAACGGGTCGACGGGAACATTCAATCTGCTCGTGAACAACTCGATCCCAGAAGTCGTCGCGGCAGCCGAACGGCAGCCCGCCGCATCTCCTGATGACTATCCGAACACGCGAGCGGACGCTCACGTGATTGTATTCGATGATGCTGGAGAGATCGTGCTCGAGGGCATCGTCCGTCCGCCGGGAGACGAAGACTGGTTTACGTTCATCGCCCCGCGAGAGGGCGGACTCACAGTGACGGTCGAAACGCCGTATTCCAGCCTCGACACTCGCTTGGAACTATCCACGGGTCAGGGCATCGTGGCGGCGGACGACAACCGGTTCGCGACTACCGTGCAGCACGGCGACACACTGTGGCTCCGCATCCGGGCGAACACGCCGGTGAAGGAGCGACTGCAGCCGATTGGACGGTACATCGTCCGGATGCGGCTCGGACCGTGACGACGCGCGAGTGCGGGCGAATGAGCCGGCACGGTTGGACCGGGCGGGAAGGCATCCGCTGTGGGTGACGCTCACGCCGGCAAAGACGTGATTGCCGACGTGAGCGTCGCGATCGAGAACATGCGAGCTCAGGTGCATTCATGACGCATGTGGTGGAGCGGTTCGGCTGGCTGCGCGTGGTCGCGCGGCTGGCGGTGGTGCTGGGATTCCTGCTACTCCTCGTCGGGGCGGCGATGCTCGTCTTCGGCGTCCTTGGGCTCGCGACCGCGATTTCGCAAAGCGCCCGCGACCGCAACCCGTTCGCGCTTGCGTTGGGGCTTCCCGGTCTCGGGTTGATCGGGACCGGCTTCGGCTGCCTTGTGAGCGGCGTGCTCTGGGCGGGGTTCGGCGGCGGGGTGCTCTGCCTCATCGCCATCGAGCACTCGAACCGGCAGCTCCTCGCCGCGACCGAACTCCTCGGCAACCATGCCCGCTCTGGCGGGATACACGATGTCGCGCATCTGTCGCCGGCAAGAACCTGACACTACTTGGACGCATCAGTGGAGAACGCCATGCGAACGACTGCCTTCCCTCGCCGCCTTGTGCTTGTCTGTGCAACGCTTGCGGTCCCTGCGGACCTCACCGCCGCTCAGCAACCAGGCGCTGCCCGCGCAGCATCCGAGCAGGTGGACGGCTTGACCTTCACGATGCCGGACGGCTGGCGACCGGCAAAACGCTTCGCCGACGAAGGACATCCCGGCGTGATCCTCGGCAAGAACGGCTTCGAAACCTGGGATCGCTTCGTCAACGTCATGCGACACCCGGGGTTTCCGAGTTCAGCTTATACACCGGACGACATCAACCAGACGATCATCCGGTTCAGCATCCAGCCAGGCGGTACTCCGCACCGCACGCAGCAGACGACGATCGGACAGGACAAGCGCACCGCAACGTGGACGTGGTCGAGTTCCGGCGGCGTCACCCGCGAGCACGTCCTCTTCTGGCACGCCGGCCGGGTCTTCATGATCTCCACCGCGTACCGGGCGGGTGATCAAGAGACGCGGGATGCGTTTTGGAATGTCGTACACTCGACGAACGCCGACGGGGTCACCGGAACGGCGAGCCGGCCCGCGAATGGTGCTGCGCCACCAGCTCCGGCGAACCCCAATCGCTCGACCAAAGGGCGGAATGCTGCCGGTGCAAGTTCGCCGCGCGCACCACAAGCGACGCCCAAAGTCGCCGGGGCATCCACTGATCGCTCCAAGGACGACGCCAGGTCGCACCTCCCGACCGCAGGGTTGTATCAACTGCCGGGTGTCCCCAAGGCGGGCGCGCGGTACCGCGTCATCAAGGTGGAAGACGGCGACACGGTTTGGATTGAGGCGAACGGCAAGACGGAGTACGTCCGGTTGCTCGGTGTGGATGCCGCCGAGCTCACATTCAAGCCAGAACACGCGGCACTGGACGCGGCGCCGAATCGTTACGGTCCGCGCGACACCGTCGCCCTCGCGAACGAGCAGCGGGAGTTCCTCCGTGGGCTCGTCGAGGGCAAGGAGGTCAGCCTCTCCTACGGTCGCAGCAACCCCCCGCGGGACAATACGGAGAATAAGCGTGTGCTGGCGTATCTCCGCGTGGGCAACACGGACGTGAACGCCGAGATGACCCGCCAAGGGTACACATACGACTTTCGCGCGGACAAGTACTCTGGACAGCCATTGCCGCACGACCGTATGGACGAGTTCAGCCGCTTGGTCCACGAAGCCCAGGCGGCAAAACGCGGCGTCTGGGGACAGTCGACGCGGTGAAGGCTTTCACTCACGAATCCACGATGTCTCTCAGATGAGTGAAAAATAGGGGAAGAGTGGCACGATGCGGTGACCTTGGTACTCACGGGCAAAATACCCGCTGTAGTCCGGTTCATTGAGGAGAATTTGCTCAAAAAGACGCCTAGCAGTCTCGTCTCGGCACTTGATGTTGGCCTTCAGGAGAACCCGGTTACGTTCTTTGACAGAAGAACCAGATGAAAGGTAGTAGTCTTCCGCCGTGCATAAGCGATCCGTCGCGGATGTGCCGTACAGGACGTACCGAAAAAGCGACCCATCCGGCAACGTACCAAGACACCAAGTGTAGGGAGGCTTGGTTGAAAGTTTCTTGTTAGAGGCAAGGACATATTGGTTATCGATCGCCCAAAAACTATTGCGTATGCAGTCCGAGTAATCGGCCAGCTTGCGGAAAGATCGGATGTTGATGTTTGAGATGTCACGTCCCTGAGCTCGCCAGGGCAATCCAGATGAGAAATAGAGGACGGTCAGGACAATACCGGCAATTACGCCGACGATAATCCACATAACCTTGCCCCGACCTGCCATACGCAATCAGGCTAGAACACTCCGTGGCAGTTGACAAATCCGTGCGTTGAGAACACTGCGGCGGAAGACCTCGCGGCGCGAGCACTGAAGATGTACGCACATCGGGAGACTTGCACATGAGACGCGGTGGAAGAATGGCACGATGGCACAAGATCCACGCGCCGGAACGCCTAGAAGAACGCACCTTGTTGAGCTGGCTCACCGTTATTGCCCATGGGCAGACCGACGCTGCAAGGGACGGTTGGGTCGGAAACATCGCCGGTGCGATCGAAGAGGCCGTGAACAAGAACGGCGGTCAAGAGCAATGCCACCTTGCAGCCAACGCCCCGATCATTACCTTGCGGTCGGACGGCGACATCGCGGCTCTCGACCGAGAAATCTCCATCGCATGGAACAGCTTGATCGGACAATCCTCACAGCCATCTTTCTGTCCGCGGTTTCTCAAAGTGGACTGGCCAGAGGCAAAGGAAGCGCGGGTTGAGGTTCTAAGTTCGCCAGGCGTGGCAGACGACATCGGCATACGCGTCGGCCTCGTGGTGGAACAAGTGCTTGCTGCGATTCCTGCCCCGTACAACGTGCACTTTATCGGTCACAGCCGCGGCAGTTACGTTGTGACTGCGGCCGCTGCCGTCGTGAACGGACACTGGGATAGCTTCAGGACGGCCGACGGCGTGCAGTTGAAGCAAGAGACCCTGGACGTCGTTCGGGGGTCGCCACCCAGAGTACGGCCCGCACAAACGAATCTCACCACCCTTGATCCGCAGCCGTACGTTGTTGATGGGAATCTCGGTCGCTGGGGCGCAACGCGATGGCAGAACTTCTTCCAAGCGTCATTTCCGTGCGTGTTCGATCGAATCCCGGAGGGAGAATGCGCCAAAGAGGCCGACCGATCTGTCAACATCCAGCGTACCTCCTACATAACATCACAGACGATGACGACGCTGGGCGCGCATACGTTGGTGCATGACTGGTACGCGAAGGCGATCAGTGCCAGGTACATCAATCACTGCAAAGACGAAGCGAACGCGCGCGAGTTATGGGAGGGCGCCGAACTATGGAACTCGCGGAGCGTATCGTGGGACGCGCTCGACCTGACGAGCTGTCAATCGCTGCCTCATCTGGACCAAGTGGGCTTTGCATCATTTGAGAAACCAACGCGTCCCGGCGGCGAGCAACCCCCACCGAACCCCGATCCCGAGACACCGATCACACCGCCTGCCTTAGGACCGCCCGCACCCGCAGGCGTGCGTGACGACTATCCCAATGATCCGCAGCTCGCCACAGTCATCTCCCTGCCCGCCACGCTAAGCAAAACCATTCCTGCACGGATCGAGTACGGTGGTGACCGTGACTGGTTTCAGGTCCGCACGCTCCGCGATGGACTGTTGAAGGTAGAAACCGGTACCGGCGTTTTCGGAAGTCGGCTTGACAGCTATGTAGCCGTCTACGATGTCAGCCTGAATCGTATTCACGTGGACGCTGGTAATGGTGCCGGCATGGCCGCGAAACTGTGCGTGAATGTGCTTGCAGACCAGCGGTTCTACATCGAGTCCGCAGGCAATCACAACTCAACAGGGAGCTACCATTTGTTGGTAAGTCAACCCAGCTCCTGTTCGACCGATCCCGCTCAGCAGCGCCCGCCTGGCGGCAGTCCGCCGCCCGTTGGCGAATCCCCCGATTACCCAAACATTAGAGACGCCGCTCATCGCGTCACTCTAAACAGCGCCGGAAGTGCCACGGTGTCCGGGGCGATCTCGCCGGCGGCCGACAACGACTGGATCACGTTCACGATGCCCCGAAGCGGACGCCTCGCCATTGCGATTGAACCGTCCGGCACACTCGACACGCACCTCCGGCTCCACAATACCGGCGTCCTCGTCCCCCAGCACAACGACCATATCGAACGGGCGGTGACCGCCGGCGAGCAGTACTGGCTTCACATTCGGGCGGGGAACGACCAGGGCGACACTCAGATCCGGCCCGGAGCCGCTGCGACGGGCAGCTACGTCGTCCGCATCACGATGCCCGGTGCGGAGGAGCAGGCCCCGGAACCGCCCATTGATGCTGACGACCCGCCCCCAGACGCGAAGTGGTACGAGCACTTCCCCCGGGTCATCCTGAACGTCGCCAGCGGCACGGGGCGTTCTCAAGGCGGGATCACTGAGCCGGGCGAGACGGATTGGGTGCAGATCGACGGCACGCCCGGCGGCACGATGCGGATCACCGTCGCGGGCACGAACGACGATCTCGCGGAGTTTGTCACCGTATTTCGGGAGGACGGTTCCGCGTTCGATACGGACAGCGGCGTGGATGATGGCGACGCGAGCGTCTGCTTCACGGTGAGCACGAACGAGCGGATCATCGCAACCGTGCGGAGTCACGAAGGCCGCTCGTACGGGCCGTATACCGTCATGGTCCAGCACCCCGCGTCTTGCCCGGATGATGATGCTCCGGATGTCGGCGAATCCCCTCGCGACATCGGTCCGGAGATGACACAAGAGGGACTCGGGTTCATCCGCCGGATGATCGAACGTCCGGACGACAACGATTGGTTCGCGATTCCCGTACGGGGGGCCGGGTATATGACGGTCGCTGTCAACCAGTCGCAGAGTGGCCTCGTCGGTTTCCTGGAGCTCAGCCGCACGACCGACGGGAGCGGCTGGTTCGAGAGCGACGACGGCCGTGACGCGACGGCACGCGTAAGCTTCCTCCCGCCCGCCGGCGTCTCAACCATCTACGCAAAAGTCTCCGCCCTCGATAACACCCACGGGGCGTACTTTCTGCAGACGTGGCGCGGCCCCAACCCCAACGACGATTTCCCGGATAGCGGCGGGCAGTTCGCGCCGCCGCACACACTCACAAGCCCCGTCCTCATTCGCGGCACGATTGAATACCCCGGCGACAAGGACGGGTTCCGCGTGCTCGCCACGCGGCCGGGCCCGGTCGCGGTCGAGGTCATTTCTCTGACCGACGGCTTCGTCCCGTTCCTGAACGACGCCTGGCAAGGGCCCGACTTTGTCGCACGGACGAATACCGACGGCGGCAGTGGTCGCGGTGGACGAACGCATCATTGCATCTCCGATGTGATGGCGGAGCCGCACCAGTGGGTGAACGTGGACGTGTCGGGCAAGGTGCCGGAAAGCGGACCACACCCGTACGGCGAATACCTCGTGGTCGCGTGGCAACCCGCGGTGTGCAATAACGAGGGGCTGCACCGCGAACGCCGTGCACCAGAGGACCCGAACGAGCTCGGACCAGCGGCGTCACCGATCACGCTCAACCGCTGGGGTAACGGATCGATCTTCGCCTCGCTCGAGTCTGCCGGCGACGTGGATGCGTTCCAGTTCGTCGCCGCACGCACCGGCACGCTCACCGTGCAGACCTTCCGCCCGGAGCCGCCCGATCAGCAAGTGGATCACTTCGTGACGCTCTATGATGCCGCGGGACGATCGATTGCCACCGCCCACAACACCGCTGAGGACGGCGTGAGCGAGATCCGCGTGGAGGCCCGCCGGGGCGAGCAGTACTTCGTCGCCATCACGGCGCTCACGCCCGGCCAGACGGGGAAT
>DAIOWH010000055.1:14361-17925 GCA_036758585.1 Planctomycetia bacterium
TCGAAGTCCATCAAGCGTGGGACGACTACGCCGACTGGGCACAGAAGGGACTCGCCGTGTTCAGCGAGACGGACGTGACGACGCTGTCGCTGTCGTCCGATGGAGAAGCGACAACTGCCGGCATCATCGAGACGGTCGGCGACCATGACATCGTCCGGTTCGTCGCTCCCGGCCGCGGTCTTGCGACGATCGACGTGACGGCCACGACGGAAGGTTCCTTCTCATGGCACGGCACGACGAGCGGAAGCGGACGTGTTGTGCAGGACGCGGGCAGCGTCCACCTCATCGTGGACGGGTCGGATGCCCCGCATGATCGCAGCAGTGCAGAGGCGACGACCGACAGCGGGATCAATGGCATAGAGTTTGATCTTCGAACGATCCTCGGCCCAAGCTATAACTCGGGCTCTGTCGAACTCTCGGACGGCGTGAACTCCGTGCGCCTCCAGATCGCCGAGCACGCGACTGCCGAACGGACGACGACGGTTACAGCGGCGGGATTTGAGATTCTCCAGAACCTCACACCCGTGCCGTTCGCGGACGGCACCACGAACCACATTCGCATTATCGAGGACGCGGGCACGGTGCGCGTGGAACGGGATGGCGTCGTGCTCGCACGGCTGAGCGGTGTCATTCCGGATACAGTGCCGTCGACGCTCACCGCATACGCGTCTGCCGCGGCGGGAACTGACCGTCGCGCCTTGATCGACATTACGAACGTGACACGGCTCGGTGGCCCGTTCGGGGCAGAGCCGTTCCTCCTTGACCCGTTCGTCCGGGTATACGACAGCCACGGGAATGTCGTGGCTATTGACGACGACGGCGGGGATGGACGCAACGCCCGCGTGATCTTCCCGACCTTCGAAGGCGAAACGTACACCGTGGATATTGGCGGCTATGCCGACGACTCGCTCGGCAGCTATGCCGTTGCGATTGCAACGTCCGGCCCGTCAACCGTCGAACTGCTCGGGACGTACGACGACTTCTCAAGTGGGTTCGACACGTCGCGGTGGAGCGTCCAGTTCGCCGGCGAGCGCGGCCGTGGAAATATCGATCTGTCCGGCGGCACGCTCCGGCTCATCGCCGACGACCGCGGGGCACCGGACGATGCGTCGGCCGCAACGCTCACCATGCGAGCGTCTGTCCTCGACTCCGTGAGTTTCGATATCTCCGGCGACTTCGGCAGCAGTCACAACTGGGGACAAATCGAGGTGGCGAACCCGAGCGGCACACACCGAATCATGATCAACTTGGAGAAGCCGGATGCGGCATGTGGGGACTCAAGCGGCGTTGGTGTGAACCAGAACTTCTGCGTCTTTGTGGAGGGGTACCAGTGGCCGGCAGGCACGCCGAACGTGTTCCCCTTCAGTGAGAACGTCTGGCAGCACTTTGAGATTCGCGAAGACGGCCTCGGCAACATCGTCATTACGCAGGACGGCCGTGCGCTCGCGACACTCGTGGGGCAGTCGCTCGCACCGGACTCCACGTTCCGTGCTCAAGTATTTGCGGCAGCCGCGCCCGATCGATACGCCACGATGACGATCGACAACATCCGGGGGGATTTCCTGCTCTCGGAAACGGTGCCAGCGTCATTCGACGATTTCGCGGACAACGCGGTCGATCCCGCGAAGTTCCACGTCGCCGGCATTGTCGAGGAAACCGGCGGCGCGCTCCGGCTGCCGCTCTTCTTGGGTGGCCAGCCGGTCACCGGCTTCGTGACCACGGCGGGAACGGAGAATGGCACGCGCATTCGAGGTTTCCGAATCGGCTCTACGCGCTCTGCGGAACCGAAACGCCTCTGCTGCTGGGATACTGCGGCGGCCTTCGAACTCACGAACGGCACGGACTTCATCCGCATCGAGTGGAACCTGAAGGAGAATAATCGCTTCGACATTGTGACCGGCGGTGCCTACGGCTCGCGCATTGTGCCGGTCGTGGGTCCGAGCGACGAGATTCCCGACGGTCCATGGGAAGTCCGCGAGCGCGGAACGAGCGTCGAAGTACTGCACAACCGGAATGTCAAACTCACGATTCCCGGCACGACTCGCGCCGGGTCGTACTTCCAGTTCCGGACGCACGGTAATCCCTTCGGCCAGGACATGCGCGACCCGCCGGAGAACTTCCACGCGATCATTGATGACCTGGAGTTCTATGTGGACCGCGAGCCACCCGACGTTGTTGCACCGCCAGTACTGTGCAAGGAAAGCGACACCGGCACCTCAGAGAGCGATCACGTCACAAACCAGATGACGCTCTGCGTCGAGTGGCCCACGGGACCGGCGGGAACACAGTACCAATGGCGAGAAGGCGAAGTGCTCCCTGACGGCTCGATTGCATGGGGCGGCACCTGGAGCGCTCCACAGATCGGAACCAGTGCAACGCTCACGCTCCCACACGCAAGCGTGCATGTCGTGTCCGTTCGCGCCCTCACCGCGGACGGACTCGTGGGCGAACCGAGCACGCGCGGGTTCGTTGTCGATATCGAACCGCCGGTGCTCGGCGACATGCCCGCTGACCGCACGGTTGAGGCAACTGGCCCCGGCGGTGCAACCGTGAGTTATCCGCTCCCTACGGCAATGGACCCGGCCGGGGACATGCCTATCGTCTCGTGTTCCGTCCCGAGCGGTCAACTGTTCCCGCTCGACACAACCCAGGTGACATGCACGGCAAGGGATACCGCGGGAAACTCTGATCAAGACAGCTTCATTGTGACAGTACGGGATTCGACGGCCCCCGTTCTGACGGTCCCGCCTGTTCCACCCGTCGAGGCGGTGGGGCCATCCGGAGCGATTGTCTCCTTTGCGGTATCCGCTGTTGATCTCGTTGATGGAAACGTGGCGGTGAACTGCACGCGTCAATCGGGCAGTTTCTTCCAGGTCGGCAGAACTGATGTAGAGTGTACGGCTACCGATACGCGCGGAAATACCACACGCCGCGGCTTCCCCGTGACGGTGCTCCCAGACCGCCATGGTCCGACTATCGACCGCGTCGAGCTCGTGAAGGACGCGGGAGGCTCGGTTACAGCTATCGTGCTCACGTTCGATGAGGATTTGGACCCAAAGGCTGCAGAGAACGTGCGCAGCTACGAGCTCCGTATCCGCAGCGGGCGACGAGCGAAAGTCGTGAAATTCGCCTCCGCGACATACGACGCTGCCTCGCGCACGGTCACGCTGACACCCCGCTTTCCGATCGCCGCCTCCGCGATCGCCTCAGCAACGCTCACCGTCAAAGCGACGCGGCGCTTTACGGACGTTGTCGGCAACGTCCTCGACGGCGACGGGAACGGCACACCGGGCGGCGCGTTCGTCCAGCCATTATCCAGTGTAGCAATCCGCTCCGCCGGGGCATCCGCTATCGACGTGGTCCTTGCGTCGGAATTGTTCAGACCGCGATGGCGTTTGTGGGACGCATGATGACCACGTGAGAGGAGTGACACCGATGCGTCTTCTTCAAGAGCTTCGCCGCTGGCTTCGTCGCATCAATCGTCAGGAATGTGAAGCACGGCTGCATCAGCGATCCGCAGCCATGGGACGCCGGCTGCGTGTGGAAGTACTCGAAGATCGGAGA
>DAIOWH010000055.1:17935-33802 GCA_036758585.1 Planctomycetia bacterium
GCTCATCGCGGAGGATTTCCGGGACGCGATCGGGTACCGGCTCAACGGCTCGGCTCGTGTCGTTGCCGAGCAACTGCAACTCACCGACACGACGTGGCAGGGCGGCAGCGTCTGGTTCGACCAGCTCCTCGGCACAGAGCAGTTCACCGCGACCTTCACGTTCGCGATCAGCCGAGTCGGCGGTATCGGGTGGGCGGACGGGTTCACGTTCGCCGTCGTCGATCCCGGTCGCCATGGTCCAACCGCCCTTGGCAGCATCGGAGGCGGCCTCGGGTACAGGGGCCTCTCTGGGTTTGCGATTGAGTTCGACACATACCGAAACAGCGAGTATGGCGATCCTGTCTCCGTCCACGTCGGCCTCGATCTCGGCGGCAACGTGCAGTCGCAGGCAACGAGCGCGAGCCTGCCGTTTGAGATTCGCGGAGCAGGCACCGTGACCGCGACGGTGACGCTCACTCCGGATATGGTCAGCGTCGCCATCGCGAAACCGGGCATGGGCAGCGTCACCGTCCTGAACGCATCGCTTTCTGCCTCGCTTCGTCCTGCGGTGGGGCGCGTGGGGTTCACGGGCGCGACAGGTGCGGGCTCACAGCTCACGCTGATTGATGATGTGCGGATTTCGGGCACCACTCCGGCAACCAACGGTGGTCGTCCGCGCATTGTGCTGGATTTCGACGGGCACATCCTCCGCAAGGAACAGCTCACGAATCAGGGGTGGAGCAGTCAAGACGCCGCCATGATCCCCTTCAATCGCCGTGGGGACTATGTCATCCCGAGCCTTGCGCAATCCCTTTCCCGCCGGCTTCGTGGACAGGCCGGCACGATCGCCCAGGGAGTGGCCCAAAAGGTGCGCGAGGACTTCGCGGCGTACAACGTGGATGTCGTGGTCTCCATGGACGTGACCGGCGGTAATCCACTCGCAGTCTTCGACGATAATATCAACGGTGACATTGTGCTCTTCATTGGCGGCTCAGATTTCATCCAAGACTGCACAGATAATCGTGGGCGGAACGTTGCGAACGCGCTGGGAAACACCGTCGTGGACCCACTGACCGATGGGATCAACGCGGACGGGATCGGGTTTGTCTTTGCAGGATTCACTGCAACCATCTTCTCGAATATCAGCGTCCTTGTGAATGTGATCGCCGCTTCGGTCTCGCACGAAGCGGGCCATGCGTTTGGCCTTTCTCACGTTGTCCCGACGTCCGGCGACATCCCGCCGGACCGGTCTCCGATTCCGATGGGGCAAGAGATCATGGCGGCACCGCTCATCCTCGTGCCGATCAAGTGCTCCGAGCGACGCCCGCCGCCAGGTGCCGTGTACGAGCCGCGCGATCCCACGCGGGACTTCCGCTTTCATACCGTGGGCTACCGCCGGGACGCGGACGGCGATGGTCGTCCTGATGCAGATCAGCGGATACAGAATTCGGACGCAGAACTGCGACGCATCCTGGGCGTACGAGCATGACATCACACTGGGGATGTGAGACACTGTACCCATGACACGGCGGATGCTTCTCCTGTCGGCGGTCGGGGAGTTGCTTGTTCTCGCCTTCGCCGTTCTATGGGTGACATCGTGTCGCACACTGTTCCATCCGTTCGGACGCTGCTGGCAGCTCACTAGCGTTGATGCGAATCCGCCGCTCGCGTACACGTTGCGGCTGCCCGCGGAGCCGCCACCGCAACCGAAGTGGCGGCGAGTGGTCGTCTGGTGTCACGAAAAACCAACCTTCAATGATGGACTTTCACGATCCGTTGTCGGCGGCGATTCTCCTCTTCCGCTCCCGTTCTCCCCCACCGGCGTCTGGTGCTTTGACGGGGCAGAGTCCTACCGGTACACCGACGGACGAGGATTCGTTCAGAGGTGGACACCGTCGCTGGCGACACATGGAGCGCCGTCCGACCCGCTCTTGTACTGCCACCGGACGACGCAAAGAGGATTCGAGTGTGCTCCGACACGCCCTGAGCGTGCGCCGCCAGAAGGCGGTGACCTGATCGACTGATACTCTCACGCAGAAAGGCGCGATGCGTTCGTTGCCATCTTTGTTTCTGAAGGCGTAACCAGGAGGAACGTTGAAACGGACATCCAACGACAACGCTGTCCGTTTCTACGACGAAATCGCGCACGGACGCGAAAAGGGACGCTATGAACACCCGGCCGCTCGGGACAGACCCACGCCGTGTGCAGTCCTGTGGCGAACGACTGGGCCCATTGCGTGACGCGTTGTGTACCGATTCACGCGCGGTATGCTCTGCCTGTCGCGTTCCCGGTCCGGCAAGCGGGCGACCGCTCGTGGCTGGTTCCCGATGAGCATTGGAACGAACAGGGGGAACTCTCCGCGGCGTCTGCACACGGCGGTTGTCTGTAGACGTTCGTCGAGATGATCCGCCGGGAACGTCTGTTGCGGCATGCCGGAGCCGCCGTGTCGCATGCGAACAGACGTGAACGCGACACCGCAAACGGCGCACACATTCCGTGCGCCGTGGCAATCGTGTAATTCGCCCACTCAAGCAAACCCGACACCGCTCGCATCGTCAACGCCCGCAGGTCGAAACGTCGTAGTTATCCACAGCGTCGGCTTCCATTTCGTTGAATTACCAACCCTCTTGGTGCATGTGGTGTGCAGCGGTTGTTCTGTTTCCACGTCATTTTCGAAGTTTCGAGTGGAAAATCACCACGCCGCACTGTTCTGGCTCTGTGCACTATGTTCGCTTTTTGTTCGGTAGTATTTTCTGAAGGCATGGAACCGCTCGCTGCGACGATCCGCCGCCGTTTGCCGACGCCATCCGCCGAGTCACAGCCGGCGGACGCTCCTGCCGTGTCTGGTTGCGCGGCGACGTACGCCTACGTCCGCTACCCCGTCGAGCTCGCCGAGTGGGAATTGGGGAACGTGCTCTCCCCCAATATGCGGAAGTTGCTCGCCCTTCGCCGGTTCGCACATTCGGACACGGGTGTGTGGGAAACGACGACTATCGCGGTCAAAGACCTCCTCCACTGCGGACGATCCACGGCGCAAAAACTCATTCGCGCCGCGGAGCAACGCGGCTTCATCCGCGTGCGGCACATTCGTGGAACAGTGGTCCGCCTCGTCATCTACTTCGGCGGATTCCCGCGCCCTGAGCACATGTCCCTCGGACTACCACCGCTTCTCTGGGACCCTGGATTCGCAGGGCGGAGCACAGCGACAGAACAGCAGAAAAGCAATCCACAGCCTGGGGAGAACAGTGCGGCAGGTGCGGATCATGGCTTGCCGAAGCGGAATTCTCAGGAAGGCATTCCATCGCAGGGAACAGTGCGCCTACCGAATACCGAACTAACGAACAACGAACCAACGAATAGCGAACTCCCGAACGATAACGAACGAGTTCGTGTATTAAAAAACGAACAGTTGGTTAACGAACGGTTCGTTGCAACGGCGGCTGTGGAAAAGCCGACGAGACGGCGCTCGTACACGCGCGTCGCGGACTTCGAACCGAGAAACGCGGAGGAGCAAATCGTCAAAGACCTCGCGGCCGGCCTCGGCGAGCGGTACATCAACCCGTTCCTCGGCGCGTGCTACGACTACGGCCGCCGTGCGCTGCAGGAAGAGTGTGGCCTTACGTACGGCAAGATGCGTGACAAAAAGCATCCGCTCCGTGGCAGACCCGGACGCTACGTCATGTGGCGACTCAAGAAGTTTCACAAGAAGCTCCGGCCATGACGACCATCCCGCCGACGTCTTCTCCCACGCACGGTGACGCAGTCGACCGTGCCGCGCGCGCCTTTGCGGAGTTACTTGTCGCCCACTGGGAGCAGCAGGACGCGCCACGCCGGGGTGACACCGACACGCAATTCCCGCGCAAGAGCCGTCAATTCGCTCACGTCGCGCCCTGATGCCACGGATCACTGAACGGGCGCACGCGACGCCCACGCTGCGTCCCCCGGTGCGCTGGTACGGCGGGAAACGGTATTTGGCGAAGTGGATCATTAGCCAGTTCCCCGAGCACGAGACATACCTCGAAGCGTTCGGTGGCGGTGCCTCAGTCTTGCTGAACAAGGAACCGGCCGCCGTCGAGACATACAACGATCTCGATGACCGTGTGAGCCGGTTCTTCCGCGTGGTCCGGAACCAGGGCGATCGGTTTGTGCGACGCATGCAGGCCGTTCCATATTCGCAGATCGAGTTCACCGACGCGGCGAGGTACCCGAAACACGCCACCGATCTCGACAAAGCCGTGTGTGACTTCACCCGGTGGCGGCAATCGTTCGCCGGCGCCGGTCGCTCCTGGAGCTACAGCATCCAGCGTTCGCGCGGCGGCATGGCCGGGGACGTGCACGGCTGGTGGAGCGCGATTGACCTCCTGCCACAAATCATCGCTCGCTTGCAATGCGTTCAGATTACGTGCGAGCCGGCTACCGACGCCATCCGCCGCTTCGACCACCGCACGGCCTTGATTTACTGCGACCCGCCGTACGTCCACGGCACGCGTGACCCGCACAGCACGGACGTATACGCGCACGAGATGAGTGACGAGGAGCACCGCGAGCTCGCGAGCGTACTCCGGCGCTGCCGGGGCAAAGTCGTCGTGAGCGGGTATCCTTCACCACTCTATGCCGATCTCTATCGGGGCTGGCGCCGCGTCACGCGGGAGGTCTCGGTGCATGCGGCACGCGGCGTGACCAAACGGCGTCGGACCGAGTGTCTCTGGATGAACTTCTCGCGGACGGGGCGGTCCCTTCACCCGCGCTGCTTGGCGCCTGCCGCGAAGGCGCGGTAGCCTTGCGCGCATCCTCCGTCTATGACCAAGTCGTGTGTCATCTACGTCCGTGTCTCGACGGCTGAGCAGGCCGCCGCCGGACACCATAGCCTCGATGCCCAAGAAGGTCTGTGTCGCCGGTACGCGGCCGATCGTGGATACGACGTAGCGGAAGTCATCCGCGACGAGGGATACAGCGGCCGTACCACATTGCGACCGGGGTTCAAGCGGCTTCTCGAATACACCGGCACGACACCACCCGCGCGCATCAATGCCATTCTCGTTCAAGACACGAGCCGCGTCGGGCGGGACACGACGGAGTACCTCCTGTTTCGCCGCGATCTCCAGCAACGCGGCATCGAGCTCATCGCCGTCACGCAACCGAACATCGACGCCTCCCCGGAAGGACGGCTCGTCGATACCGTCATGGCCGCGATCAACCAGTACCAATCCGAGGAGAAAGGCCGCCGGATTACGATCGCGCTCGAGAAGAAGTTCCGCGACGGCTGGTGGCCGGGCTGGGCGCCGCCGGGATATACGAAAGGCGAACAGGAGGGCCGGCACATCGTCGTCGCCGATCCGGAACGGTTCCCGCTCGTCGAGTTCGCGTTCCGCGCGTACGCGACGGGACGGTACACGCAAGACGTCCTCCGCCGAATGCTCGTGGACAAGGGGTTCACCGGCCGCGACGGCCGCCCGCTCTCATTCCCGACGCTCAACGAGCTCCTTGCCAATCCGTTTTACTGGGGTCTCATGCGGTGGAACGGCATGGAGCAGATGGGCAAGCATCCGCCAGCGACGGATCGACGGACGTGGGAATACTGCCAACTTGTCACCGCCCGCCGGGCGCAGTCCTCGCCGCGAACCCGAAAGCATACGGTGCTCCTCGCCGGCATGACGGTCTGCGCGGCTTGTGGCGGTCACCATACCCGAAGCATCGTCGCCCGCAAACAGAAGCAGTACTACCACTGCCAAGCTCGCGCGAAGTGCGACCAACCGTACATCCCGGTGGAGAAGCTCGACGCCCAGGCGGCACGGCTTTTGGACGGTGTCCGTTTGAGCGATACGTTTATCGACCGCGTGGTGGCGCAGGTGCGAACGACGTTTGAAGAACGGGGCAGGGACATCCAGCAGGAGCGTGCCTCGCTCGTGCGCCGGAAGGAAGTCCTGGAGCAGAAGCGGAATATCGCTGAAGAGAAGCTGTTTGCCCGCGTTATTACGGACGAGGCCTTTACGCGCACGAACCGCGCGATCGCCGCGCAGCTTGAGGCAATCAACCGCCAGCTCGGCGACCTCGAAGCGGCCCGCAGCGTTGATACGGACACGATCCAGCAGATTCTCCGATTTGCCCGCGACATACCCGGTGCATACGCTACAGCGCCGCCAGACCTCAAACGGCGATACCTCGCGTTTTTCTTCACGCACTTCACGGTGCGCGACCAGCTTATTATCGAAGCACATCCCACCGAGTTCGTCGCGTCGCTGCAGGAGGTGGGATCGGTTCGATCAAGTGGAAAGTGGTGCCCCGGGAGACAGCTTATTCGAACCCTCCTTAAGCACGCAGCGAACACGGAATGGATGCGAACGGTGCAGGCCTTGCAGGTTGAGATGAAGCGGTTCGCTGCATAAGCAGATGCGTCCGAGGCGGTAACACAATGCCACGGTCTTGTGTTGAGTGCAAGGTCCTCTGCCTTAGAAGGGTCCGTGGTTGCGTGCTATCGCTTCGGCAGGGTTCGGTTCGCTTTGAGTGTCACCTCATGCTTTCGTCCGTCGAGCGTCGCGGTGAAGTAATTGAGGAACCCGGCGTGGCCGAGAATCGCAATCTCATCTTCGGGATGCTCAAAGGCGACGAAGCGAACTTGTTCCGACCAGCGGTGCGTCATGGTCCCCAAGCTCAGTTCGATCTCCACCGTGCCGAGCACGGTCTCAACCGTCTGGCCCGCGATGCCGGCGATGCGCGACGTTTCCTGTTCGTCGATCTCGGCGCCGATCGCGTCGCCGATCGACCGTGGGAGCAACGTCTCGTCCGAGCCGGAATCGAGGAGAGCGCGAAAAGACGCGTCACCGGTGAGGCCGATGACGCGGATGGGCACCATGGGGCGATAGAGGATGCCGTCCGGGCACGTTGGCGACGGCTCGACGTGGTACTGGCGGTACCGGAACTTCATGCGCCGCTCCCGACGAACCGGACGTCGGCGCGGGGCACTTTCTCAAGGAGCGGTTTGGCTTCTCCAGCCTGTTCCGCGGCACGCTTCACTTCCGCGAACGTCCGGCCGCTCGCGATGATCGTCCGTTCCTTTCGGTCCCACGCAATCCACTTGCCGGCGTACTCCTTCGGGACGACGGGCGAAGCTTTGGGGCGTTGCTGCTTCGGCATCATTGATCTCCTTTCTGCTTCCAAGCGTACCGCTCCGCGCCGAACCTGTCCACGTCGGGGGTGTCAACTGGAAGCGACAACATGGGCGCTGCCGGCGCCAAGCACAGCGTTGGCCAGCATGCACTCCATTCTGCAGAAATCCTACAAACCCAATGATTGTTCGCACTGTTCTCGTGTGCGGACCATCGTACCGCCGCCACGTGTGAACCACGCAGCGTGAAGGGCGCGCGGCACTGTTCCGCCCGCCCGGATGATTGGTGTGCCCCATCAATGCCGCTACCGTCCAGCGCATGACTCCATCCTCACCATACACCCGCGGCCGTTCCTTCGAGTACGAGCGCGTCCATTTCCACCGCGCGAACGGCGCGTTCCTTGCGGTCCGCATCGCCGGCTCTCGTGGACCGTGGGATGTCCTCGCCCTGTACCCCACGCGCGTCGTCTTGGAGCAGTGCAAACGCTTTCCTGGGGTCACTCCGACGATGGCGTTCTGGAAGGAGCGGACGTACCTCGCGCGCTTCCCCGTTCCCCAGGGCGTCGAGGCGAACCTCGTCGTGCGGGGCGAACGGGGCCTCACACGGACATTCTCCATTCACGCGCCGACATCGCCCCTGTCGGCGACCACACAGCACTTAATCGCGGGACAACCATGTCAGCCGACCGCGCCGGACGCGACACCGAACACATGCGCCTCACGTCCACCATCGCCACCAATCGCCCCCGCACCATGAGCGTCTGAATCATCGCATTCGTCCTGTTCCTTCCCCACGCAACCGAGCGTCCGTGCCGTACGACATCGCATCGCCACCTTGCCACCCCCGGAGGAGGGGCACGGACGCTCCTTCTCTGATTGCCTTCTGCAAACACCAACGACCCCGTGACCGCGCCGCAGTCCCCTGACCGCCGCGCCGCTACGGGGCCGGTCGATCACTGTGATCGCCTCTGCCCCCTGTCCCTTTCACAACTCAAACACAAGGAGTGAAGCTCATGTCTTCGACATGTGAACAGACCAAAGCTGTTTGCGATGCGCCGTGCGTGCATCCCAAGCTTGCCGCCGCGTATGCAGTCCTGCCAGAGCCGTTGGACGACGCCGAGGCGCTCCGCCTCGCCACGCTCCGCGGCCTCTTGTACGGGTACCACCACCGCTGGCTTCAGGAAACGTGGACCGTGGAGACGGTTGAGGAGGAGTTCCACCTCCCGATCCTCAACCCCGCCACGAAGCGCCGCTCCCGCACGTTCGCGCACGCCGGGAAGTTTGATGGCGTCATTGCCAACGGGGCGGAGCGATACCTCTTGGAGCACAAGTCGTGCAGCGAGGACCTCGACGACGGGGGACCATACTGGAAACGCCTCACCATCGACACGCAGATCTCCGCGTACCTCCTTGCCGCACACGTGGCGGGCCACACGCTTGCGGGCGTCGTCTATGACGTCATCCGCAAACCCGAAATCCGTCCGAAGAAGCTCCCGCGTGCCGAAAAGAACGAGGTCGAGAAGACCGGCACATACTGTGGTGTGCAACTGTCCACAGAAGAACTCCTCCGCTGGAGCCGCGACGCGGAACTCCGTGAGACGCCCGTCATGTACGAGGCCCGGCTCTGCCGAGACACGGTGACGCGACCCGCCTGGTATTTCGCCCGCCGGATCGTGCGCCGCTTGGACCAAGAGCTTCTCGCGTATGCCCAGGAACTCTGGCAGACCGCGGAAGAAATCCGCTTCGCCCACAAGCGCGGCGACATCCGCCGCAACGACCGCGCGTGCATGGCGTATGGCCGCCCCTGCGAATACCTCGACCTCTGCGCTGGGCACGACACCGTGCTCAGTCCCACGTGGAAGAAACTCCCCACCATACACCCCGAACTGGAGGACACCAGCAATGGAGACCACCTGCTCACCCACACCCGCATCAGTACCTTCACCGCCTGCCGACGGAAGCACTTCTACCGCTACACCCTCGGCATCGCCCGATGGGAGGAGGCCGAAGCCCTCACCTTCGGACGGCTCCTCCACGCGGCCCTTGCCGCTTGGTGGACGGCGGCGAGTGGCGAGTGTGCCAGTCCACCGACCGACGCTCACGATCGCGATGACGCCGGCGAAAACCCGTCCCAGTCACGTGCTTCTGCACGCGGTCCAGGGCTGGGGAAAGACGAGCCTCGCGGCCCAGGCACCCGACCCGGTGTTCCTCATGACGAGGAACGAAACCGGGCTCGTGACGCTGATCCAGAACGGTCAGCTCCCGCCGACGCCGTGGATGCGGTTTCAGCGGTGTAACGGTTCCTGCGCTGAGGAAGCGGGGACGTGGACGGAAGCGCTGGAGGCGCTGAGTGCATTACGTTCTGAAAACCACCAGTTCAAGACGCTCTGCCTGGACACGCTCAACGGCCTCGAGCGCCTCTGCCACGAGTACGTCTGTGCGAACAGCTATGACGGCGACTGGGGCGAGAAGGGGTTCCTTGGCTATCAGCGCGGGTATGAGACCGCGCTCCAGGAGTGGCGGAAGCTTCTCAACCTCCTCGATCAGCTTCGCGACGAGCGTGGCATGGGCACGTTCGCGTTGTGCCACACCCAGGTGAAGACGCAAACGAACCCGCTGGGGCCGGACTTTGATCGGTACGTCCCCAATATACACAAGAAAACGTGGGATCTCACTCACGGCTGGTGCGACCTCTGCCTCTTCGGACAGTTTGACGTCGAGGTCGTCCAGGAAAAATCGAGGCTGAAAGGGAAAGGCAAAGGCGGCCAAATGCGCGTCCTGTACACGACGTTCAGCGCCGCGTGGGACGCAAAGAACCGGCACGGCCTTCTCAGTGAGATCGAGATGGGCGACAGTCCCAAGGAATCCTGGGCGTGCCTCATCGCCGCGTTACGCGGCGCACAGCAGTGACCGTCGTTTCTGAAGCACGTGAATAACCTGTATGTTCCGAAAGGAGACGATGCCATGAGTCAGACGTTTGAGCCCGGCCGGTACCTCGGCCGCGTGACCCGGTGGGGCCTCGTGAAGGCCGGCACAGGCACGCCGCAGTTCGCCCTCACGTTCACACCCTTGGGCCGCATCAACCCGCAAAACCCGGACGGGGACCTTCTCCCCTGTGCGGACCTCGAGCGGACGATCTTTCGCTCGATCACGAGGGCGACGGCCGAGTGGCTCCTGCACGATCTCAAGACGCTCTTCGAGTATCCGCACGACCGCTTCGGACCGCTCGATCCGGAAGCGGACGACGCCTTCGATTTCCGCGACCGGGAGTTCACGGCCGTCCTCACATACGAGGAGTACGACGGGAAGACGCGGGAGAAGTGGAACTTCGCATCGAGCGGACAGCTTAGCGGCGATCCGCTCACGGTGGCTGACGTCCGGAAGCTCGACACGCTGTTCGGCGCCGGGAAGCCGAAGCGGAATGGGCGGAAGGCACGTGCGACCGTGGCGACGACGGAACCGCTTGCTTCGACTGCAACGACAGCCGACACGGACGCACCGTCCGCACCGGCCACGCCGGCATCGGCATCTGTGCCGATCTAGGCCGCACCACCGTTTGTTCGTTTCGAGCCCGTCGCATCGTACGCCACGGGCTCTCTTTCTTGAAACGTCACCAACTCTTTTCTTGAACTGGAGGATCATGCCATGACGAACGTACGAGATGCGAGCCGGGAACTCTTCTCCCGGCCGCCGGATGAACGGTTTGAGACACTCACCACGTTGTACGAGTACTGTGACGAACTCCGGCAACGAAGCCGCCACACCAAAGAGCCAAGCACCGAGTTCCGGCCCGTGCTCCACGAGGGACGCCTCGCCGTGCGGGTGAACGGCCACGCGCCGCGCTTCCTCAACAACTGGTCGTTTACGCAACTCTGTTCCTTTGCCGGTGCAGCAAAGGAGACAGTGAATCGGTTGTGTCCAGATACCGCAGCCCGCGTGCTCACGGAGACGCTCGCAGATCGCGGAAACGCCCAGGTGGATCTCCAGGCGCTGCTGCTCGACGATACGATGATCCGCGCCGTGAACGGCGCACGCTACCGCCGCCTCTGGAATGCTGAGATCGTCGAGATGCTCGTCGGCGCGGCGATGGGCTTCGAGCCGCCGCCGAGGGGGTTCAACGGTGCCACGGGACTCTATGCCGGCGAACAAGACATGTTCGTGTTTATGATCGACCCCAACGGCTGGATTGACGTCAGAGGCGAGGCCTTTGCCCCCGGGTTCTTCGTGTGGAACTCTGAAGTTGGCAAACGCTCCGTCGGCGTTTCGACGTTCTGGTTTCAACGGTGCTGCGCGAATCACATTCTGTTGGACGCGACCGAGATCGTCGAGCTCACGCGGCGCCATGTCGGCAATGTGCATGAGTCGCTTGGGGTGATTCGATGCGTCATTGAAGATCTTGTCCGCCAGCGTGATGCACGGAAGGATCAGTTCGCGGCGGTGATTGCCAAAGCGATGCGCGCCGTGCTCGGCCCCACAGCTCCCGACGTTGAGGACACGCTGGTGCGCCTTGGCTTCACGAAGGCTCTTGGCAAACGGGCGACGGAGATCGCCCGCGAGAAAGGCTCATTGACCATCTGGTCCGTCGTCGATGCGCTCACGCAGCTTGCGCGGGAGTACAGCTTTGCTGGCAGTCGCACCGAGGCGGATCAGCGTGCCGCATCACTGCTGTCACTCGTTGCCTAGCGGTTCCTTGTTTCACCGCCCCTTCCTCGAATCAATGGAAGGGGCATTTTTTCGTCTTTGTTTGAACATCGAACGGAAATCGGGTCCGTGTCCACGGCACGGTGCAGCCGCCGCTGACCGGATGACGCCCGCACGCAACACCGCGCCTACTTACACAGGGGGGCGTTGCCCGCTGACCCTCCCCTTGGTACGCTGAAACGAGCACCACGCCCTCGCGGTGAACGCCGGCGACGCACGGAAACGTGTGGTGTTAGCTTCTTCGGAAGCGGATGCATGGAAGAGTAAGGAAACTGTGGGGTAGTTCCAACAGTCCCTTCTTCCAGATAAACCGTGCGCTCCGGGCTTCGTGTTCGACGGGACTCATGACCCCGAAGAGCTGAAGATGGCCCGAGGGTTTTTGTTGAGGACATTGCCCAAGACCCATCTTCATCCATAGGCGGACTGTTGGACCGCTGTCCCGACTCGACCGGCGCTCGCCAGGTCGTGGGGAACCTGCGCGGTCATGCGGTCCACCTGTCTCATTGACCCCACCGTCCGCTGACGCAAAAGCCCGCCGTTCCGGGTCGGGCATATCCAACAGTGTATGCCCGCGAGCATGTCTACGGCCATGCTCAGGAACGGCGGGGACCCGCCCGCAGATGGTTCTCCTCGACCGGTTCATGACGCCCGGTTGTGCTCGGAAGCACCCGAGGAGACCGTCATGCCGACGAGAAGAAGAACGAGAGAACAGGACACAGAGAACACCGAGAGCATTCACCCCCTCCTTGCCGCGGAGGCGACCGATCGCGCCGGCACAAAACGTCGCGCGACGCGGTACCGCCGGGGACGGACGCTCGCTGGCGACGCCTATCAGTATCTCGATCGCTTGCCAGATTCGGAGGTTGAAGAATCGGCAGCGGAGCGGCGACGGGCATGGCTCAACGACGTACGGATGCGCCTCACGGAACTCTTGCCGGAGCGCGAAGTCGATTTCCTGTTAGCGGCCCCCGGCGTTCGAGAGCTCGCGCGGTGGACGGGCCTTGAACCCTCGACATGGTCGCGGCGGCTGCGGCGGCTGCTCGATGTCTTGAAGGCCGACGAGAAGCTCAAAGAACTTGCTGCGCGACCCACAGTAGAGGAGTGACGAAGAGGCGTCAAGAATCCACGCAACGCCGCGCCTATTCACGGGGGACCGTGTCATGGGCCGGGGCGGGCCCGGCCGCCGGTCCCCCGATCTGCATCTCTCTTTCGCGGTCCTGTTCCGGAAGAGAGGCGAGCACGTCGGCCGACCATACCGGAACAGGTGTATTTCATTCACCCAGAGGAGGACTCTATGACCGTCATCAATGCACCACCGCTGTTGTCACAGGAACAAAGGACGTTCCGCGACGTTCTCAGCGACGTTGTTCCCTTCCGCCCGCCGATCTTCGAATCGCAGGGTAATGTCTTTCGCGCCTACGCGGCAGCCATCGAAGCCGCGACGACGCTTGGTCTCGAGCTGCAGCGATTTGCAAGGCGCGCGTACGATGCCGATATTGCGGTGCCGGTGCCCCGCACCGCCGGCGCCGCCATCGCCGCGCGTGCATACCGCGAAACGGAAGCGGCACTCGCGGCGCGATACGACCAATACCTCGACGACATCGCGGCGATGTTCGAGCTGCCAGCAATGGTACATGCCGTTGGCACGGTGGAGTGGCTCGGCCCGTCGAGCTGCCGCTTCACGTACTTCGACCGCATCGTCTCGCGTTCGCTTTCGCAGATCGTCACGCGGCGCATCCGCCACGTCCACGAGCTCGTGAATGCTCGCTACTGCTCGCTCCTGGGAACGACGATCGAGCTCCCGGCACGAGCCGTGCGTATCCTGTCTCTTCTGCCAAAGCGTCTCATTCCGGAGGTACGCGTGATCACGGGCATGCAGGTCCTTCACGAAGCAGCCGTTGCGGCAACGTCAGTCCGTCCGACCATCGTGGCCGCAGCCGCAACGGCGGTTGTGCGCACCGTTCGCGATATCGCCGCCACCACCGCGGTACAGCTCGCGAGGCGCGATCCCGCGTTGTGCCTTGGGCAGTTCACACTCACGGGCTGGGCGGAAGGAGAGACGCGATGAACCGCACAACCGTCATCACGAAGAACGGGCACATGCTCCCGAACGTCACCGTGCCTGAACAGACATACGCGGTGCGCACGCTTCGGAGCAACGCGGCACCTGATGCACCGACCATCACGGACGTTGTCGCCGCGTCGACGCAGCGTCATCAGGACCTTATCGAGTCGCTCGCCGCAATCATCCAGGGCGCGGCGGGCTCCGTGGAGTGGAGTGAAACGATCGTGATCGAACCATAGAGGGGTGTCATGCCATGAAAGTGACCATCCAGCGGCAGGGCCGCGTCGAAAAGGGCGCATCGGAGTTTCCCGCCGGCGCGGCAATCGTCATCGGGATCGTTATCGGCACCGTCGGCGTCATTCTCATCGTCCTCGTCGCACACGCGATGTCCGGATGATGCATCAGAAGAACACCAGCGACGCGTCGTGGGGCCGGCAGAGAGGGGCGGAGCGGGATGGGAGGAGCAGCGACGGATCACATCGACGAGCTCGCGCGTGCCGCAACCGCAGCGGAAGCCGAATCGATCGTCCACGTCCACACCGTGCGCGAGGTCGCCGCGCTCCTCCGCGTGAGTGTCTCGACAGTACGGAACCTGATCCACGGCGGGCAGCTCCCCGCGCTGCGCATCGGCACGCGGGGCGGGGCGTACCGCGTCCTCGACGACGATCTCCGCACGTTCATCGAGGCGACCAAAGAGCGAGCGGTCCTGTCCCCGCTCACCCCGCCCGCGCTGCCGCATCCAACGGTCTTCCGCCACGTCGATCTCTCGCGCTGGCGTGCCGCACGAAGCGGACGAGGTGATCGACCGCGACGTGAAGGTATCGCTCGGTGACGCTCACGGTCGTGTGCCCCAGGACTTCGGATGTCGACTTGAGGTCGCCCGTCTCCATGAGGAGCTTCGTCGCCCGACGGTGCCGGAGCGTGTAGAGGACGATGTCCGGGCCGAGGCCGGCTTTTTCCCGTAGCCGCCGCATCCGGCAGATAAGGGCGTTCGTCGTCCACGGCCGGTTGCGGACGTTCGTGAAGCAGTACGGCGACGGCGGGCAGTGGGCCTGCCGCCAGCGGAGGAGTTTCTCGACGACCGGCGTCATGGGGATGATCCGCGGCCGGGGCGTACGCTGTGTCGTCCGCGTTTTGTGATCCGGGAGAATCCACACATGCCGTGCGAAGTCGACGTGCTTCCACTGGAGCGAGGCGAGTTCCCCCGGCCGCGCCGCGGTCTCATCGCTCGCGATGAGGACCTGCCGGAACACCGCTCCCTTGCTCGGTCGCTTCTGCCGCGCCGGCCCGAACCGCGGGACGCGTTTCGGCGCCGTTGCCCGCAGGAGCCGCTGGAACTCGTCATCAGTCAAAAACCGCTCGCGCCGCCTTTTCGTCGGCTTCTCGACGTTCCGGAGGTCGTGGCGGGGAAGCACCCCTTTCCTCACCGCCCAGTTCCAGCACGCGAGGAGGCTCTCGACGCAGAGGCCGAGCGTCGTCTCCGAGAGCCCCTGTTTCCGCAGCGCGGCAATCCAGGTGTCCACGTCGTGTGCCCTCACCGCATGGGCCTTCGCGTCCGCGTGTCCGTCGACGAACCGCTGGAGGCACTGCCGGTACAGGGCATACGTGCGGGGCTTGCGGTTCGCTTCCACGAACGCGAGGAAGAGTTCGACGAGCGCGGCCACCGTGAGCGTGCGGAACTGCCCGTTGCCGAGGAGTTTCACTTCCTCTTTGAGACGGTCGAACGCCTCAACGGCCGCAGCGCGGTTCTTCCTCCCCTTGGCGAGGTACTGGATCTTCCCGCCGAGCTTCGTGCACCAGAACCGCTTGTGCGTGTGAAACCAGATCTTCGCGGGACGTGGCATGGTGATAACCCTCCTCAGAACGCGTTTGGTGTACCGAACGGTGTACAGCGTTCTGCAAAGGGCTGTCGCCGAAGTGTTGCTCTCGCCGGAACCTCACTTCCGGCGAGGGCTTCTATCAAGTCGGGGCGACAGGATTCGAACCTGCGACTTCATGGTCCCAAACCATGCGCTC
>DAIOWH010000056.1:0-33669 GCA_036758585.1 Planctomycetia bacterium
TTTCAGACCCTATTCAATGCGGCACTGTACTTAGTCCCGAAGGGACGTGAGTCGACAGCCAGGGGCGTTAGCCGGCTCGCGCCCCTGGCTATCGACTCACGCCGCTTCGCGGCTGGCCCTGTCTCGGATTTGTGGAGATATGCTCCGAACCGGACGGGCGGATCACCCGCATCCGGCTCTCCGGTCAGTGGTCTTACCCCAAGGGGGATTGACAATACCGATCATGGGCATTGCTCAGGCTGTACAGCCCCCGCTCGGCGAAGTACGCATTCGGCCAACGCTGATGGTCCGCGCCTCGGCCCCGACCGTGCCGGCCCGCTCGCTTGCGCAGGATGCTGCGCAACCGGCCGCGAATCGAGCCGTCCAGGTCTCGAAACACGGTCCAGTGACAATGACGAAAGTATGTGAACCAGCCACGCAACGTCTTCGTCAACGTCGCACAGATGTACGGCACGCTGAGAGCCCGTACTTCCAGGCTGCAACGAAAGCGGGACCGCATGAGCCATGAGCGATCAACCAAGAACTGCGTTGCCACTACGCCGGCCGCTCCTGGCCGAAGTGCAGCAGCAGTTGCGGATCCTGCTGAGGCGACAGTTCGCGGAACAACATACTCGGTTGAATGTCGCGGTTGTGCTGGTACTTTTCGCTCGCGTAGGGCGTAATCTCGCCGGCCAGCGTGTGGTAGTAGATCTGGCAGATCGGCACGCCGGGATAGATGCGCACCGGCTGCACGGCAAACATCTCGAGCGTCCAGTAGCCACAGAATCCGACGTCTCCGAAACCGGCCGTGACGTGAACGAACAGGCCCAGGCGCCCGACCGACGAACGGCCTTCGAGCATCGGCACAAAGTTGTGCGTCTCGGTCCGCTCCAACGTGCGGCCCAGGTAAAGCTGATGGGGCGCGAGCACCAGACCGTCCGGCGGAATCGCGATCCGCCGCACACGACTGGGCTTCTTCATGTCCAGCACCAGCTCTTCGTAGGTCATCAGCTCGTCGTGCAACCGCAGGTTCACGCTGTTCGGGTTCACCTGCGAGTCGTCGAACGGCTCGATGATGATGTCCGTGCCGAGGTGTCGCCGGATTTCTTGCCCGGTGAGGATCACTTGTTGCGCACTCCGATCTTGGGACACACGTCGTTCACAGAACACGCTTCGCAGTGCGGCGTGCGGGCTGAGCACACGCGCCGGCCGTGCTGGATCATGCGATGGCCGAAGCTGACCCATTCGTTGTTGGGGATCAGCTTCATCAGGTCCCGCTCGATCTTCTCCGGGTCGCTGTGCCGCGTAAGCCCCATGCGTTTGGCGAGCCGCCGCACGTGGGTGTCGACCACAACCCCGCTCGCCTGGCCCATCGCCGTGCCAAGGATCACGTTGGCCGTCTTGCGTCCGACGCCGGGCAACTCGACCAGCGCCTCCATACGATCCGGCACCAAACCGTTGTATTGTTCCATGAGCATCCTGCAGCAGGCTCGGATGCTGCGGGCCTTGTTGCGGAAGAACCCTGTGGAGCGGACGGCGCGTTCCATATCTCGCTGTGACGCCGCCGCGTACTCGGCCGCGCTGCGGTACTTGGTAAACAGGTCGCGCGTGACGATATTCACTCGCTCGTCGGTACACTGCGCCGACAGCACCGTGGCGACGAGCAGTTCGAGCGGGTTGCGATGGTTGAGCGCACAGCGGGCGTTGGGATAGGCGGCGGCGAGTCGCTGGACGATCACGGGCGCCCGCGCGTGGGCGTCCTTCGGCAGACTGGTTGTGCGTGTGGTCGGCATCGCCGGTCCATCGACTCGCGGCAGAGACTGGGACCAGAATCCGTCAGGTCGCGGCGATCTTAGGTTCGGCGTGTCCCGCGTGTCAAGGCTCGCGGCCGGTCGCGACGTTGCGACTGTCACATTGCAGCTTGGTACGAGCGCCCATAAGATAGCACCGGCCACGGATTTGTCGCTTACGGGCCATCCCGCCATGAAGATGAACGCCAGCCAGGTAATGTCCCGAACGTTGGCGACCGCCGCGATACTGGCACTGCTCGCCGCCTCGCCGCAACCGAGCCACTGGGCGTTTCAGCCGCTGCGGCGTCATGCGCCGCCCGCCACACGCCACGCGACGATGGTCCGTGGGGCGATCGACGCGTTCGTGATTGAACGACTGGATGCTGAATCCATCGAGCCGTCGGGCGAGGCCGATCGCCACACACTGGTTCGCCGTGTGACGCTCGACCTCACCGGTGTGCCGCCGACGCCCGCCGATGTCGCCGAGTTTGTGAACGACGAGCGGCCCGACGCGTACGAGCGCCTCGTGGACCGGCTGCTGGCGTCGCCGCATTACGGCGAGCGGTGGGCGCGCCCGTGGCTCGACCTCTGCCACTATGCCGATACCGACGGCTACCTCACCGATCAGCTCCGACCCGTCGCGTGGCGCTATCGACAATGGCTCATCGAGGCGCTGAACCGCGACCTGCCGTTCGACCAGTTCACCATCGAGCAGCTTGCCGGCGACCTGCTCCCCGAGGCGACTACCGACCAACTGATCGCGACGGGGTTTCTGCGCAACACGCTGTCGAACCGGGAAGGCGGCGCCGACCTCGAGGAGTATCGCGTCGAGCAGGTGGTCGATCGCGTTCAGATGGTGGGCGCTGCGTGGCTCGGCCTGACGGTCGGTTGTGCGCGATGCCACGACCACAAATTCGACCCGGTCGCTCAGGCCGAGTTCTTTCAGCTTTACGCATTCTTCGATTCCGCCGACGAAGTGAACATCGACGCCCCGCTCGACGGCGAGCTCGAGCGGCACCTGGCCAAGCGGGCGGAATACCGCAGCAAGCGAGCGGATTTGATCGCGCCCGTCGCAGCGGACGTCGGCCGGCTGCAGGCCCGCTGGGAGCAAAAGATGCTCGACGCGGTCGCTCAGCCGGGCAAGGACCACGTGTGGGACCGTCAGTGGGAGGTGCTCGGCCTGGTCTGGGGCGGCAACTTGGGCGAAGGGCAATTGGAAGGGACGCAGATCGTCCTGGTCGATCCGTCGCGACGCACGCAGGATCAGGCGGACCGGTTGCTCGACTACTTCTTGCGGCACGGATCGGTCACTGACGAACAGCGTTGGAAGGAGCTGAAGCTCGGCGAGTTGAGCGGCAAGCTGGAGTCGCTCAAGAAGGAGCTTCCGCCGGTGACGCGAGCGCCGACGATGCGTCAGACCCGTAACCCGCGTGCGGCCTATGTTCACGTGCGCGGCGACTTCCGACAGCGTGGCACGGCGGTACGGCCGGCGACCCTTGCCGTGTTGCCGCCCGCCACCGAACGAGGCGAGCCCGATCGACTCACGCTCGCCCGTTGGCTTGTTGCAGGCGAGCCGGGCGCGTCGCGACTCTCGGCTCGCGTTGCGGTGAATCGCATGTGGCAGGAGTTCTTCGGCCGCGGACTAGTGCCGACGTCGACCGACTTCGGCACGCAGGGAGCGCGGCCCAGTCACCCGGAACTGCTCGAATGGCTTGCCTCGGAGTTTCGCGACAGCGGCTGGGGCGCCAAGGCGATGCATCGGCTGATCGTGACGTCGGCGACGTATCGTCAGTCTTCACGCGCGCGAACGGAGCTCGCCTCACGCGATCCGAACAATGTGCTGCTCGCGCGGCAGTCGTCGTTGCGACTTTCGTCCGACCAGGTGCGCGACGTGACACTGGCCGTGACGGGTCTATTGGATCCGCGCATCGGAGGCCCCAGCGTGTTTCCGCCGCAGCCGCCGAGCGTGGCGATGGAGGGGTTCGACAACAAGTGGACGGCCAGCACAGGCGGAGACCGATACCGCCGCGGGCTATACACCTGGTTGCAGCGACTATCGCCGTTCGCTCAGGGCGTCACGTTCGACGCGCCGGCACTCAGCCAGAGTTGCGGGCGTCGCGAGCGGTCGAACACGCCGCTTCAGGCCCTGACGTTGCTGAATGATCCAGAGTTCTTCGAGGCCGCACAGTCGCTGGCCGCGCGGCTGCTGCGCGAGCCGGGTTCGGAACAGGAGCGCATCGCGAGCGCGATCGCGATCTGTCTCGGCCGGCCTGCGCGGCCCGGCGAGATCGATCGGTTGACCAAATACCTCCACGAACAACAGGCGATCCTGGCGAGTGATCCGGTCGGTGTGGCCGCGCTCGGGCTCGGCGCTCCCGCCGAGACCGATGCTGCTCGCGCCGCGGACGCCGCCTCCTGGACCGCCCTGGCCAGCGTGCTGCTGAACCTGCACGAGTTCATTACTCGCGACTAACCGCCAGTGACGCTCATGACCCAGACGACCGCCAGTACAACCGACGCGACCCGCGTGTTGCGACGCACGTTGCTGAAGCAGACGGGGTGTGGCATCGGAACCATGGCACTGGCTCAGTTGCTCGGCGGCCGCAGTGCGTGCGGCGGCGCGGTTGCCGACCCGGCCGGCGCAGCGACCGATCCGCTCGCGCCACGAGCCACGCACTTTGCCCCACGGGCGAAGAGTGTCATCTTCCTATTCATGGCCGGCGGACCCAGCCATCTCGACCTGTTCGATCCCAAGCCGGTGATGCGCGACCTGCACGGCCAGCCTGTGCCGCCGTCGTTCTTGAGCAACCTGGACGATCACCTGATCAGAGGCAGTGCTCGCGTGTTTGCGAGCCCGCGGACGTTCCAGAAGCACGGGCAGTCCGGCACCGAGTTTTCCGACTGGCTGCCGCACCTCGGCGGCTGCGCCGACGACGTGTGCATGATTCGGTCGATGTTCACGACCTCGCCGAATCACGATCCGGGCCAGTTGCTGTTGCAGTGTGGCACTCCGCTGTTCGGGCACCCGTCGATGGGCGCGTGGGTGACGTACGGGCTGGGCAGCGAAAGCCGCAACCTGCCCGGCTTCGTCGTGATGTTGTCGAACTCCGGCAAGGGAGTCGACGCGGGTTCGGCGCTGTGGAGCAGCGGCTTCCTGCCGTCGTCGCACCGCGGCGTCACGTTCCGCAGTCAGGGCGACGCGATCCTGCACTTGTCTCGACCCAGCGGCGTAAACGCCGCGACGCAGCGGGCTCGCCTGGGCGCGATCGCCGACCTGAACCGACTGCGGTATGGCGAAACGCACGACGCCGAAATCGAATCGCGCATTGCGGCCTACGAGTTGGCGTTTCGAATGCAGATGGCGGCGCCCGAACTGCTCGATTTCTCGCAAGAGTCGGCAGCGACGCTCGAAATGTACGGCCTCGGCAACGAGACGACTCGCTGGTTCGGCGCCAACTGTTTGCTGGCCCGACGCATGGTCGAACGCGGCGTTCGATTCATTCAGCTCTATCATTCCACTTGGGACGACCACAGCGACCTGAACAAGTACCTGAAAACCAACACCGCCATGACCGACCAGCCGGCGGCCGCGCTGATTCGCGACCTGAAACAGCGCGGGCTGCTCGACGAGACGCTGGTGGTTTGGGGCGGCGAGTTCGGTCGTACGCCGATGAATGAAGTCCGCCGTGGCATCAATCCCGGCAAGGAAGGTCGCGATCATCACCCGTTCGGCTTCACCATGTTGCTTGCCGGCGGCGGCGTCAAGGGCGGCCAGGTCGTCGGCAAGACGGACGACTTGGGCTACCATGCCGTCGAAGATCGCATTCATGTCCACGACCTGCAGGCCACCATCCTGCACTGCCTCGGCCTCGACCACACGCGACTGACCTACCGACACCAGGGTCGCGACTTCCGCCTGACCGATGTGGCCGGTAACGTGGTCGCCAAGGTGCTGGCGTGACGGGGCTGCGGCGTCGCCGCCGGGCAACCTCAGGATCTCGAACGTGAACGGACTGATTGACCATGACCAAGATCGGCGTGTTGATCATTCAATTGGGCACACCGGACGAGCCGACCGTGCCGGCCGTGCGTCGCTACCTGCGCGAGTTCCTGAGCGACCCGCGCGTGATCGAGGCGCCGCGCTGGCGATGGCTGCCGGTACTGAACCTGATCGTGTTGCCACGCCGGTCGCCCGCGTCGGCGGCGAAGTACGCGAGGATCTGGGATGCGCGGACCGGCTCGCCGCTGCTGCACATTACGCGACTGCAGGCTCAGGCCCTTCAGCGGTCGCTGCCCGGCGACTTCGTGGTACGAGCGGGCATGCGCTACGGCAATCCGTCGCTCCAGTCCGCACTCAAGGAATTGACCGACGCCGGCGCCGACCGACTGGTCGTGTTGCCGATGTACCCTCAGTATTCGGCCGCGTCGACCGGCACGGCGTGCGACCAACTGTTCGACGCGTTGAGGCGACTGCGCGACATGCCGGCCATTCGCGTGGCGCCGCCGTTCTACGAGCGACCGAGCTACATTCGGGCGCAGGCCGCGATCGTGCGCGAGGAGTTGAGCAAGCAGGAGCGGCCGCCCGATCGAATCGTGTTTTCGTTTCACGGCTACCCCGTCGACTTCGTGACCAGGGGCGACCCGTACCAGCGACAGGTCGAGCAGACCGCCCGGCTGCTGGCGACTCAGTTGGGTCTCGGCGCCGACGAGTGGCTGCTCGCGTACCAATCTCAGTTTGGTCGTCAGGTTTGGCTGCAGCCGTTTCTGGACGAGACGCTGCGCCGGCTTGCGCGCGAAGGAGCGAGGCGAGTGCTCGTGGCCTCGCCCGGCTTCACGGCCGACTGCCTCGAGACGATTGATGAAATCGGCCGCGAGGTCGCCGAGTCGTTTACGTCGGCTGGCGGCGAGTGCATGGTGCGTTGCCCGTGCCTGAACGACCATCCCGCGTGGATTGAGGCGATGGTCGACATGGTGCTGAACGAATCGCGCGGCTGGTACGAGACGAACGGAGCGAGTCGTGGCTGAACACTTGCTGGTCAGAACGTGCCGCGGCGAATCGGTCGAGCGCACGCCGGTTTGGGCGATGCGCCAGGCGGGCCGCTGGGACCCGGAATTCCTGAAGCTGCGCGGCGGCCGCGATTTCTACGAGTTCTCCGTCGACGCGGAAGCATCCGCCGAGGCGTCGCTCTTGCCGAGGCGCTTTGGCGTCGACGGCATCATTCTGTTCTACGACATCACGACGCTTGCCGTAGCGATGGGCCTCGATTTCTCGCTGGAGCCCAACCGCGGCCCGGTGCCGGCCCGCCCGATCGCCGACGAAGCCGACGCGGCGCGGCTCGATCCGCGACCCGACCCCGATCGGTACCGCCACGTCGTCGAACTGCTCCGCATCGTGCGCCGCAACCTCGCCGGTTCGCTGCCGGTGCTCGTGTTCGCGTCGGCGCCGTTCACGCTCGCCTCGTACTGCATCGGTACGGGCAAGGACGTAGCGCGAACGATCGACTTCATTCGCCGACGGCCGAGGACGTGGGACTTGCTCTGCGACCGAATCGCCCAAGCGACCATCGAGTTCCTCGGCACGCTTGGTCGCGAGGGCGCCGACGTCTATCAGCTCTTCGATTCGTGGGCGGGCGATCTCGCGCGGCCCGACTACGAGACGTGGTCGCATCGCTACCAGCGTCAGATCTTCGCGGCGTGCAACACCACGCCGTCGATCTTGTTCGTACGCGAGTGCCCATACCTCGACCTGATGGTTCAGTCGGGAGCGGCAGTCGTCAGTCTCGGCGCCCGCCACGACCTGGCGGCCGCGCGAAGTCAACATCCCGCAGTCTGTTTCCAGGGAAACGTCGATCATGAGCTGCTGGTCCACGGCGGCGTCGCAGAGGTGCGAGCGGCCACCGAGCGCTGTCTGACCGCCGGCGGGGGACAGCGGCATGTGCTGAACCTGAACCACGGCTGCGACCGCAACACATCGGTCGAGAACTTCGTTGAGTTCGTACGAACGGCGAGCGGCATGCCGAACAGCCCGCCGCCTCGTCAGCCAACAACGGCAACCAGTGATACCCGACAAATCTGTCAGTCCTCCGCCAGCCACAGGGGAGTAACACCACCACAGTGACACCACAGTGCGGCCCAGCCGCGGAAAGGAGGAAACACGTGAATCGCATGATTGTCGTGGCCGGATGCATCGTCGTCGGTATGGCTCAGTGCGGCGATAGTTCAGTGATTGCAGCCGAGGACCTTGCGCGGCGGGCCGACGCGATTCGGCCGACGGACGAGGAAACTCGCTGGCAGCAAATACCCTGGGTGCGGTCGGTGATCGAGGGCCAACGCGCCGCCCGTGCCGAGAACCGGCCGATCATGTACTGGCACGTAGACGACGACCCGCTGGAACGCTGCTGAGGCGGTTTCGCTGGGCTCCGGTCGGGGCCGTTCAGCAATGCCGAAGTCGTGCGGTTTGTCAGCGAGAACTTCGTGCCTGTCGCGGTCGATAAGCAGAAGCTGATCCACGCACAAGACGCGCGCGAGCGGTTTGCCGAGGAACGCAAGCTGATCGAGTTGTTCACGCGCGGCCGGACCGGTAACCTCGCCGTCCACCTCATCAACGCCGACGGCGAGCCGCTCACGGACAAGGAGATCTTTCGCATGCAGTCTGCGGCGGATGTGCTCGCGACGCTCAAGAACGCCGTGGCAAAGTTCGGACCTGTGACGCGACGCAACGTGAAGCCACAGTGGCAGTCTCCCGATAAGGGCGTCGGCGTGCGCCCCGACGGGTCGGTCCGGCTGACCCTCTACGTCCGCCACACCGACCGCAACGACCACACCGCTCGTCCCGTGTTCGACAGCATCATCCTGACCAAGGAACAATGGCGCGATCTGGCGCCGCCCGATCGTTCGAAGATCGGCTCGTACGAGGTCCCGGCAAGCACCGTGCGCCAGTTCGCGCGGGCGCTTTCGGCATCGAGCGACCTATCGACCCTGCACCGGCCGGAAGATCTGTCGGTCGCGCGGCTGACGGGGACCGTCTCCAAAGCCGGCCCATCGGGCGAAACGCAAGTCGTGCTGCGCGGCGAGTTGGTCGGAAGTCGCAAGTATGTGAACGGTCCGGAACCACTGCCCGGCCGAACGAGCTTCGACGGACTTCTGACGCTCGGCAGGAACGGGCAACCGACGCGACTCCTCATGGTCGGCGACGGGACGTTCAAGATGCCTTGGGATCGACAGGACCGGCCGACAGGCTCACTCGTGGAGTGGAAGGCGTTGCCGACTCAGTTGGCCAACTGAACGCGAGCCACACCGTAGACGAGAAACGTAGGCATCTCGAACCGCAGGCGCCCACCCGTCACGTCGAACGGCAGATCGACGGGCGCCGCAGACTCCGGCGACATCGTCTGTACGCGAGTGATACGGAGGCCCGGAGTGAGGGCGATGTCCGCCTTGATGGCCGGCGCGGGAATCGGTTTTTCGTCCTCGATGCCGCGCCCGGGGCTGCGACGTTCGGCGGGCTCGACGCGATTGTAGTTGACGAAGTGAATCGTCAACTCGTCGCCGCCGCGCGGACGACTTGCCGAGACGCGCACGGTCGCCGGGGCGTCGAATCGGCTCAGGTCTGCCGGCAACTCGGCGGGCGACTCGGCGGCGCCGCCTTCGACCACAATTCGATACGCCGAACGCATGGCCGGCGTCGCGAGGTCGTCGGGGCGTACATCGAACAGCACGTGCTGATCGAGCAGACGGCGGCCCAGCCGTTTGAACGCATCGACCGCCACGACGTCTCCCGCATGCACGCGGCTACGGGGGAACGTGAGCAGCACTTCGGCGTGCGAGCGATTGGCCCGATAGACCGAGTCGTACCGTGCGAGGAACTGATAGTAGCGAACAATTTCCTGGCGCGCGGCCGGCGCGGTGAATCGCGTATAGAATCCCATCGGCGCCCCGCCGTTTGCGGCAAGTTCGGCGATGGCCGAGCGAATCCGCGTCTGTTCGTACTTGCCGAGCGTGAACGGCTTGTCGTCGAACGCGCCGCGAAGGTAACGAGCTTGCAGCGTGCCCTCGCCGAGCACTCCGGCGGCCAGGTCAGTGAAACATGCCGCGCCGCCCGTGCTGTACCACAAGTAGTCTTCGCCGCGCCCCCACTGTTCGCTCGGCAACATGCACCGCTCGTCGCCGCTCACTTGGCTGAAGTCGCCCAGGTGGTTCCATTGCCCGACGATCAGGTCCCGCTTCAGCGACCGACCGTACTCGACGAACACCTCGTCGAACGCCCGCTTGGTGGTGATCTGAGAGAATCGCAGCATCTCGCGACGCAGCGGCGTCGACTGTTTCGGGTCGTGCCAGCCGACTATCTCGGCAAACTTGTGCGTCGCCAGGTCGGTGATGCCGAACTTCTCGCCAAGCTCGGCGGGCGTAAACCGTTCGTTCAGGTACTGTCGGAACGCGGCCTGGCAGTGCGAACAGAGGCAATTGTGCCGGTAGAAATAGTTGGCCACGAACCCGTCGACGCCGCGCGCGACGCCGGCTCGCGCCCACGCCCTTAGCACCGCTCGCCAGTGCGGGTTCGCCAGGCAGCCCCAGTACTCCTTCATCCCGCCGATCGAATAGCTGTTATGGATGATTGGCGTGCCGTCGGCGTTCTTCTGGAGCAAGTCGATCGGGTCGGCTACGGGCCGAGGTCCGAGTTTCGACTCGTCCCACAAGTCGCGGTAGAAGCGGAAGAACCCGCGCGGGCCTTCGGGGCTGTCCGGGTCGCCGACCAGAAACTCGACGTTGAAGTGACCGACCACTTTCGCACCCCGCCGGTGCAGCTCACCGTTGAGGTTCTCGAACCACTAGCCGCACTCGGTAAGCCCGACGACTGGGAAGTGGGCCGGGTAGCCCTTGCCATGCGGCGTGTGCGCCAAGCTCCAAAAATGGGCCCCGTAGAAACCGACTTGCACAACCTCGGGCCGCGCGTCTTCGATGAACGACAAGTACTGCGGGTCGGCGTACTCGGCCCAGTGCGCCACCATGCGAGTGAATTCGGGGCGGTCGGTCGGTGCCTCGCTCGCCGACAGAGATACTGCAGTACAGGCAAACGCGACCATGCCGAGCAACGACCGATCTATCATGGGCGACCTCCGACGCGCTCGGGATTAGGCCCCGCCGTCCCCTCGGGCCGGCGGGATGCCGCGACGAAGCTGGACAATGGCGAAGGAACCTGCGAACACACTGAAAACGAGTAATAAGGTCCAACGAGTCATCCAAGATTCGATCTCCGGAAGCTCGTCAGGCGTCCACAACATCTCGAGACGCCACCACCAATAGAGTACTCCAACAAGGCAAACTGGGAACGCGAAGGCCGCAGCCGCGTAGCAGCAAGAGTACAGCCTGTGGAACTCGCTGCGAGCAATGCCGCGAGTGCAGAGCCGGTAGCATGCGCCGGCCGCGGTCCAGCCGGCGATGGTCAGAACCAAAATCGCGGCCGTCATGGGTCAACTCCCTATCGGGTCTAACAGGCCGACGGGTGCGAGCCAGCCATCCCGAAAACTCTGCTACCAGTCGCTCTGGTCCGTCCCTGGCTCGGCTCATCTTCCCACCGCTGGGTTTCCTCCGTCAATGCGTCCGGATCAGACTCACCGTACTCCGAGTTGCGGCAGGGCCGTGAAGCTCAAGTTGCAACACCGCCCGGCGTCTGCGAAACTCGTGTCCGGTCATTGTCTTCACCTTTTTCTGATCCGGACTTCGAGGTGCTCGTCATGATTTGCGTAACAATTAGTCAGGAGTCGCGGCGGCTTGCGCTGGCCGACATGCTCAACGCCGGCGGTCGCGCCGACCTGTTGGAGATGAGGCTCGATCGGTTCGGCAAGGCGCCCGAGATCGGCGAAATCCTGGCGGCCAAGCCGAAGCCGATCATCATGACCTGCCGCCGCACGCAAGACGGCGGCCACTGGGACGGCGCCGAGGAGGACCGGGTCGCCATGCTGCGCCAGTGCATTATCAGCAAGGCCGACTACGTCGAGATCGAACTCGACATCGCCGACCAGGTGCGCAAGCCGCCCGAGTCGCTCAAGCTGCCCACCAAGCGAATCATCAGCTACACCAACACAAACGAAACGCCCAAGGACATCAGCCGCATCTACGCCCAGTGCCAGACGAAACAGCCCGACTTCATCAAGCTGACCACGAAGTTCCAGACCGTCGAAGAGGCTTGGCCGCTGATTCAGATACTGGCCAAGCCCACGGTGCCGACCGTCGTGCTCGGATTGGGTCGGCCGGGTGTGCTGCTCACGGTGCTCGGCAAGAAACTCGGCTCGCCCTGGACCTACGCGGCGTTGGAAAAGGGCATGGAGGCGTTCGACGGGCAACCGACAATCGACCAGTTGGAGTCGACGTTTCACTTTGCCGCGATCGATCGCAACACGCGGTTCATCGGCGTGACCGGTTTCGGCGAGTTGGAATTTGTCACGATCGCGGCGCTAAACGCCGTGTTCGCACACATGGGTCTGCCGGCCCGCTGCCTGCCGGTGCCGATGGGCAAGCTCGCGCCGTTTCAGAAGGTGCTCGATGCGGCCAAGCTCAGCGCGGTGATTGTCGATGCGCAACATCGCGGCCCGGGGCTCGAAATCACCGCCGAGCCGGAGGAGCCGGCCAAGAGCGCCGAGTCGGTGGACGTGATCGTGCGCAAGGACGACAAGTGGGCCGGCTACAACACGCTCTGGCGGGCCGCGGTGGGGTCGCTCGAGGCCGTGCTCAAGGCGAAGGGCGGTTCGGAGAAACCGCTCGAAGGTCGCATGATCATGATCGTGGGCGCCAACGCGCTGGCACGGACCATGGCCTACGGCGTCAAGAAACGCGGCGGCGTGCCGATCGTCGCCAGCCGAGATCCCGGTGGCGCTCAGTTGGTCGCCCAGATGTTCCAGTGCCGCCACATCCAGTTCGAAGCGATGTACAGCACGATGCACGACATCCTCTGCGTGTGCAGCGAGGAACGCGAAAAGCTCAAGGACAAGGCCCGGTCGGGCGAGGCCGGCGTTCACGGCGGCTACCTGAAGCCGGGCATGACCGTGATGGACCTCGCCAACATGCCGCACAAGAGCTCGCTGGTCAAGGAGGCCGGACCACGCGGCTGCAACGTGGTCGAGCCGCGGCAAATCCTACAGGCTCAGCTTGAACTGCAGGTGCGATTGATCACCGGCAAGGAACCGCCCCGCGACGTGATCCAGCAGGCGCTGGCCGCCGCGATCGGCGATGAATGAACTGCATTACGGGGGCATGACATGAGGGCGAAGGCCAAGTCGCGCGTCGTGGTCAGCGAACGAATGGCGGCTCTGTTTGTGGCCCTGCTGGCGGTCCTTCCGCAGGGGCAGACCGAGGCCGCGCAGCGACCCGCGCCGAGCCAGGCAGACAAAAACGACCTCAGTCCCGACGAGCGAATCAACATCGCCGTCTACGAAAAGGCCAACCGCAGCGTCGTCAACATCACCACAAAGGTCCGGAGCGACGACTTCTTCTCGTTGGCCGAACTGCAACAAGGGGGAAACGGGTCGGGGTGCGTCTGGGATCAGGACGGGCACATCATCACGAACAATCACGTGGTCGAAGACGCGATCAAGGGCCAGGGCAATATCACCGTTACCCTGTCCGACTCCACTCCCTACGAGGCCGAGGTGGTGGGCACCGACCCGCCGAACGACTTGGCGGTTTTGCGGATCGCCGCGCCCAGGGAAAAACTCGTCCCGGTCGAACTCGGCGACTCGGCGAACCTGCAGGTCGGCCTGCGCGTGTTCGTCATCGGCAATCCGTTCGGCTTCGAGCGCACGATGACGACGGGCATCGTTTCGAGCCTGAACCGAACGTTGCCCGTGAGCGAGGTCCGAGTGATCAAGGGTGTGATTCAAACCGACGCGGCGATCAATCCGGGCAACTCCGGCGGGCCGCTGCTGGACAAGCACGCGCGGCTGATCGGCCTGAACACGGCGATCGTCAGCCCGCGGGCGGGTCAAAGTTCCGGCATCGGCTTCGCGATCCCGGTGAACAACATCCGCCGCGTCGTGCCGCAGCTCATTCGCCACGGTCGCGTGATCCGCGCGGACATCGGCATCCTCGCGGTCTACGAGAGCGAGGGGCGCGGCGGCGGTCTGCGGATCTATCGGCTCGCGCCGAACGGCGCCGCCGAGACTGCGGGGCTGCGTGGTCCACGCCGCAGCGTGCGACGGCGCGGGTTCGTCGAATACCGAGTCGAGGACCCCACCAAGGCCGACCGCATTATTTCCATTGACGGCAACCGAGTGAACACGTTCCAGGAGCTGCTCGCGTACGTCGAGAGCCGCAAACCGGGAGACACGGTCAAGGTTACGTTCCTTCGCGAAGGTGAGGCATCCGAAGTAGATGTGAAACTCAAGGCGTCGGAATGATCGCAAGTGCTCGAACTGCCTGCGCACGTTATTGACGCGATGGTAGCCCACGCCCACGCCGCCGCACCGGCCGAATGTTGCGGCTTCGTCGTCGGAGCGGCAGGCGTCGCAACTCGCACGATTCCGCTGCGCAACGAACTCGCCAGCCCCGTCGCTTACCGCGCCGACGCACGTGATCTGTTTCACGCCTTCCGTCTGTTGCGCGACGAGGGACTCGAGCTCCTGGCGATCTACCACTCTCATCCCACCTCGCCGGCAATCCCCAGCCGCGTGGACCTTGCCGAGAATTACTACGGCGACCTGCCGCGCATCATCATCTCGCTCGCCAGCGAACCGCCAGCGATCAAGGTGTTCCGGTTGCACAGCGATGGCTTCGACGAGATCGAGTGCACGCCCAGCCGGCGGCTTGATATTCGCAACGCGGCGCGGTAATTGTCACTGCAACTTCTCGACTAGGAGGATGCATCATGGCGTACAAAGTAAGCAAGTGCGACGTGTGGACGGCGGAGATCAGCGACCGAGTGGGTGGGCTGGCTGAGAAGCTGCAGCCGTTAGCCAGCGCGGGCGTGGACCTGGAGTTCGTCGTGGCGCGGCGCGAGCCGGACAGGCCCGGTCGGGGCGTCGTTTTCGTGGGTGGCGTCGCCGGCGCCAAGGCGACCAAGGCCGCCGCGGCGGCCGGACTCGTCAAGAGCGCCCAGATCGCTTCGTTGCGTGTCGAGGAGACGAACAAGCCAGGCTCGTGCTACAAGATGACGAGAATGCTCGCCGATGCCGGCGTGAATCTGCGCGGCCTGTCGGCCACCGTGATCGGCAGCAAGTGCGCGTACACGCTTGCGTTCGACAGCGCCGCTGACGCCGACCGCGCGGCTCGCGTGCTACGCGCCAAGTAGGTTTACACTCATGACGAAGCCGGTCCCCATTGACCCGACTCGACTGGTTGAGTTGGCACGGGCGGTGATGCAGGCCGCGCGGTTCTCGTGAGTACTACGAAGTCCCGCTCTGATCGTGGAGCAGGTTTTCAGCCTGCTGGCACACGCGATTCCGTAGCTTAGTACTGCTTCACATTGAAAGGGGTTCGAATTCGTTTAACCCGCAGCCGCAGGCGAGGTATGGCTGGCGTTTGTTGTGCCTCGCCTACGGCTGCGGGTTAAACGACCGAAGCCGATTTCAGACCCTATTCAATGTGGCACAGTACTTAGGTTTGGCCGGCGGCATCAGGATTCGTCGCAGACAAGTTCAGGCTTTCGGCTATAATGTCTCCCGACTGACCGAGACAGCGAGGCGGAAGGAGTAGACGAATGCCCAGCGTACATGTGCCGTCGGCCGAAGAACTGGAAGAACTGGACCGTGTCTATCGCGACGGGGGACTCCGCACCATGGCCTCGCCGCACGTGCACTATGACGATGCCAAATGTCCTCATCCCGATTGCACCTGCCGAATGGAGTGGATCGATTTCAAGCTTGAGGTGTATGGCAACGCTGCCGCAATCTACAACCCACTGGTCCGCGCTTGGTGGGAGGGAACCGGTTTTGCCGGTCGCTGTCCCAGTTGCCAAGGCTGGATTCAGCTTACGACCTTGCGGATGCAGCCGCTCGAAGAGAACGAATCGGCCCGCCTTCCTCGACTGCCCGAGAGTTGGCACACGGTCGCACAATTCGCTTGAGGCCCGGTGGTGGCCGCCATGTACTGCAAACGCTGCAAGGTGCGCATGCGTCAGTTGGGTCGCACGTTTCACAAACAGCACAAATGGGTCTGCCCGCGCTGCGGTCGCAAACGGTTCAGTGGCGCACAGTACAAACGATCGCGCGACGGGCGCTAGACGGAGGTTGCCGAATCGGATGGAACGCACGCTGATCATTCTGAAACCGGACTGCGTCCAGCGCCGCCTGATCGGGCGAATCGTGGCGCGATTTGAGGACAAGGGGCTGCGCATCTCGGGAATGAAGCTGCTCCACATGGACCGCCCACTGGCCGAGCGGCTGTACGCGGTACACAGAGGACGTGATTTCTATGAGCCGCTCATGGCGTTCATGACCTCCGGCCCCGCCGTCGCGGCGGTTCTTGAGGGCCCTGAGGCGATCAAGGTCGTGCGCGGCATGCTTGGACCGACCGCCGGCACCGCGGCCCCGGCCGGTACGATCCGCGGCGACTTCGGACTCAGCTCGCGACTCAATCTCATCCACGCGTCCGACGGCCCCGACAGCGCCCAGCGTGAGATCGGCATCCTCTTCGCTGCGGGCGAACTGTGCGACTACACTCTCGCCATCGGCCATTGGGTAGTGCCCCCCGTCTAGCAGCCCGTTGATCGAACCGCGTGTTCCGAACCGTGTGCTTGTAGCGTAGCGTGACTGTCCGCTTGTTCAGTGAGCTGCTATCTCGGATAGAATCACTCGCGTGAGCCGTCGCAACCAACCTGCAAACCCGTTTTACGTAATGGTCGTGCTGGCCGGCATCGTGTTTTGCGTCACCGCGCTGGCCTACGTAGCCGCCCTGGTACGATCTCAGTCGCCGACCGCCGCCCGACCCAGCCCGATGATGCAACGGCTGGCCGAGCACGGCGACCGACTGTTGCTCTGGGAGGCCGGTGGGCTGGCTGCCGCTTCGATCTTGGCGATGGGCCTCGATCGCTGGCGGACCCTGCGCGACGGCAAAGCATCCGGCCCTGAACCTCCGGCTCACCAGGAATCGTAGCCATGCCCCGCGACTCGGCCCACCGCATCGAAGAACTCCGGCGACTCATCGACCATCACAACTACTTGTACTACACGGCCGACTCGCCGGAGCTCAGCGACCGCGAGTTCGACAAGCTGCTCGACGAACTCAAGCAGCTTGAAGCGGCCCATCCACAACTCGTCACGCCCGACAGCCCGACGCAAAAAGTCGGCGGCAAGCCGATCACTACGTTCGCCACCGTTACGCATCGAGTACCGATGTTGTCGATCGACAACACGTACAACGAAGCGGAGGTTCGTGAGTTCGACGCGCGGGTGCGCAAGCTGCTCGCAAGCGACCGGCCGGCGTACGTGGTCGAGCTGAAGATCGACGGCGTGGCCGTGTCGGTTGCCTATCGCGACGGCCGACTCGAGCGCGGCGCCACGCGCGGCGACGGCGAACGCGGCGACGACGTGACCCACAACCTGCGCACGGTGCGCGACCTGCCGTTGCGGCTTGACGCCGATCGGGTGCCGCAGGCCATCGAGCTGCGCGGCGAAATCTACATCAGCAACTCGGACCTCGCCCGCATCAACCAGCGACAGGCCGCCCGCGGCGAGAAACTGTTCGCCAACCCGCGCAACGCCGCATCGGGCACACTCAAACTGCTCGATCCGCGCGTCTGCGCCGAGCGGCGGCTGCGGTTCATGGCGCACGGCCTCGGCGCCGTGACCGGCATCGACTTGCGCACGCATGCCGAGTTTCTTGATCTCGTCGGGCGACTGCGCGTACGTGCCGCGCCGCACTCGCCCGTGCTCGAGACCATCGACCAGGTGCTGGACTACTGCCACGAATGGGCGGCACGTACACACGAACTGGACTTCGAGATCGACGGCTTCGTGGTCAAGGTCAACGAGTTCGCGCAGCGAGAGCGGCTCGGCGCTACGTCGAAGGCGCCGCGATGGGTGATTGCCTACAAGCTGGAAAAGTGGGAGGCCGAGACGCGCGTTCTGGATATTCGCGTCAACGTCGGCAAGAGCGGCGCCCTGACGCCTGTCGCCGATCTTGAGCCGGTGCCGATCGCCGGCACCACCGTCTCGCACGTCAGCCTGCACAACGCCGAGGAGATCGCACGCAAGGACGTTCGCATCGGCGACGCGATCGTGGTCGAAAAGGCGGGCAAGATCATCCCGCACGTGGTCCGAGTGCTCATCGAAAGGCGTACCGGCCGCGAACGCGCGTTCCGGTTTCCAAGCCGCTGCCCCGCCTGCGACGGCGACGTGGTCAAGGACGAAGGCGGCGTCTACCTGCGGTGCACCAATCCAACCTGCCCGGCCCAACTGAAGGAACGGCTCCGCTTCTGGGCGCATCGCGACGCGATGGATGTAGAAGGACTCGGCGAGAAACTGATCGATCAACTGGTCGACGCCAAACTGGTGCGCAGCGTTGCCGATCTGTATCGACTCACGCTCGATCAACTGGCGGCGCTGGACCGCATGGGCGAAAAGTCGGCCCAGAATCTGCTCGACGGCCTGGCCGCGAGTAAGACGCGCGATCTCGCGCGGTTGCTGACCGGCCTTGCGATTCGTCACGTCGGTTCGCGCACCGCCGAGGTTCTGGCCGCCCAGTTCACGACCATGGATCGGTTGCTGGACGCGTCGGCCGCCGACTTCGAGGCGGTCCACGAGATCGGCCCGGTAATGGCCGCGAGCATTCACGCGTACTTCACCGACAAGACGAACTGCAAGCTGATCGGCGAGTTGCGCGAGCTTGGTCTCGCGATGAAGTCGTCGCGGACCGCCGCACCGGCGGGCGACTTGCCGCTCGCCGGCAAGAGCTTCGTCGTGACAGGCACGATGGAGCGGCGAAGCCGATCGGAGATGGAGTCGTACATCAAACAGCACGGCGGCCGCATCTCGTCCAGCGTTTCAAAAAAAACCGATTTCGTCGTGGCAGGCGCCGATCCCGGTTCAAAACTCGACAAGGCCCGTTCGCTCCAAGTGCGAGTAATCAGCGAGGCGGAACTCGAGTCATTGGTCGGCGGCTGAAATTGCCGGCCTTGGTCTAAAGGGCTAGAATGCTCGCGACGATGACTTGCGGTTGGCTAGCGATGCAACAGGAAGCAGCAGCATGAAGAAGTTCGCAGGTTCCGCGCATGATGCCCCGGCGCACGATCGCATCGAGGCCGACGACGAGCAGGACGCCGTAACGGTGCCTCCGGCGCCGATCGACCGGGCCCGCATCGAGCGGGCCGTGCGCGAGATACTGTTCGCCGCCGGCGAGGACCCCGACCGTGAGGGCCTGCGGGAAACGCCGGCGCGCGTCGCCCGCATGTACGCCGAGTTGTTTGCCGGCCTGCACGCCGACCCAGCCCAGCATCTGCGGAAGTGCTTCACCCAGAAGTACGACGAGATGGTGATCGTGCGCGAGATAAGTTTTGCGAGCCTGTGCGAACATCACCTGCTTCCATTCATTGGCACCGCGCACGTAGCGTACCTGCCGAATGGCAAGATCGTCGGACTCAGCAAGCTCGCCCGCGTGGTCGATGACGTCTCGCGACGGCCGCAGGTGCAGGAACGCATGACCGAAGAGGTCGCCGACCTGCTGATGCGCGAGCTCGATGCACGCGGCGTGGCCGTGGTGGTCGAGGCGATGCACACGTGCATGACGATCCGCGGCGTGCGCAAACCGGCGAGCGTCTGCATCACCAGCGCGATGCGTGGCGGTTTCAAGGACAACCAGTCAACGCGAGCCGAGGTGCTGGCCCTATTGCGCGGCGGCTAGCCCCAACTCGGTCACGCACCATCCAGCGCCGTGAATTCGCTTCACATTGCCCTGTTCAGCACACGCCTCGCCTGCGGACTGGCGTGCATGATGGTCGTGACGTCGGCGCGGGCCGTCGGCATCCAGTACTATCGCACACTGATGCTGGTCGTATTGGGCCTGAGCGTCCTGGCGAACATGGTCTGGATGCGCAGTGGGCTAGGCGGCCTGTGGGATGTGTGGCTGCTTCCCGCCGTGGCAACCGCGTTTTTTGGATCGGTGGTGTGGACGCTCGGCCGCGTGGCGTTAGGCCAGGCGGCCGCGGTGCTTCTCGTGATAGAAACGTTCATGGCGATGGCAGTACCGTGGGTGTCGGTCGAGCCGACGCTGGGGCAGGTCGCTTGGCTGGGTTTCGCGGGCGATATTGCGTCCGCGTCGTTGCTCGGTTCGATGATGGCGGCGATGCTTCTCGGGCACTCGTATCTGATCGCGCCCGCGATGTCGATTGAGCCGTTGAAACGGCTTGTGAAGATCGTTGCTGTTTCGCTGGCTGGTCGAGCGGCACTGGCGGGCGTCGGCTTGGCGATGCTGGCGGCCGCGGCCGCGAACCGTGGGAGGGCGGACGGGCACGACGCGTTCTGGTGGGGCATGGTGGCCACGCGCTGGGCGGTCGGCGTCGTTGCACCGGCGGTGATCACGTGGATGGTCTGGCAGACGGCCAAGATTCGCTCGACCCAGTCCGCGACGGGGATTCTTTACGTCGGCGTTGTGTTTACACTGCTCGGCGAACTGTGCGACCAGATTGTGATGGCTCCGTTTTGGACAACCCAGTAGACCCATGAACCTGACCACTCAGTGTCCTCGCTGCCAGGCGGCCACGCGAGGCGGCTTTGCCGCCGGACAGGGCCAAGTCGTTTGTTCGGCCTGCGACGGCTCAATCCCGCTGCGCGCCGAGGCACTCGATGGGACACGGCTGTTGCACTGCCCGCTGTGTGGAACCGAGGACATGTACACGCAAAAGGATTTTCCGCACGCGATGGGCCTGGCGATCGTCGTGCTGGCGGCGGTGTTGAGCAGTATCGCGTGGTGGCAGTATTTTTATCCGCTTGCGCTCGGCATCTTGCTCGTCGCCGCCGGACTCGACATGTGCCTCTACTATTTGGTCGGCGACGCGGTCGTGTGTTATCGCTGCAACAGCCAGTTTCGCGGAACCGAGCGCAATCCGGCTCACCGGCCGTTCGATCTGGGCATTGGCGAGCGTTATCGACAGGAGCGGCTGCGGCTCGAAATGCTGCGCGAACAGTCTGCGAAAGCGACTGCCCCCAAGGCGCCGACCGAGTAGCTTGATTGTCGGCGCGCCGCGGTTCGCATAGAATCGCATTCGGAGTCGCAGTGGCAGCACCTGTAGGGGAGCGTGACTCGTTGATTGTTCGTGTGCGACTTTTTGCGATGGCGCGGGAACTTGGCGGGGCGGAAGTCGTGTCGGTCGTTGTTCCCGACCGGGCGATCGTCGGCGACGTGCGCCGGGCGCTGACCGCCGCCTGCCCGGAACTGGCCGCCATGGCCGATCGCACGCTGATCGCCGTAGACGCCGAGTACGCCGACGACGCCACCGCCGTCACCGAACGGTCCGACGTCGCACTGATTCCGCCGGTGAGCGGCGGTTGACCGAGGGACGCATGATAGAGATCACGCGAGAGGCGATAGATCATTGCCGGTGGACCGAGCGTGTGCGGTCGAATGCCGCGGGAGCGGTCGTCGCGTTCCTCGGCACCGTCCGCGAGTTCACAGACTCGCGACAAACCGCGTCGCTCGACTACGAGGCGTACCCAGAGATGGCCGAGCGCAAGATGCGCGAGATCGAGGCCGAGGCCCGCGGCCGCTGGACGATCATTGAGGCGACGATTGTACACCGCATCGGACGGCTCGAACTCGGCGACGTCAGCGTCGCCATCGCGGTGAGTTGTCCGCATCGGGCCGAGGCGTTTGAGGCGTGCCGCTACCTGATCGACCGCGTCAAGGAGGTTGTGCCGATCTGGAAGTGCGAGAACTGGTCCAATGGCGAAAGAGAGTGGGTCCATCCGGGACTCGATCCTGATGAAGCTGCCTGTGCTCGAAAAACTGATTGACTCGTTCGGTCGCGTGCACGACAACCTGCGCATCAGCGTAACCGACCGCTGCAACATCCGGTGTTTCTACTGCATGCCGGAGCAAGACCCGGTATTCGTGCAACGCAGCGAGTTGCTGTCGTTCGAGGAGATCGAGCGATTCGTGCGCGTGATCGTGGGGCTGGGTGTTTCCAAGATTCGCCTCACAGGCGGCGAGCCGCTGGTGCGACGCAACCTGGCCACGCTTGTTCGAATGATCGGCGCGGTTGAGGGAGTCCGCGACCTGGCCCTGACGACAAATGGCATTCTGCTGCCCGAGCAGGCCGAGTCGCTTCACGCCGCCGGACTGCGTCGCATCAACATCCATCTCGACACGCTCGACCCGGCGCGGTTCCGACAAATCACGCGACGCGACGGAATCGAGAAAGTGATCGAGGGCGTCTTTCTGTGCAAGCGGCTTGGCTTCGACCCGATCAAGATCAATGCAGTGGCCGCGCGAGGCTACGCGGAAGACGATGTCGTACCGCTCGCCCGGTTCGGTCGCGAACACGGCGTCGAGATTCGGTTCATCGAGTACATGCCGCTCGACGCCGCGAACCGATGGGAACGCGATAAGGTGCTGTTCGCTCAGGAGATTCTTGATCGGCTCGCCAGCGGCATCATGCCGCTCGCGCCCGTGCCCGACCAGGATCCGCGGGCGCCGGCGTCGGACTATGTGTTCGACGACGGCGTCGGCCGAATCGGCATCATTGCGTCGGTGAGCCGGCCGTTCTGCATGTCGTGCAACCGGATTCGGCTCACTGCCGACGGGAACATTCGCAACTGCCTGTTCGCCATCGACGAGTTCGACGTGAAGCGGATCATGCGCGGCGGCGGTTCTGACGACGAGATTGCCGACCTAGTGCGCCGTGCTGTCGCGGCCAAGTGGGAAGGGCACGAAATCAACACGGCACGTTTCATCAAGCCGTCCCGTCCGATGTACGCGATCGGCGGCTAGGCCTGCCTGGTCGCCAGAACGTCTGGGTCGGACGTCCGGCCGGCCAACCACGCCGCTGAAAAACCAGTGAAGTTGTTCCGGTTATGCCGCCGATATCGAGTTTGAGGGAACGTGCCCAACGATGAACGATCCGTGGTACAAGGACGGGCTGCGTTTCGAGTGCACCCGGTGTGGGGCCTGCTGTATGGGCGCACCAGGCTACGTCTGGGTGAACGACGACGAGATCGCCCAGATTGCCAAGTTCCTGGCCCTCAGCGAACAGGATTTCGGCGAGCGGTTCCTGCGAAGGCTCGCGCGAGGGATAAGCCTCGTTGAGCACGACAACGGCGACTGCGTGTTCTACGATCGCGAGGGCAGGGGCTGTCGTATCTACTCGGTGCGGCCTCGGCAGTGTCGCAGTTGGCCGTTCTGGGCGAGCAACATTGAGACGGCTGATGCCTGGGCTGCGACCCGGCAGGTGTGCCCAGGGGCGGGTCGTGGCGAGTTCGTCTCGCTGGACGAGATTGTGCGGCGGGCGGCCATGATTGTACTGTGACCCGCCAACTTGGCGTCGACTCTAAGTTCCGATTGGTATTGACATTAGTCCATGCTATTCCTACTTTTGAAGCACAATTGACGTCCGGATATGGCATTTGGCCACGGGCCGGGCGGTCGGCGGCGATCGGAACAAAAGGCGGCCGCTCGCCGGTGCTTCTAGGATATGTCAGCCGCCAGTCGGAGACCTTGCGGTGACCAAGAAAGAGATTGTTGCCACGATCTCGGTGGAGATTGGGCTTACTCAGCTCAAGACCAAGGAGATTGTTCAGAAGACGTTCGATGCGATCGTGGCGACACTAGTTCGAGACGGCCGCATTGAGTTACGCAACTTTGGCGTGTTTGAGGTGAAGAAGCGGGCACCTCGCAAGGCGCGGAACCCGCGTACGGGTGACAAGGTCTACGTGCCGGCCAAGTTTGTGGTTACATTCAAGCCGGGCAAGGAAATGGAAGAGAAAGTTCGGCTGATGGACCCGGCGAATGTCCCCGTAGAGACCGACGACGAAGGGGCTGAAGGGGCCGACGCGATGGCCGAAACCACGGCCGCCGTGGATGCCGGCAATCAGCCTGGCTAGTTGAAAACACCATGCTTGCCGTGGCAGGCTTTCTGACACGGCAACCTCTCCCCACTGCCCAGGTCACCCTGCGTCCGCAGGCACGACCGGGTCACAACACTATCACAGCTTTGTTCCAGTTTTGGACAAAGAGGGAGAGGCGACATGCGCAAACTGCTCGGAGCACTCGCTGCCTTGCTGGTCATCGCCAGCTCTGGCTGTGTGATTCCTATCCACTCGCCGGATCCGGCCCGACGGATGCACCAACTGCTCGTCATGTCCGAGAACCTTCGTCAGATTCCTGACGAGTGGGAACGGGCTTGGCTGCTCGATCAGCCGTCTCACACGACGCCGAACCGTGTTCACGGCGGCCTGTAGTCGACTCTGGCTCACGAGGTCGGCTCCGGTGGCTGTGGCGTGAGCGTGCATACCCGTAATTGCATTCGTCGCTCGTTTAACCCGCAGCCGCAGGCGAGGTCGTGTTTGATCCGTGCAATTCGCACGATGCCGACCTCGCCTGCGGCTGCGGGTTAAACGAGCGAGGCGCAGCTACGGAAATACACCCGTGGCGTGACCATGCGTTGTGAAGCCGGCGCGCGAGCGATATGATGCGCGCGAACACCGCGAGGATGCGCGCATGGACCTGTCGGTTCGCCTCGGCCGCCTGACGTTTAAGAACCCGATTCTCGTCGCGTCGGGCACGTTCGGCTACGCCAAGGAGTTTGAGGGGATCATCGAACTTGGCCGCGTCGGCGCGATCATTCCCAAGACGGTCACCCGACAGGCTCGTCCGGGCAACACGCCTCCGCGCACGATTGAAACCGCCTCTGGCCTGCTTAACTCCATCGGCCTCGACAACGATGGCATCGACTACTTCATCGAACACCATTTGCCCCGCCTCAGCGAGATACCCACCGCGATCGTGGTGAACGTGGCCGGGCGCAACTACGAGGAGTTCGTCGAACTGGCAGAGCGGCTGGGCAAGCAGTCGGGTGTGGCCGCCATCGAGTTGAACATCTCTTGTCCAAACGTGAGCGGCGGCGTCGACTTTGGCACCAACCCTGAGTCCACAGCGCGCGTGGTCCGTGGCGCCCGAAACGTCTGCCCTCAGCCGATCCTGGCCAAGCTGACGCCGAACGTCACCGACGTGGTGTCGATTGCGCAGGCTGCCGCAGAGAATGGCGCGGACGCTGTGACGTTGGTGAACACCTTTCTCGGAATGGCCGTCAACTGGCGTACGCGGCGGCCCGTGCTCGGCGGCGTCACGGGCGGCTTAAGCGGTCCGGCGATCAAGCCGCTCGCGCTGCGGATCGTCTATCAGGTCGCCCGCGCCGTGTCGGTCGCGATCATCGGGGTCGGCGGGATCGCCACGATGGACGACGTTCTCGAGTTCCTGGTCGCCGGCGCCTCGGCAGTTCAAATCGGCACCGCCAACTTCTACGATCCGACCGTGGCCGGCCGCCTCGTCGAGCAACTTCCCGCCGCGCTCGCGGCAGCCGGCGTCGAACGGCCCGGTGACCTCGTCAAGTCCATCGTCGTGGAATCGGCAAGCCGCTGAGCGTCCGCGTACATCGTCAACTTCCCGTTCCCAAATCCCGGCGACGCCGTAGAATTCAGCAGCGAAGTTGACTGATCTGCGGCCCGGCACAGGAGGGAGTCTCATGGCAACGGTTACATGCGCGGCAGCCACCGGAATGGTCGGCAGCAACTTCGTCGACGGACGTTGGTGCGAGGCTGATGCGGACACGTTCGAGAGCCGCAACCCCAGCCATCACGACGAGTTGATCGGCGTCTTTCCGCAGACCGGTGCGGCGGGAGTAGCCGACGCGGTCGGCGCCGCTCGCGGCGCGTTTCCACAGTGGCGACGGATGAGCCGCATCGCGCGCGGCGAATGCTTCGACGCATTGGCCCAAATCATCAAGCGCGACCTCGATTCGCTCGTCGAATTGGTCGCTCGCGAGAGCGGCAAGATCGTCAACGAGGCGCGGGCCGACGTGATCGAGGGTCTGCACATGGTGCAGTACGTCTTCAGCACGGCCCGCATGCCGCACGGCCAGACGATTCCGTCGGAGTTCGCCGATAAAGAGAGCTTCATCCTCCGCCGACCCAAGGGGGTCGTCGTTGCCGTCACGCCCTGGAATTTTCCGTTCGCGATCCCGCTCTGGTTGCTCGGCCCCAGCCTGATGGAGGGGAACACGGCGGTGCTGAAGCCGTCGGAAGACACGCCGGCGGTCGGCCAGCGCCTCATTGAGCTTTTCGCCGAGGCCGGTTTTCCTCGCGGCGTCGTGAATCTGGTGCACGGCGACGGTGAGACGGGCGAGGCGCTGGTACGGCATCCCGATGTCGACGTGGTCTGCTTCACCGGCAGCTACGCCGTCGGCTCGCAGATCAAACGCATCTGCGCCGAGGATTACCGAAAGATGGCCGTCTGTGAGATGGGGTCGAAGAGCGCGGTGATCGTGTGCGACGATGCCCGCATGGACCTCGCGGTCAATGCGTCGATCCTGAGCGCGTTCAAGACGTGCGGCCAACGCTGTGTCTCGGCCGGCCGCATCCTGATTCACGAGCGCATCTTCGCGGAATTCTCGCGCCGCTTCGCCGAACTCGCTCGCCGCGTCCGGTTCGGCGATCCGTTCGACCCGCAGGTGTTCGCCGGACCGCTCATCAACGAGCCGGCGGTTGCCAAGGTGCTGAGCTACAACGAACTGGCTCGCGACGAGGGCGCCAAGGTGCTCGTGGACGGCGGCCGCATCACATCGGGCGCCCACGCCGAGGGGTGGTTTGTTTCGCCGTTCGTCTACGAAATCGGCCACGCGCCCGGAGTTCGCTGCATTCGCGAGGAGGTGTTCGGACCGCACGTCGCCCTCGTGCCGTTCCGGTCGTTGGACGAGGCTATCGAAATCTACAACGATACCGACTACGGTTTATCGATGTCGGTGATCACCGAAGACTATCGCAAGGTGCGGACGATCCGCGACGGCTGCGATTTCGGACTGGGCTACGTGAACCTGCCGTGCATCGGCGCCGAGGTGCAACTGCCGTTTGGCGGCGTCAAGAAGAGCGGCACCGGTCATCCGTCTGCGGCCGCGCTGGTCGACGCAGTCACGCACAAGTACGCATGGACGATGAACTACGCCGAACAGATTCAAATGGCCCAGGGTCTCAGCAGCGAACTCTAGCGCCGGCGCCGCCCGGTGCTCATAGGTTCGTCATCGGAAACAGATCCATGGACGGCCGCGTGAGGAGTTGCATGGAGACGCACGACTCGATTTGCATTCGGACGCCGCCTCCCGGTCCGAACGCGCAACGACTGCTCGCTCGTGACGAGCAGTTTCTCTCGCCTTCCTACACGCGAGCCTATCCGCTCGTGGCCGCGAGCGGCCGGGGCGCGATCATCACCGACGTGGACGGCAACCAGTTTCTCGACTTCACGGCAGGCATCGCGGTGGTCGCCACCGGGCATTGCCACCCGCTTGTGGTCGACGCCGTGCAACGCCAGGCCGCCAAGCTGATCCACATGTCGGGCACCGATTTCTACTACGAGCCGCAGATTGAGCTGGCCGAACGGTTGGCGCGGCTCGCGCCGGGGCCGAAGTCGAAGAAGGTGTTCTTCACGAACTCAGGGGCCGAGGCGGTCGAGGCGGCGCTGAAGCTGGCCCGCTATCACACAGGACGTCAGCGCGTCGTGGCGTTCTACGGAGCGTTCCACGGCCGCACGTTCGGTGCGATGTCGCTGTCTGGATCGAAGCTGCAACACCGCCGCGGCTTCGAGCCGCTCGTGCCGGAAATCCACCACGTGCCGTACGGCGACTGCGACGCGATCGAACAGAAACTGTTTCGACACATCGCCCCGCCCGACGAGGTCGCGGCGATCTTCGTCGAACCGATCCAGGGCGAGGGCGGTTACCTGGTGCCCGCCGGCGACTTCCACCCGCGGCTACGGGCGATCTGCGACAGGCACGGCATTCTGCTGGTGGCCGACGAAGTGCAGAGCGGCATGGGCCGTACCGGCCGCATGTTTGCGGTGGAGCACTGGGGCGTCGTGCCAGACATCGTGTGCCTCGCCAAGGGGATCGCCAGCGGCATGCCGCTCGGCGCGATCGTGGCGCCGGCCGACATCATGGACTGGCAGCGCGGCAGCCATGCGTCGACATTCGGCGGCAACCCGGTAAGTTGCCAGGCGGCGCTCGCGACGATCAACCTGCTCGAAAGTCAGTACATCGGCAACGCGCGCGATCGGGGCGTCGAACTGATGGACGGCCTGCGGCGGCTGGCCGCATCGAGTCCACTGTGGGGCGAGGTTCGCGGCCTTGGCTTGATGATCGGCGCCGACGTGGTCGCACCACTCGACTGCGGCGAGACCGCGTCGGCCGTACGCGACCGGATCGTGCAGGCCGCCTTCGAACGCGGCCTGTTGTTGCTCGGCTGCGGCGAACGGACCATCCGCTTCTGCCCGCCGCTGTGCATCACAGCCGAACACGTGCAGTCGGCGCTGGCGATCCTGCGGAGCGCAGCCGACGACCTCGCGGTGCGGCCGGCGGCCGCCGCGAGCGACTGATGCCAACTATTCGGGGAACAGCGCGGTGGACAGATAGCGTTCGCCGAGGTCGGGCAGGACGACGACGATCGTCTTGCCGGCGTTCTGCGGGCGCTTGGCCACCTGCACAGCGACCCACGCGGCAGCCCCAGACGAGATGCCGCACAAGATGCCCTCCTCGCGGGCGAGTCGTCGAGACGTCGCAAAAGCGTCTTCTTCCTGGACCTGAACCACTTCGTCGATGATGCCGAGGTTGAGGATGTCGGGAACGAACCCTGCGCCGATGCCTTGGATCGGATGCTTGCCCGGCTGGATCGGCTGGCCCGATCGCTTCTGAGTGATCACAGGTGACTTGGCCGGCTCAACGGCGATGCACTGGAATCCGGGCTTCCGCTTCTTGAGGACCTCGCCGACTCCGGTGATGGTGCCGCCGGTGCCGACGCCGCCGACGAAGATATCACAGCGGCCGTCGGTGTCGCGCCAGATTTCCTCGGCCGTCGTGCGGCGATGGATTTCGGGATTCGCGGGGTTCTTGAACTGCTGCGGCATGAACGCGCTGGGGTTCGACTTGACGATCTCTTCGGCGCGCCGCACCGCGCCGGGCATGCCCTCGGCCGCGGGAGTCAACACGATCTCGGCACCGAACGCCTTGAGCAGCCGACGCCGTTCCAAGCTCATGCTCTCGGGCATCGTCACCATCAGTCGATAGCCGCGCGCCGCGCAAACGAAGGCCAGTCCGATGCCCGTGTTGCCGCTGGTCGGCTCGACGATCACCGTGTCCGGCTTGATCTTGCCATCGCGCTCAGCCGCGTCGATCATCGACACACCGATTCGGTCCTTCACCGACCAGCACGGGTTTGCCCCTTCGATTTTCGCAAGTACGCTGGCGTTGGCGCCGTCGGTGACGCGGTGCAGGCGGACGAGCGGCGTGTTGCCGACGACCTGCGTGATGTTGTCGAAAACGCCGCGCGGTTTTGCCGACTGGTCAGACATCATGGTCTCCTGTAACAGTGCGAGTGACGGCTGCTATGCGACTCCCTCCACAGCGGCCAGGAAAGGTCAGCCCTCGTGCAGACCGCGCGGCACATCCCAAGAAGCACGCGGACAGGGCTGAAATCGCCGGGAGTATAGGTCTGGCCTGAGAAATGGTCAAGGCCGCGGAAGTTGGGTGTTGCCAGCCGGGGTGCGCGACGTACTTCGCGCAGGCGCTTCGTCTAACGCCGAGCCGAAGGCGACGGCACTATCTGGACACCTGCCTGCCGTCGCCTTCGGCTCGGCGCTATACCGCACGCGGCCATGAATGAGACGTTTTCGTTTTGCGCCCAGCCGAAGGCGCCGGCAGAACTGACTCGTTTAACGCGGAGCCGCATGCGACCGGAGATGCACAATCCCAGTCAGTCCATTTCGACTAGCCACGCACACTTTCGGCCGCCAGCTTGCGACATTCGTCGAGGATAATCACTACCTTGCGGTCCACCGTGCGAACCGCACAGTTCAACAGCTTGGCGATCTCGCGGTGCGATGATCCGGCCAGCCAGGCCTCCGCGATCGGCCGCAGGCCTTGCGACAGGCGATTCACGAAGTGCTCATACGTGTCCCTCGCCATCACTTCTTCATCAGGGCCGAGCGTCGGGCTTGCCACGCGCTGGATGCCGCGCGCATCGGAATCGGAACTCGCGAGCACGTCGAGCGCCGACTCGCCGCGCTCTTGGCCGCCGCCGCGTTTCTGCCGCCGGTCGCGTTCGACCTGATGGGCCGCCTTGCGTGCCGTGATGATCGTAAGCAGAGCCAGCAGGTCATGTCGGTTCTGGAGTTTGGGCAATCGGCCGCTCTTGAAGCTGCGGTAGAAACCCCAGAACGCATCTTGGGCCACGTCTTCTTCGTCGGCCGTGCGGCGCGGCGCCCCTTTCAGGTGTTTGGCGGCCAATTGGACCAGGAACGGCCAGTAGCGCCGACGTAGCTTCTCGAGCACGGCCTCGTCGCCCGCCTTCAGTTCCGCAATCCAGTGCGTTACCGAACCGCCGCTGGACATGAGATTTGCTCTCGTTTCTGAACTTCGTAGGTAGTCCCGGCTTTGGCCGCTTGCTTCGGGAGTTGGAGAGAGTATGCGATCTCCACGCCGAAGAGTGCAACGCGGTGCCACGTGAGCAGATCACCGCCATTCGTTGTGGCCCTCTGGAGATCGTCGCTCGCCCGGTCCCAATCGCCGGTTTCTGCATATGCGTCGGCTCGTACACTGTGCAGCATTCGTTGCGACTTTCCGCCACCAAGCAACGTGGATGAACTCCTGCAAGGTGCCCAAAAGCTCCGCACCGAGACGCCCATCAAAGGAGAACCACGCCCCGATGACCTCGAACCAGAAGTGTCTGGCAGCAAGCTGGATTTCTAATGCTGGTTCGCGGCAAACGCGGCTACGCATACGTCACCGCTGCCACGCGCCTGCCTGAAATACGACTCCCGGTCCCTTTTCCGCGCACGGTCCCTTTTCCGCGCACGGCTTGACTTGCGCGGGCTGCTCGACGAATGGCGTTCGGCGGCAGACGACGACGAGCGCGAGCCATTCGCCGACTCCCTAGTGGACTTGGCGCTCGACGACGGCGAGCGCGACCTGCTCACGGGCGGGATCGGAATCGACCTGTTCCTGGTCGGTCTGCGCGACCGCATCATCGATCGAGAGCCCCATGATCTGGTGCGGCGGATCGGGGACGGTCTTTGGGAACCAATAGTCACGTAGCCCGGGCGACGAGACGGCTCCCCTTTCGGGGCAGGAGAAGACTGAAGAGCTTTGCCTGATCTTGGCACCGTAGCCCGACGCCCCAGCGCGGGAGCGGTGGCGAAATCAGAGGGAATTCAGACCCGGTTCCTCGCTGGCGCGTCGGGCTAGTGTGCTCGGCTTTCCCAGGATCACGCAACGCCATTTGGTTGGGCTGAGGAAACCGGACAGCGCACGTGAAATCCCCACTGGGACTGGTACAATCGGACGCGAAGGCCAGCAGCCCCGTGCGCTGGGCTTCATCTCGAACGTGACGTGGCCCGGCCACGCCGACGGCACTGGCTTGGGTCAAGGTGAGACGGAACGAGCAGGAGTGTGTCTTCGGGTACAGAGCGGGGGCCGAGGGAGACCACGCCATGCCCGCGAACGATGAACCGAACCGGACCCCAGAAGACTCCGCAGCGCTTCGCAAGAGGATCGGCCCGATCGCTGATCGTTTTGAGGCCGCCTTGAAAGCAGCGCTTGAGGGCCAAGGACCAACCCCGCAGATCGATGCGTTCGTCGCTGAAGCCGCCGAACCTGACCGCGATGCGCTGCGCGAGGAGTTGACAGCGGTCGAAGCCGAGTATCGCCGTATGGAGTGCGCCGACTTGTCGCCGCTTTCAGATCTTTCCGATGCAAGTTCATCCAAAGCGGCGACAAGTCGCCGCACTCCAAAGCGCGCCGATGAATCGGCTCGCGACGAAGACGGCCTGCCTGTGACACGCCTCCGCCGCGTCCGCTGCCCGCACTGCCACAGCCCGATCAATCTGGTGGACAAGCAGTCCGACGAGGTGCTCTGCCCGTCGTGCGGCAGCTCGTTTCGGCTCCGCGATACGCGGCTGACCTCCACGGTTGACCAGATGCGGCAGATCGGCAAGTTCCAGCTCCTGGAGCGGCTGGGGCTGGGCGCGTTCGGCGCGGTGTGGAAGGCCCGCGACACGGTGCTCGACAAGGTCGTGGCCCTGAAGATCCCGCACGCCGGGCTGCTCGAATCTGCCGCCGACCGGGAGCGATTCTTGCGCGAGGCCCGTGCCGCGGCCAACCTGCGGCACCCGGCCATCGTCAGCGTGCACGAAGTGGCGGAACTGGAGACCGAATCGGGCAAGCTGCCGGCGATCGTCTCGGACTTTCTCGAAGGCGTGACGCTGCGCGAGTTGCTCGAGAATCGGCGGCTGACGTTCCGCGAGTCGGCGGAGCTGGTCGCCCAATTGGCCGAGGCCCTGGACTACGCCCACGCGACGGGAATCGTGCATCGCGACATCAAGCCGGGCAACATCATGATCGAGTACCCCGCCGGCCTCGGTCTCTCTGCCCCGCTGGATGAAGAGAGCACGGTCAAGGGATCAGGGGTCAGGAGTCAGGGACCAGACGGAGCTCAGGGGTCAGCCACTTCTGAGCACTCACCACTGACTACTCAGCACTCACCCCGTCTGGTCCGCCCTCGGCCGCTCATCCTGGACTTCGGCCTGGCGCTGCGCGAAGCGGAGGCGGCGGCTACGATGACGCTGGACGGCCAGGTGCTGGGCACGCCCGCCTACATGAGCCCGGAGCAGGCGTCCGGACACGGCCACCGCGTGGACGGCCGTAGCGATGTCTGGAGTCTGGGCGTGATCCTGTATGAACTGCTCACCGGCGAGTTGCCGTTCCGCGGCTCGCGGCATGCGCTGTTGCTTCAAATCCGCCATGACGAGCCGCGTCGGCCGCGGCGTGTGAACGAAAAGATCCCGCGTGACCTGGAGACGATCACGCTCAAGTGCCTGGCCAAGGAGCCATCCCGCCGCTACGCCACGGCGCGAGCCCTGTCCGACGACCTCCGTCGCTGGCTCGGCGGCGAACCGATCCTGGCCCGGCCGGTCGGTGCGCTCGAGAAGCTCTGGCTCTGGTCGCGGCGCAACCCGCGCGTCGCGGTCCTGAGTGCCGCCGTCGTGCTGCTGCTGGTCGGCCTGGCCGCGGCATCGAGCATCGTTGCCGTGCAGCAGCACCAGCATGCCAAGACCGAGCGTGAGCTCCGCCAGAAGGCGCACGACGCCACGGCGCTGGCCCAGAAGAACGCCCGGCAAGCAGAAGACAACGCCGCTGTCGCACGCGCACAGAGCCAGCTCGCGCTCAAGTCGCTCGAGAGAGTCATCTTGGACATCCAGCGCAAGCTCGAAAACGTTCCCGGCGCGGGCGACCTGCGACGCTCGCTGCTCCAGACCGCGTTGGCTGACCTCCGGAAAGTCTCAGACCAGTTCGCCTCCCGCTCCGCCATCGACCGGAATACGTGTGTCGCGCTCATTGACCTCGGCGGCGTCTTTCTGCGCATCGGCTCCGATGCGAATTCTCCCTCTTCCCGCTTGCGGGGTGAGGGCCGGGGTGAGGGGCAATCCGACGCCGACGGGCTCTTGAGTGCCGCACGAAAGGTCTACCAGCAGGCATTTGAGATCGCCCAGAAGTTGGCGGCGGCCGATCCGAGCGACGCCCGGGCCCAGCGCGACCTGTCGGTCTCGTACGAGAAGCTCGGCGAGGTGCAGCGCCAGTCCGGGCAGGTGACCGAGGCGCTGGGGTCGTATCAGAAGGGTCTGGCGATCCGTCAGAAGTTGGCGGCGGCCGATCCGAGCGACGCCC
>DAIOWH010000057.1:0-33168 GCA_036758585.1 Planctomycetia bacterium
TAGCTGGGACTAGCTGGCAACTGACGTTGACCGGCCGAATTCCGTCACTATAGTGGGCGGTTCGCACAACGACTTTCGGGCACTCAGCGAAGGATAGGCCATGAAGAGTTACGTCGCAAAGCCGGCTGACGTGGTGCGCCAATGGCACCTGGTCGATGCCACCAACAAGACCGTGGGCCGGCTGGCCGCCAGCATCGCACGCATCCTGATGGGCAAGCACCGACCGACCTACACGCCGCACGTCGATACCGGCGACTTTGTCATCGTCATCAACGCGGAAAAAGTCCGGTTCACCGGCAGCAAGTGGAAGACGAAACAGTACAAGCGATACACCGGCTACCCCGGCGGGCTGTGGCACGAGTCGGCCGAACACCTGCTCGGTCGGCGGCCCACGGAAATCCTCAAGCTGGCGGTGCGTCGTATGCTGCCGAAGAACAAGCTGAGCTATCAGATGATAAGTAAGCTCAAGCTCTATGCCGGCCCCGACCATCCGCATCAGGCCCAGAACCCGCAGCCGCTCGACCTGAAGATCTAACCAAGACCGAGAACTCCAACCTCGTTCCAAAGAAGTCAGAACATGTCTACCCCAACGTCCGTGCAGAGTTTTCACTGGGGCACCGGCCGGCGCAAGACGGCGGTCGCCCGCGTGCGCCTACGTGAAGGCAACGGAACCATGAAGGTGAACGATCGCGACACCGACAGCTACTTTCCCGACGTATTGTGGCAGGAGCGCGTCAAGGCGCCGCTGGTTGCGGGCGACCTCGTCGGCAAGGTGGACTGCTTCGTCAACGTCAAGGGCGGCGGCGTGTCGAGCCAAGCGGGCGCGGTGATGCTCGGCGTCGCACGCGCACTGGTTAAGATGCGGCCCGACCTCGAAGCCGCGCTGCGCGACAAGGGATACCTGACTCGCGACAGCCGCATGGTCGAACGCAAGAAGTACGGCCACAAGAAGGCCCGCAAGAGCTTCCAGTTCTCGAAACGTTAGCCGTGGGACAGGCCTTCGAGCCTGCCATTGCCGTTCTCAAAAACCCGTCACTCCCAACGCCTCTCCGCACAAGCGCGAGGCGTTGGGGTGAGGGGTTTTCTATTGGTGCAGTAGGGAGGCCGATCACGCCGGCTTGGTCACATCGTCCGCCCAGGCCTCGATGACCAGCGGCAGGCTGGCGTTTCGGTCCACTTGGTAGTCGGCGATGAGGCATCGCTCGATCTGGTTGGCTATGGCCTCGGGCGAGCGGCGGGCGGCGAACTGGGCAATCGCCTCGCGGGCTGCGACCGGCGCGGTTGGCGCCGGGGCGCCGACGCTGACTCGCAAGCACGAATGCAGGAAGTCTGCAGCCGATTCCATCAACAGCTTGGCCATCAGCCGCTTCCGAGCGTTCTCCTTGCCGGCACCCTCGACCAGCACGTTCATCGCATCCGCCAGGGAGATCATGTCGGGTTGGGCGGCGGCCAACGAATTCCACAGGAAGGTCCGGAACCGGGCGAGGTCTGGATCGGCCAGCGCGCGGGCGCGTTCGATGCTGCCGTTGCTGATCGCTGCCACTCGGTCCGCCTCGGCCGGGTCGCTCACCGCTCCGCTCTGAATCAGGACCCGGGCCACGACGGATGCGTCGAGCGGGCGGAAACGCAGAACCTGACAGCGCGATCGAATCGTTGGGAGTTGCCGATCCGGGCTGGTCGCTACGAGCATCAGCAACGAACGCGCGGGCGGCTCTTCCAGCGACTTCAGGAAGCAGTTCGCCGACTCTTCATTCAAATCATCGGCGTCGTCGATGATGGCTATCTTGTACCGGCCGCGATCGGGCTTGAGGCCCAAGTCGCGTATCACCTGGCGCATCGCAGCGATCTTGAACTCGGCGCTGTCAGCCTCGCGCCCTTGCTGAATCAAGTCCGCGTGGCTACCGGCTTTCACCTGAGTACACGCCGGGCAGTCGCCGCACGGATCGAACGCCCGCTCCGGTCGCCCTTCGCACAGAAGCGTCTGTGCCAGCGTTCGCGCGAACAACCGCTTGCCGACGCCCGACGGCCCGACCAGCAAGTACGCGTGACCCAGCCGGCCGCGCTCCCACGCCTGCCGAATCGCCTGCACTACTTCGTCGTGACCCTCAATAGATTGCCACACGGAGCTCTCGCTTCATTAGCGTAGTGCAGGCGGCCCGCCTGCAATGTCGTCAAAGGAAGCCGCAGGCGAGCCGCCTGCACTACGACTTCCTTGGGATTCCTCGTCATCCGCGCTCTCAACGATCGCGAGCACTGTGCCCGCCAGCACCACGTCTTCTTCGGCCGCGCGAATCTGAACCAGGCGGCCTGTCGCCGGGGCCGCAACATCAAACGTGACGGGTCCGGCCAATATCTCGACGATTTGGTCGCCTTCGAGAACGTCGTCCCCCTCGTCGACAAACCAGCAACTCACCACCATCTCGATGCCCGCTTCCAGTCGCACATCGGGCACGATCACGGGGGCCTGCATTGCCGACTCCTTTGCATCACAGCGGCGATGCCATCTCGTCAGCATGATAACTAGAACGCACGAACGGACCAGAGGCGACCCGCGCGAATCCCAGGCGACGGGCCATACGACCAAGCTCGTCGAACTCTTCAGGCGGCACGTAGCGGTCTACGGGCAAGTGGCGCGGCGACGGCCGCAAGTATTGGCCGACGGTCAAGAGGTCGCACCCGACCGCACGCAGGTCTGCGAACAGGTCGAGCACCTCGTCGCACGTCTCGCCCAGTCCGAGCATGATGCCGCTCTTGGTCTGAACCGTCGGCTCGCGGCGTTTCACGCGATCGAGCAGTTCGAGGCTGCGGCGGTAGTCGGCGTTGCGACGCACCCGCGAGTAGAGCCTGGGCACCGTCTCAAGGTTGTGGTTGTAAATGTCGGGGCGGGCGTCGAGCACTCGGTCGATCGCGGCCGGGTCGCCCAGAAAATCGGGCGTGAGCACCTCAACCGCCGCGCCGGTGCGGGCGCGAACGGCCAGCACGGTGCGATAGAAATGCTCGGCCCCGCCGTCGGCGAGATCGTCGCGCGTGACCGATGTGATCACCACGTGCCGCAGCCCTAAAACGGCTGCGGCCTCAGCCACGCGGTCAGGTTCGTCGGCCTCCAATGCGCTCGGCTTGCCGCGTGAGACCGCACAGAAACCGCACGGCCGAGTACACACGTTGCCCAAGATCATGAATGTCGCCGTCTTTCGCGCATAACATTCCGGCCGGTTGGGACAGCGAGCGTTCTCGCAGACCGTTTCGAGTCGAAGATCGCGCAGCAATCGATCGGTGAAGAAGTTCGCGTTTCCGCGCGGCAACGAACGACGCAGCCAAGCCGGCAACCGGTCGGCCTCTGGTTCGGACGCGAGCGGCGCCTCGACGATCGGCAGGTCAGACACTGTGGACATGGGCGGTCGATCGTTTCGTGCAGTGCAAGGCGGGGTGGCTTGTGAACAGGTTGAAACGACACAGGCCGAACGACTCAACAAACTGGCCGACCAGGCACTCCCGCACTTTCGACATCGGAGTCGGCCGCTGGCGTTCGGCTTCGAGCGTGGTCGCGCGCAGCGATCCATTGCCCTCGGGGTGCAAGATGCGAAACGGTTCGCGACGGCCGACCACGTTCAGCGTCAGCCCGTAGTAACTCACCCAGCGACTGACCGCGACGCCGATCGACGCGATTTGGCCCGACGGCGTCCACAGACCGCTGTGGTCCTCGCGAGCGGTTGCACGCACGCCAAACTCACGCAGTACGCCAAGCACACACCGCTCCAGCCGTCGCATGTGTGCCGAGATCGACAGCGAGTCCAGATCGAATGGCAAGATTGGGTAGGCGGCCAGTTGTCCCGGCAGGTGCAGGCAGCATCCGCCGCCGCGGTTGACCCATCGCAGCGCCAGTCCGCGGGCGTCCAGTTCGTCGTCGTCACACGCGATGTGAGACCGGCTGCCGCACCGGCCGACAGTGATGATCGGCTCATGTTCGCACAACACCAGCGCCGCGAGTTTGCCCGACGCCCCACTCACCTCATAAACCAAACGGCGCTGCAACCTCAGAGCCTCATCGAACTCCAGAAGCCCGAGTAGATAAACTTCCAGCAATGGCGGCTTCCGCCGCGTGGTGCGTGCCCAATACATGAGTCCAATCCTGTTCGCCCAACACGCTCCCATTTAACTGCCGCGGCAAGCGGTCGGCAAGAGGGCTGGCCAGGCGCGTCGCTGCACTGTCGTCGCTCCGGCTAAATAGCCTTGCACGATTCTGGGACAGTAGCCCGACGCGCCAGCGAGGGAGCACATGGCGAAATCACAAGAAATCAGGCCCGGTCCCTCGCTGGCGCGTCGGGCTACTGTCCCTGCGGACTCCCAGAATCACGCAAAGCCATTTAGAAATGAGGTTGACAGCCGCCGCCTGACAACTGGGTGTTTCGACCTCGACACGGGCCGATGCGCCTCGCTATTTTCGCTGGGTCTTTGGACTACAAGGAGACGTGCTCGTGGAAGATATCTTTGCGGTTCAGTCGCTCATCTCGCTCGGCGCGCTGACGTGTTTGGAGGTGGTGCTTGGCATCGACAATGTCGTGTTCATAGCCATCCTGGTCGGGAAGCTGCCGCCGTTTCAGCAACCGCGAGCGCGACGGATCGCTCTGACGATCGCCATGGTCTCGCGCATCCTGCTCTTGTTGGCCATCGGTTTGGTCATGAAGCTTGACAAGCCGCTTTTTAACCTGATCGGCCACCCCATTTCGGGGCGCGACCTGATCTTGTTGGTGGGTGGGCTGTTCCTGATCGCCAAGGCGACCTATGAGATTCACGACAAGCTCGAAGGCGCCACGGAGCACGGGCTGCACGGCGCGCCGACCGCGCGGTTCGCCTCGATCATGATTCAGGTGATTCCGCTCAATCTCGTCTTCTCGCTCGACTCGGTCATCACGGCAGTCGCCATGACCAGCCAGATCAAGTATGAAGCCGCTCTGGCCATCATGATCACCGCCGTGATGGTCGCGACGCTCGTCATGATGGTCTTCGCCGGCTCAATCGGCAACTTCGTGGAACGTCACCCGACAGTGAAGATGCTCGCCCTGTCGTTCCTCGTGCTGATCGGCGTTATGCTTGTCGCCGAGGGTTTTCACAAGGCGATACCCAAGGGCTACATCTATTTCGCGATGGCGTTCTCGCTGTTCGTCGAGATGTTGAACATCCAGATGCGCAAGAAGTCGTCGCCCGTACGGCTTCATCAGACCTACGTCGAAGAGCCGGTGGAGGTGTAGGGGAAACAAGCTCGTCGGCTGGCCTATCGTGGCCGCAAACCGCGGCCCATGTTCAAGTCTGTGAAGTCGTATTGCAGCAAATTGGGTGCTCACTAGAATCTGCGTTCCCTTCCGGCCAAACCGGGGCTTCGGCGGAGGGCCGAGGAGCGTCGCCGTGCGAGTTGCCTATTTCGATTGCTTCAGCGGAATCAGCGGCGACATGGCGCTCGGCGCGCTCGTTCATGCCGGAGTCGACGCCGATGCGATTCGCGGCGCAGTCGCGTCGTTGGGACTGCCAGTCGAATTCAGGGCAGCGCGAGTGCGCAAGGGCGGCTTCGACGCCACTCATGTCACCGTCGTCGCTCCGCAGGAACACGCCCACCGCCACCTGCATCACATCACCAAGATGATCGATGCCGGCAGGCTGTCCGAACGCCAGCGACAACTTGCTCACAAGATATTCCGCCGCTTGGCCGAAGCCGAGGCCGCTGTGCACGGCAGCACCGTGGAGAAGGTTCATTTCCATGAGGTCGGCGCCGCAGACTCCATCGCAGACATCGTGGGCGCGGCCGTCGCCATTGATCTCTTGGGAGTCGACCGTATTGTGGCCAGCCCCGTGCCGACCGGCCGCGGTGCGGTCCAGTGCGAGCATGGCTTGATGCCGATCCCGGCGCCCGGCACTGCCGAACTGCTGAAGGGCGTACCCATCGCACCGAGCGCGATCGAAGCCGAACTGACCACGCCCACTGGGGCGGCGATCCTGACCACGCTCGCGAGTGAATTCGGCCCGCTGCCGGCAATGCGCATCGAGTCGATTGGATATGGCGCCGGCACTCGCGACCTCGCCGAACAGCCCAATGTGCTGCGCGTCTTCGTCGGCACATCCGCCGATGCTACCGGCACCGATCGCGTCTGGGTGCTCGAGACGAACCTCGACGACCTGGCCGGTGAGCTTGTCGGCCATTGCACGGAACAACTTCTCGCGGCCGGGGCGCTAGACGTCTTCACCACTCCGATCGGAATGAAGAAGAACCGGCCCGGCGTGCTGTTGAGTGTGCTCTGCGCCGAGGCGACCATCGCTCCACTAGAAGCGATCATGTTTCGCGAGACGGCAACCTTTGGCGTGCGGCGCTACTCGGCTGTGCGGAGCACGCTCGATCGCCGGTCGCACACCGTGGCCACGCCGTTTGGGCCGGTGGCCGGCAAGCTCGGTTGGCGGCCGGGCGGCCCTGCGGTTTTTTCTCCCGAGTACGAAGACTGCTGCCGCGTGGCCGCGGAACAACGAGTTGCCCTGCGAGACGTCTACGCCGCCGCGATCCGCGCGTTCGATCCGAACACGACTCCGTAGCCAAGGAGGGCTCGACATGGACTCGCTGAAACTCGCTACCGACCAGATTCAGGCGAACCCGGCGCTCGCCGGTTTTTGCGCTATGCTCGGCCTGCTCGTCGTTTCGTGGGTGTGGCCTCGCCGAGCGCCGCGATCACATACGACGACCGCGCTCGACGAACCCCACGTTGCCATGCTGCAGCTTCAAGCCGACCTGCAAGCGCTCGCCCACGACTTGAACGGCCAACTCGATTCCCGCATGCACGAACTGCGTGTGTTGTTGCAGGAGGCGAGAACGACCATCGAGCAGCTCCGCGACAAACACAACGTGGCGAAGCTCGACCCGACCGCGGGACCACCGAAGCCCGCGCCGGACCCCATCCCCAGTCGGTCGCTGGGCGCCGGTCCACCCGCGTCTGCCGCGGACGATTCATCGAATGCGACGAGGCCGCCGGCGAGACCTCCGGCCGGGAGCAACCCGGACTCGGCCCCTCTTCGCGCCCAACGCTACGAGCACGTATACTCGCTGGCCGATGCCGGACTCGGCAGCGATCAGATCGCGGCCGAGACTGGGATGCTGCGCGGCGAGGTAGACCTCGTCCTCAACCTGCGGCGCAAGAAGTACCGCATCAGCAGCCCGGTACCGCGCGACGCCAAGCAACTGGCCAACACCATAGAGGCGGCGAGCGTTTGACCCGCCTCGCCAACGAAGGAACACCTGTGCCTATCGCCAAGGACTTGAAGAACGGAATGGTCGTCGAGTTCGACGGCGCACCGTGCGTGATCGAGCAAATCTTGGTTCAGTCGCCGTCGGCCCGTGGCGCGAGTACGCTCTACAAGGTCCGGGCTCGCGACCTGAGGCTCGGCGGCAAGGTGGACCGGGTGTTCAAGGGTACTGATGTCGTGCGCGACGCCGATTTCGCGCGCCGATCGGTGCAGTTCATGTACAAGGACGCGACCCACTTTCACTTCATGGACGATCAGGACTACAACCAGTTCGCCCTGACGGCTGAGGCGCTTGGCGACAAGGTGGGTTACCTGGTCGAGAACATGCCCGGCCTGCTCTCGATGGTCTACAACGGCGAGCCGATCGGCATTCAACTGCCATCGGCCGTCGACATGCCAATCGTCGAGTGCAATCCCGGCGTGAAGGGCAACTCGGCTACAGGCCGCACCAAGCCGGCGAAACTGGCGACCGGCCTGGTCGTTCATGTGCCCGAGTACATTTCGCCGGGCGAACTGATTCGTATCGATACGACCACCGGCGAGTTCGTGTGCCGCGCTGAGCCGACTAAGTCATTCTGAGCGTTGCAGGCTTTCCGTGCTTCTGGGCGAATGTCCGACTCGTTATCGAGCACGCCCTGGGAACGCTCCGTATTGCGTATTCGAGCTTGCTCTGGATGCCCTACCACGCAAAGTGTGCAAACGCCTTGTTGGCATCGGCCATCTTGTGGGTTGTCTCGCGCTTTTCGATGGCTGCCCCTTCGCGATTGAACGCGGCGACAAGTTCGTCTGCGAGTTTGAGGTGCATCGGGCGTCCCTTCTTGTCGCGGGCGGCGTTGATGATCCAGCGGAACGCGAGCGACTGCTGGCGGCTGGGCTTCACTTGCATTGGCACTTGATAGGTAGCGCCGCCGACGCGCTTAGACCGGACCTCGATCATCGGCTTGACATTGTCCACGGCGTGCGTGAACACTTCGATCTCGGGCTGGTCCTTGACCCGTTTCTTGATCTGGTCAAGGGCCTGATAGAAGATCCGCTGCGCGACGGTTTTCTTGCCGCCCCACATGAGGGAGTTGATGAACTTGGCCGCGAGCAGCGACCCGTAACGCGGATCGGGTTTGAGCATGCTGTGGCCGGCAGTGAACCGCTTTGCCATGGACGAGTCTCTCCTTGGGTTGCGTCAGGCTGGCCGCCTGACCGTTATGACTTGCTCTTGGCTCCGTACTTGGACCTGGCCTGTTTGCGGTCGGCGACGCCGAGCGAGTCGAGCACGCCGCGGACAATATGGTACCGAACGCCCGGCAGGTCGCGGACGCGACCGCCGCGCACGAGCACGATCGAGTGCTCTTGCAGGTTGTGTCCTTCGCCCGGAATGTACGCCGTGACCTCTTTACCGTTCGAGAGCCGCACGCGGGCGATCTTGCGAAGCGCCGAGTTTGGCTTCTTGGGCGTCATGGTCTTCACTTGAAGACACACGCCTCGCTTGAACGAGCACTTGTCCAACACGGGCGCCTTGGACTTGTACACCTGTTTGCGTCGCGGCTTGCGTACCAGTTGATTGATTGTCGGCATGGTGTTCTCGAACTACTGTCCTCGTTCGTACATTGTGGATACCAATCGTTACTCTTCGTCCGGATCGTCCGCTGTTTCCTCGGCAGCCTCGACGGTCGCGGTGGACGCGGCCCACACCTGAGCATGAACGGCGGCCATACTCTCCAACGCCTCGGGCCGGATGCGGACCTCCGACTCCTGGTGAGACTTGAAGCCCGTACCCGCGGGCACGAGGTGCCCCAGGATTACGTTCTCCTTAAGCCCCACGAGGCGATCTACTTTACCGGCCAGGGCGGCCTCCGTCAGTACCTTTGTGGTCTCCTGGAAGCTCGCAGCCGAAATAAAGCTGTCGGACTGCACGGCGGCCTTGGTGATTCCGAGCAACTGGGTTGAAGCGGTGGCCGGTCTCGGCTTGGTGGACTTGGCGGTCTTGCCGCCGGTGGCGTCGATGCGCGACTGTTCCTGCTCGAACACATCGCGTGGCACGATATCGCCTTCCTTGTACTCGGTGTCGCCTGGATCCACGACGCTCAGGCATTGAGCCAGTTCCTGGTTACGACGCCGGAACTGGAACTTGTCGACAACTGACCCCGGCAGCAGAGTGGTATCACCGCCGTCTTCGACGCGGACCTTGCGGAGCATCTGGGTGACGATAATCTCGATGTGCTTGTCGTCGATGTCGACGCTCTGGCTGCGGTAGACGCTCTGGATTTCGCGCAGCAGGTATCGTTGCACTTCTTCTTCGCCAGAGATGCGGAGGATGTCGTGCGGGACGAGGGGGCCTTCGACGAGTGCGTCGCCCGCCCGGACGAAGTCGCCGCCATGCACGCGCAGGTGCTTGCCGTGCGGCACCAAGTGTTCGCGCGGCTCGCCGGCCTGGCCGTGGACGACGATCGTACGTTTGCCGCGCCGTTTTTCGGCGAGCAACTCGACGCGGCCGTCGATTTCGGCGATGACCGCCGGCTCCTTGGGTCGGCGAGCTTCGAAGATTTCGGTGACTCGCGGCAGACCGCCGGTGATGTCTTGCACGCCGGCCACCTCGCGCGGCGTCTTAGCGAGCAGGCTGCCCGCGGTAATCTGCTGGTTCTCGACGACCTCGATATGCGCCTTCTCGGGGATGTAGTACACGTCGAGGATCTTGCCGCTGGTGTCTTCGACGATGATCTGCGGGTGCAATTCGCCCTTGTGTTCCATGATAGTGCGTCGTTCGGAACCGCCGGCGTCGCGTTCGGTGCGTAGCGTTTCGCCCTCGATGATGTCCTCAAATCGGACGCGACCGCCGACCTCAGCCAAGATGGGCAGGGCGTGCGGATCCCATTGGCAGAGCACCGTGCCCGGCTGAATCTCGGCGCCCTCCTCGACGAGTAGCACAGTTCCGTTCGGGATCGGCCATCGGTCGAGCTCTCGGTCTTTGGCGTCGACCAGCAAGAGTTCGCCGTTTCGCGTGAGGCATACGTGCTGCCCGGCGTCGTTGACGACGACGTTGATGCGCAGCAGCTTGACCCGGCCGGCGCGCTTGGCCTTGATGGTGCTCTCTTCGATGGTCTTGGTGGCGACGCCGCCGATGTGAAACGTGCGCATGGTGAGTTGAGTGCCCGGCTCGCCGATCGATTGAGCAGCGATGATGCCGACCGCCATGCCTTCTTCGACGAGTTGTCCGGTGGCCAGGTCCATGCCGTAGCAGAGCTGGCAGACACCGAGCGGCGCTTCGCAGGTCATGCCGCTGCGCACCTGAATCTTGTCGATGCCGAGGCCCTCGATCTTGCGGGCCACCTCGCGGGTGATGAGGTCGTTTTCTTTGACGATCACTTCGTCGGTGATTGGGTTGACGATGTTCGACCGGCTGACGCGGCCGCGGATCGACTTGGCGAGACTGACCTCTACTTTCTCGCCGCGGTACACCGCGCCTTTGGTCACGCCTTGCGTCGTGCCGCAGTCGTGCATGGTGACGACGACGTTCTGCGCGACGTCGGCGAGTTTGCGGGTGAGGTAGCCCGAGTCGGCGGTCTTGAGCGCGGTGTCGGCCAGACCCTTGCGGGCTCCGTGAGTTGAGCTGAAGTACTCGAGCACGGTGAGGCCTTCGCGGAAGTTCGCCTTGATCGGCGTCTCGATGATCTTGCCGGACGGCTTGGCCATGAGGCCGCGCATTCCGGCGAGCTGACGGATTTGGTCGACACCGCCACGAGCACCGGAGTGGGCCATCAAGTAGATCGGGTTCAGATAATCGCGGCCGTCGCGTTTGTCATTCTGCAGCTCGGACATCATCTCTTGCGTGATCTGATCGCGCGCGTGCGTCCAGGCGTCGAGCACCTGGTTGTAGCGCTCGCCTTCGGTGATGACGCCGCGCTGGTACAGCTTGTTGATCTTGTCTACGTCCTTGTCGGTCTGCGACAGGATTTTATCCTTGCTGTGGGGCGTCCGCAGGTCGCTGGTGGCAAAGGACAAGCCGCTGCGTGTGGCCTGCTTGAAACCGATTTCCTTCATGCGGTCGAGCAGCGAAATCGTCTGGCTGCGGCCCAGCATCTGGTAACAGTCGGCGATGATCTCGTTGAGTTCCGCGCTGCGCAGCGAGTTGTTGTAGTAGGGCAGGTTGGCGGGCAGGATGTCATTGAAGATCACTCGCCCGACTGTGGTCTCAAGCGGCTTGCCGGGCTGGTGTGAGGTCGATCCTTCACCCTTTACGCGTTTCTCAATCGGCAGGCGAACTCTGACGCGGGCGTGGATGCCAACCTTGCGCTGCGCGTAGGCGGTGAACACTTCCTGAGTATTCGAGAAGACCATGTTCTCGCCCGGCTCATCGGGGCGCGGCACGGTCGTGTAGTAGCAACCCATCACGATATCCTGGCTGGGACTGATGATCGGGTTGCCGTTGGCTGGTGAGAAGATGTTGTTGGTGGACATCATCAGAGTCGACGCTTCGACCTGCGCTTCGATCGACAGCGGCACGTGCACGGCCATCTGGTCGCCATCGAAGTCGGCGTTGAAGCCCTTGCAGACCAGCGGGTGAATGCGGATCGCGTTGCCTTCGACCAGGGCTGGCTCGAAGCCCTGGATGCCCATGCGGTGCAGCGTGGGCGCGCGGTTGAGCAGCACGGGATGGTTCTGGATCACCTGTTCGAGGATGTCCCACACTTGCTCGTCCTTGCGTTCGAGCATCTTCTTGGCCGACTTGATCGTGTCGGCCCGGCCCAGGTCTTTGAGCTGTCGGATGATGAACGGCTGGAACAGCTCGAGCGCGATCTTCTTCGGCAGGCCGCACTGGTGCAGCTTGAGTTCGGGACCGACGACGATGACGGACCGGGCGGAATAATCGACCCGCTTGCCGAGCAGGTTTTCGCGGAACCGGCCCTGCTTGCCCTTGATCATGTCGGTGAGCGACTTGAGCGGCCGGTTGGACGAGCCGAGCACGGGGCGCTTGCAACGGTTGTTGTCGAACAGCGCGTCGACCGACTGCTGCAACATGCGCTTCTCGTTACGAATGATCACTTCCGGTGCGTTCAAGTCGACGAGCTTCTTGAGCCGGTTGTTTCGGTTGATGATGCGGCGGTACAGGTCGTTGAGGTCGCTGGTGGCGAAGTTGCCCGAATCGAGCAGCACGAGCGGGCGCAGGTCGGGCGGAATGACAGGGATACAGTCGAGCACCATCCACTCCGCCTTGTTGTCGCTGTCGCGCAGGGCTTCCACCACCTTGAGTCGCTTGGTCAGGTCCTTCTGCTTCTGCTTGGAGTGCGTGGCGGCCAGTGCTGCGCGCAATTCGGTCGACAGCTTGACGAGGTCGAGGCGCCCGAGCAGCTTCTTGACCGCCTCGGCGCCCATGTCGACCTCAAACGCCGAGTCGCCGTACTCGGCCTTCGCCTTGCGGTACTCTTCCTCGGTCAGCAGTTGCCGGTCCTTGAGCGGCGTGTCGCCGGTCTCGGTGACGGCGTAGTCCTGGAAGTAGATGACCTTCTCGAGGCTGGAGGTCTTCATGTCCAGCAGTGTTCCGAGTCGGCTGGGCATGGCCTTGAAGAACCAGATGTGTACGACCGGCGCGGCCAGTTCAATATGGCCCATGCGCTTTCGTCGCACACGGCTGTGAGTGACCTTGACGCCGCACCGATCGCAGATCATGCCCTTGTACTTCATGCCGCGGTACTTGCCGCAGGCGCATTCCCAGTCCTTTTCAGGACCGAAGATGCGTTCGCAGAACAAGCCGTCCTTCTCGGGACGGTACGTGCGGTAGTTGATCGTCTCGGGCTTCTTCACTTCGCCGAACGACCAGCTTCGAATGTCGTGTGGGCTGGCCAGTCCGATGCGCACGGCCCCGTAGTCGTTGATCCGATCGTATGCACTTTCACCAGCGTTCACGGTAGGCTCCTTTGCGGTGTGGGGAGGTCGAGTCTTCCCGCCGCTTACACACAGGAACGGCGGGTGTCGAGGCCCGCCCTACCTGGAGGTCAAATCCTGCTCTTCTCCAACTGCATGTTCAAAGCGAGTCCGCGAATCTCGTTGGTCAAGACGTCGAAGCTGGCGGGCGTGCCGGCCTCGAGCGAGTTCTCGCCTTTGACCATCGATTCGTAAATCTTCGTGCGGCCTTCGACGTCGTCCGACTTGACGGTGAGCAACTCCTGAAGCACGTATGCCGCGCCGTAGGCTTCGAGCGCCCAAACTTCCATCTCGCCGAACCTCTGACCACCAAACCGGGCCTTGCCGCCAAGCGGTTGCTGAGTGATCAGCGAGTAGGGGCCGGTCGCGCGCGCGTGGATCTTGTCGTCGACCAAGTGGTGCAGCTTCATCATGTAGATGTAGCCAACCGTCACTTCCTGATCGAATGGTTCGCCCGTGCGGCCGTCGCACAACTTCATCTTGCCGCTCCCTGGGAACCCGGCGTTCTTCAGCTCATCGCGAATCTGGTCTTCGTGCGCTCCGTCAAACACCGGACAGATGGCCTGGAAGCCGAGCGCCCGGGCGGCCATACCCAAGTGGGTTTCCAGAATCTGACCGACGTTCATGCGGCTGGGCACACCGAGCGGGTTGAGCAGGATATCGACCGGCGTGCCGTCGGCAAGAAACGGCATGTCGGCTTCGGGCATGATCTTGGCGATGACGCCCTTGTTGCCGTGACGGCCGGCCATCTTGTCGCCGACCGAGACCTGCCGCTTGGTGGCGATATAGACTTTGACCATCTGAAGCACGCCCGACGGCAGCTCATCGCCACGTTTCAGACTGCTGATCTTGCGGCGCTTCTCTTCGAGCACGGCTTCGATCTTCTGCCAGTGTTCTCGCGCAACCTCGCGAGCCTGCTCTTGACGTTGCGGGCTACGAATATCGAGTTCGTCAAGACTGAACCGTTCGGCCTGGTCGGCAACCCTCTTTGGGTCCTTGTCGCGTCCCAGTTTTTCGCCCGTCTTTGTGTCGGTCAGCTCGCGTTCGAGTATTTGTTCAAGCTGGGCGACCATCGGGCGGAACATGTCGGCAATCTGAGTGTTGTAATGCGTTTCGGTGTCCTTCACTTCCTTCTCGAACACCTTGCGCTCCTCTTCCGAGAGGCTCAAGCGTCGCGAGAACTTTTGGGTGCCGATCACAATGCCCTCAACGCCGCTAGGCACGTCGAGCGAGTCGTTCTTCACATCCTCGCCGGCCCGACCGAAGATGGCGTGCAGCAGTTTCTCTTCAGGCGTCAACTCGGTCTTCGATTTTGGCGAGACCTTGCCGACCAACACGTCGCCCGGCCGGACATACGTGCCGATGCGAACAATGCCGGTCTCGTCGAGGTTGCGCAGGGCCTTCTCGGAGACGTTCGGAATGTCGCGAGTGAACTCTTCGCGACCCAGCTTCGTCTCGCGGATTTCGACCTCGAATTCCTCGATATGGATCGAGGTGTACGTGTCTTCCTTGACGAGCTTCTCACTGATGATGATCGCGTCCTCGAAGTTGTAGCCATCCCAGGCCATGAAGGCGACGAGCACGTTGCGACCCAGGGACAGTTCGCCCTGATAGGTCGCCGCGCCGTCGGCGATGATCTGGTTCTTCTTCACACGCTCGCCGACTTTGATGATGGGCCGCTGGTTCAAGCAGGTCCGTTCGTTAAGCCCTACGTACTTGCGCAGGAAATACTGTTTGTCGTCGATCACGATCCGTCTGGCGTCACAGAACGTGACGGCCCCGGCCTTCTCGGCCCGCACGACCATGCCTGAGTTCTCGGCCACGGCCTTCTCCATGCCGGTTGCAACCAGTGGCGGCTCGGCCACCAACAGCGGCACGGCCTGACGCTGCATGTTCGATCCCATCAATGCCCGGTTCGCATCGTCGTGTTCAAGAAACGGAATCAGCCCGGCCGAGACGCCGACCATCTGCTTCGGCGAGATATCGATGTAGTCGATCTCGGTGGCCGCGATGCGCTGAAAGTCGCCTTGGAACCGCGCGACGATGTGGTCGTCGACGATTCGGCCCTTCTCGACGAGTGTGTCGGCCGGGGCGAGCTTGGCCTCGTACTCTTGGTCGGCCCGCAACCACGCGACGTCGTCGTCACCGGTGATGAGCTTGCGATTCTTCACCCTGCGGTACGGAGTCACCAGGAAACCGTAGGCATCGACGCCGGCGTAGATCGACAGGCTCGATATCAAGCCGATGTTGGTGCCTTCGGGTGTTTCAATCGGACAGATGCGGCCGTAGTGCGAGATGTGTACGTCGCGCACCTCGAAGCCGGCCCGCTTGCGGTTCAGGCCGCCGGGGCCGAGCGCCGATAGGCGGCGTTCGTGGGTCAACTGCGCGAGCGGGTTCGTCTGGTCGACCACCTGCGACAGCTCGCTGCGGCCGAAGAAGTACTCGATGGCGGCCGACACCGATTTCGGGTTCACGAGTGTGCGCGGCGTCAGCTCCTGCTGGTCCTTCAGGCTCATGCGTTCCTGCACGGTGCGCCGCAACTTCAAGAAACCCTTGCGCAGCTCCTCGGCGGCCAGTTCTTCGATCGTGCGCAGCCGGCGGTTTCCCAAGTGATCGATGTCGTCGATGATCCCCTCATTCTTGCGCAGCCGGATCAGGTAGTGGATCGACGCGACAAAATCCTCGGCCTTCAGCGTCATCTCGTCTTCCGCGATGTCTTGGTTGAACTTGCGGTTGATGCGAAATCGGCCGACCCGACCCAGGCGATATCGACTAGTGTCGAAGAACTTCTCCTTGAACAAGTCCTTGGCCTTTTCGAGCTGTGGCGGATTGCCCGGTCGCAAGCGCTGATAGATCTTGAGCAGCGCCTCTTCGTGGGTCGCGGTCGGATCTTCGCCGATGGACTGCAGCACCAGCGGGTCGTCGGTCTTGACGATAAGCTCGACCTTGGCGAGGTTCGTGGTCGTGAATCGTTCGGCCTGTGCGGCGGTGATGACCTGGCCGCTCTCGACCAGCACCTCGCCGGTGTCGGGATCGACGACGTCGCCGCAGGCCGTCTTGCCTTGGATCTTCTCCAAGTTCTTGGCGGTGACCGATACGCTCTCTGTTTCGTAGAACGTGCGCAGGATCTGTTCGTCCGTCGAGTAGTCCGGACTCATGGCTCGAAGCAGGGTGATCGCGGAGAACTTGCCGCTCTGGTCGATGCGGACCGATAGTGTCTCTTTGCGAGTCACCTGCAGCTCGATCCAACTGCCGCGTTCTGGAATGACGCGGCACGAATGGAACCGGCGGTCGCCGGCCTCGGTCTCGACGACGAAGTCGACGCCGGGGCTGCGGTGCAACTGGCTCACCACGACGCGCTCGGCGCCATTGATGATGAACTCGCCGCCGCCGATCATGATCGGGACGTCACCGAGGTACACCTCCTCTTCGACCGATTCATTGCCCTTGTTCAGTCGCAGCCAGACGCGGAACGGCATTCCGTAGGTGAGTCGCAGTTGGCGGCATTCGTCCGGCTCGTAGCGCGGCTTGCCGAGTTCGTACTTGAAGTACTCGAGCTTCAATGTGCCGTCATAGCTCTCGATCGGGAAGACCTCGCGAAGTACCCCCTCCAGTCCTTGCATTTTCTTCCGTTTGTCGGCCGGGATGTCGGCCTGGAGAAACTGCTCATACGACCGCGTCTGGATGTCGGTGAGCGCGGGCACGGCGAAGTCGTCGCCGATGCGGCCGAAGTACCTGCGAGTCGGAGCGGTAATGCGTCGGTTGTTCAGAATGGGCATGATCACATCCTCTGTGACTTCGGACGGCAAAAAAGGCCCGCACGGCGCGCGTAATTACGCCGCCGTGCGGGTCGTGCTTGTTTTCGGTCGTATGGTTGCCGTGTGTGCCAAGCGTTCTCGGTGGTGAAGGCCGCAACCCGACGGATGCTGGCCGACGACACTTCTTGGGACGGCCCCGAACCTAAGTACTGCTCCACACTGAATAGGGTCTGAAATCGGCTTCGGTTGTTTAACCCGCAGCCGCAGGCGAGGCGAGGCTGGTGCTTGTTGTGCCTCGCCTGCGGCTGCGGGTTAAACGAACCCTTTCAGTGCGGAACGGTACTAAGCGACACGTTTTCCGCAGAACCTACTTGAGCGAGACTTTGGCGCCCGACTCTTCGAGTTCCTTCTTGAGCTTCTCAGCCTCCGCCTTGGGCAACGCTTCCTTGATGGTCTTGGGCGCGCCTTCGACCAGGTCCTTGGCTTCCTTCAGACCCAGGCCGGTCGCCGCGCGGACTACCTTGATGACCGCGATCTTGTTCGCTCCGAAGTTTTCGAGCACGACGTTGAAGTCGGTCTTCTCTTCGGCGGCGGCAGCCGGGGCGCCACCCGGCATTGCTGCGACGGCCACTGCGCCCGCGGCCGCCTTGATGCCGTGTACTTCTTCCAGGTAGTCGCCCAACTCTTTGGCTTCGAGAATGGTCAGACCGACGATGTTCTCGCCGATCTCTTTGATCTTGCTGCCCCACTGCCGTGTTTCAGCTACTGCTGACATCGATGATTCTCCCTAGTGCTTCACCCGCGCCATGCCGCCGCTTGCGGTCTGGCATGGCTGTTGAACCTGTCTACGACACCCGTTTTCGCCGCCTCTCTGAGAAGCATCCGGTTTGTTTGTTTCGTTGTTGATCGCCGTTAGCTTGCCGCCGGAGCCGCCGCCTCGGCCGGTTTGTCTTCGGCCTTGGTCTTGATCTGACCGGCCAGTCGGCCGGCAGGCGATCCGATCAAACTCGCCACGCGGGCCGCCGGGCTGAGGGCCAAGCTAACGACCCGGCCGAGCAGTTCTTCGCGCGACGGCAACTTGCTCAGCGCGGTCACCTGATCAGACGTGAGCGGCTGGCCGCTTGTCTGACCGCCGCGCACCTGCAGTTTCTTCAGCTTGCCCGCCCAGTCGGTGATCTCTTTGGCGAGATCGACGATCGACGGGCCGCCCCACGCGACGGCGCTGGGACCTTCTAGAAACGTGGCCGCCGGGCCGAGGCCGATCTCGCCGAGCACTCGCCTGGCCAGCGTGTTCTTCACAACCTGGACCCGCATGTTCTTTTTGCGCAGTGCCAGCCGCATCTGGTTGTTCTCGATGCCGCCGACCCCCTCGACGCTCAGCACAACCACGTCGTTGACGCCCGCGAAGGATTTCTTCAGGTCGTCGTTCAGCATTTTCTTGAGCGACTTGCTCATGTTCGCACTCGCTTCTATCAAGCCGCCACAATGGGCAGGCCGGGACTCATCGTGGCCGACACCGTGATCGACCTCACATAATGACCCTTGACCGCAGCCGGCTTCACCGACCGAATGTGGTTGATGAAGGCGTCGATGTTGTCCTTAAGCTTTTCTTCGGGCAGGCTCAGCTTGCCAACCAGCGCGTGCACGATGCCTGCGGCGTCGGCGCGGAACTCGACCTTGCCTGCCTTGAACTCCTTGACGCTCTTGCCCATGTCGGTGTTCATGTCGACCAGCGTACCGGTCTTTGGCGTGGGCATCAGCCCCTTTGGACCGAGCACACGCCCAAGCGGTCCGACTACTTTCATCATGTCAGACGAGGCCAAGCAGACATCGAAGTCCATGAAGCCACCCTTGACCTTCTCGGCGAGGTCTTCGGCGCCGACGACGTCGGCCCCAGCGGCCCGCGCCGCTTCGGCTCGCTCGCCCTGAGCGAACACGGCGACCCGCACGGGCTTGCCGATGTTGTGCGGCAGGCTCACCGAGCCGCGCACGTTCTGGTCGGCTTGTTTCGGATCGATCCCAAGCCGGATCGCGATCTCGACGCTCTGGTCGAACTTTGTGCCCACGAACCCCTTCAGCCGTTTGACCGCCGACTCGACGGACTGTGGCTGAACGCCTTCGACTTCCTTGCTGAGCTTGTTGTATCGCTTGGAGTGTTTCGCCATGTTCACACCTGTGCGGGCAAATCTGCCCTGACAACCTTGTAGGATGGGCCAAGCCTTCGCGGCCCACCATGCGGTCCTAGCCAGCCGCCACCTCGATACCCATGCTGCGAGCCGTCCCTTCGACCAATCGCATCGCGTGTTCGACGTCGCTTGCGTTCAGATCCTTGAACTTCGTCTCGGCGATCTTCTTCACCTGATCCTTGGTCACTTTGCCGACCTTTTCTTTGTTGGGGGTGCCGGACCCCTTGGCGATGCCGGCGGCCTGCTTGAGCAGCACCGCGGCCGGCGGACTCTTGGTGATGAAGTCGAACGTGCGGTCCTTGTAGATGGTGATCTCGACCGGGATGATCGTGCCCATCATTTCGCGCGTGCGTTCATTGAACTGTTGCACGAACTGACCGATGTTCACGCCGTGTTGGCCGAGCGCCGGGCCAACGGGCGGAGCGGGGGTCGCCTGACCCGCCGGGCACTGCAACTTGACCTTGGCTGTTACTTCTTTGACTTTTGCCATATCAGACTCTTTCGACCTGCCAGTATTCCAGTTCGACCGGTGTGGGCCGGCCGAATATCTCGACCATCACGCGAACAAGGCCCTTTGCTTCGATCACTTCGTCGACCGTGCCTTCGAAGTTCTCGAACGGGCCTTCCTTGATCTTGACTGTCTCGCCCTTGTCGAAGCTGATCTTGAGCCGCGGCTGATCGTCGGTCTTAGCCGATGCCTGCCCGAGCATCTTGTCGACCTCGTGCTGTTCCATAGGCGTCGGGCCCGACGCGCCGCCGACGAAATCGCCCACGCCCGGGATGCTCCGCACCAGGTACCACGTCTCGTCCGTGATGGCCATATTGACCATGATGTAACCGGGGTAGAACTTTCGCTCGGTGACCTTCTTCTTGCCGCCCTTGATCTCAGACACCTTCTCGCTGGGCACGACGATCTCACCGAAGAGATCCTCAAGAGCTTCCTTCTTGACGCGCTTGAGCATGCCCTCCTTGATCGTGTCTTCGCGGCCGCTTTGGACCTTGATCACATACCAAGCTTTGGGGGGCGCTTGGGCTTCCGGATTTTCGGTAGTCGTTTCGCTCATGTCAGCTTCACCAGCACGCCCAGCGTCTCGAGCACCCATCGCCAGATCAAGTCCACGGCGAACAAGAAACCGGCGAACTTGAACAAGGTCACGATGACAACCGCAGTGGCTCGTTTCAGTTCCGACCTAGTCGACCACGACACCTTGGTCATCTCGGCCTCGGTCGCGATCAGGAAGTCGGCGAATCGCGGCCAGTTGATCAATCGCCAGATGCCCAGCGCGCAGGCCAAGCCCATGGCGACTGGGACTCCGTAGCCGATCCACTGCCCCGAATCGAGCAGCTCATCCGAGAGGCACTTGAGTCCCCACGCGACAAGCAGCGCGACGCCAGCGGCGGTCAAGTGGCGGACGCGGCGCCCCTGGGTCCGCTTATAGGGCTCCAGCGAGAAGACCCTTCGCGCGGCGTCGCCAGTCGGTCGTGTTTCAGTTACCGTCGCCATCTTTTTTCCTTGCGTCAGTCGGCAAGGCCTGAGACCCTGGTCCCTCGCAATCGGCAACAGGGGCGGAGGGACTCGAACCCGCAACCGCCGGTTTTGGAGACCGGTGCTCTACCAATTGAGCTACACCCCTAGGGAGGGGTTGAGAGTCAAGAGTTGAGGGTTGAGGGCCAGAAAGCCATTCGGCTGGGCACTCCGCTGACTCTCAACTCTCAACTCTCCTCTCTCAACCTGGCTTACTTCTTTCGCGACTCCTTGTGTACCGTGTGCTTTCGTTCGCGGCGGCAGTACTTCTTCAGCTCCAACTTGCCCGTGCCGCGCGTCTCCTTGGGCGTACGATAGTTTCGCTCGCCGCACTCCGCACATTCCAACCATACATATTCACGCATAGCGCACCCGATCTCGCTTCAGAAGTCGAGGGTGGATTACTTCACGATCTTGGTCACGACGCCGGCACCGACAGTCTTGCCGCCCTCGCGGATGGCGAACCGGAGTCCCTCATCCATGGCGATGGGCGTGATCAGTTCGACTTCCATACGGATATTGTCGCCGGGCATGCACATCTCGGCGGCGGTATTCTCGGTCGAAGTCAGGCCCTTGATCGAGCCGGTCACGTCGGTGGTTCTGAAATAGAACTGTGGCCTGTAATTGGCGAAGAACGGCGTGTGGCGCCCGCCTTCTTCCTTAGCCAGCACGTACACTTCGGAGTGGAAATGCGTGTGCGGCGTGATCGACTTCGGTGCGGCCAGCACCTGGCCACGCTCCAATTCGGTCTTGTCCACGCCGCGCAACAGTGCGCCCACGTTGTCGCCCGCGACGCCTTCGTCGAGCGTCTTGTTGAACATTTCGACGCCGGTTACCGTCGTTTCGCGAGTCGGTTTGATGCCGACGATCTCGACCTTGTCGCCGACCTTGCACTTGCCGCGCTCGATACGGCCGGTGCCTACCGTACCGCGGCCTTCGATCGAGAACACGTCTTCAATCGACATCAAGAACGGCTTGTCGATGTCGCGCTTCGGATCGGGAATCGCCGAGTCGATCGCGTCCATCAGGTCATCGATGCACTTGCATGACTTGTCGTCCTTACCGCCCGACTCCATGGCCGGCTTGGAACTGCCGCGCACGATCGGGATGTCGTCGCCCGGGAAGTCGTACTTCTTCAAGAGGTCGCGCACTTCCATTTCAACTAGGTCGAGCAACTCGGCGTCGTCGACGAGATCGATCTTGTTGAGGAACACGACCAGCGCGGGCACGTTCACCTGACGGGCCAGCAAGATGTGCTCGCGAGTCTGGGGCATCGGGCCGTCGGCCGCGTCGACCACCAGAATCGCGCCGTCCATCTGAGCGGCGCCGGTAATCATGTTCTTGATGTAGTCTGCGTGGCCGGGGCAGTCGATGTGTGCGTAGTGCCGCTTGTTGGTCTCGTATTCCGTGTGAGAGACGGCGATGGTCACGGTCTTGCTTTCGTCTCGGACCGTGCCGCCCTTGGTGATTTCGGCGTAGCTCTTTACCTTGATGTGCGGGAACTTTACCGCCTGGCGCAGCACGATGGCCGCGGTCAGGGTGCTTTTCCCGTGATCAATGTGCCCAATAGTTCCGACGTTCACGTGCGGCTTTGTACGCTGAAAGGTCTCCTTGGCCATCGTTTGCTCCCTAAGTTAGCGCCTACCTTTTTTGAATCCAGACCCGTCGGGCTCCTTGCCGTTTCTTGCGTCAGCTACCCGGCCGACGATTCCAGACGTTCGTGTTCACATCAAAGCTGCTGATGGGACTTGAACCCATGACCTCGTCCTTACCAAGGACGCGCTCTACCAACTGAGCTACAGCAGCGACACAACTGCGCCGACAGTGTAGCCACTAGTGCCGCGTTGACCGCACGCGTTGACCGCACAAGGCGAGATTCCCGGTCGGTATCGATCCCCCCAACAAACACCCGTTGGACACCGACAAAACAAACCGGCTGGTCCATCAGAGTTGAATTACGGGGACTTCTGGTTCGCGCCCACGCATCCTTCCAAAAGAGCGGGCGATGGGAATCGAACCCACATGGCCAGCTTGGAAGGCTGGGGCTCTGCCATTGAGCTACGCCCGCCGAGGCCTCCACAACTTACGAAACCCGTTTCTCTATCGCAATATGTCACTGGGCGGGACAGGATTTGAACCTGTGAAGGCAGCGCCACCAGATTTACAGTCTGGCCCATTTGGCCACTTTGGTACCCGCCCGCTTTCGGTCGGAGGTACTGGTTCGGAAACTGGAATGTGGCGGGACCAGCCCAGACTTCTGTTCGCCCCCCAGGGTGCTGCCTGCCTCTTGCGGCGGGCTGCGGCGCCGAACCAACACAATGGAGCTAGCGGTGGGATTCGAACCCACAACCTCCGGTTTACAAAACCGGAGCTCTGCCGTTGAGCTACGCTAGCCTGACCCCCGGCCGTGAATCGCTTACTATAGCTGTGCCAAACGGCTCGGCAAGCCCAATTAGACCGTCGGTGAAAAAATGTGATCGCCCCGCTGAAGCCCGCAAGGCGGCGACGAACACGAGGGCGTTACTCGTCCGGCAGTTCGATGTGTTCCTCATCGGCAAACTGCCGCAACTTGCCCATCGCCCGCACTTCGAGCTGTCGCACTCGCTCCTTGGTCACGCCCAACTCTTCGCCCACCTCTTCGAGCGTGTGGGGCTCGCCCGACTCATCGAGTCCAAAGCGGGCCATGATAATGGCTCGTTCGCGGTCTTCGAGTCGGCCGAGTATCTTGGCGATCGAGGTTCGCATCTGCGCGAGGTCGTGCTCAAACTCGGTTTCGTTCGATCGCCGGTCGGCGGTAGCGGCGAACATCTCCTCGTGCCCAGTGACAAAGCGATCGCGCTGGTGCTGTTCCGTCGGGATCGATCGGGCGAAGTTCTTCATGATCGCCCACGTCGCATACGTGCTGAACTTGTTGCCCCGCGCGTAGTCGAACTTCTCCACTGCTCGGATCAACGACATGTTCCCATCGCTCACCAGCTCGTCGAAGCTGTTGGTCGATCCGACGTGGCGCTTGGCAATGGAAACAACGAGCCGCAGGTTTGCTCGGATGATCTGGTTCTTCACCGCCAGCGCCTGTTTCTGTAGTCGCTCGACTTCGTCGAGCACCGACGACGCAGCTTGCTTCGGATCGAGCGATTCGCGCAGCTTGGCGGCACGATACTTGAGGTAGTTCATCCGTCGGAACAGGCACACCTCCTGTTCCTTGGTCAGAAGCGGCACTTCATAGAGACTGCTCAAGTAGGGCGGCAAGCCTGGCGGCGCTTTGAGCGTACGCGCCTGGGGCGACTTCCGTTCGGCCCCGGTCGTCGCCTCGCCCGACTTGCCGAGGATGTCGGCCTCGGCGGTCGGCGATTCGAACGCCACGTTCGGGATGAAATCCAGCTTCTCTTCGAGAATGCGCCGCGCCCGCATTTCGTTGACTATGCGGTAGATCGTGGTTCGCGTCTTGCGATAACGCCGCGCCAGGATCTCGACCGTCGTGCCACGGCGATGCTCGCGGTAGATCACCGTCTTTTCCGGCTCGCCCAACGGACCGCTCGTGCGCCCGAACACGGCTCGCGACGGATTCTGGCGGTCGTAGTTCTTGATCGTGTAGCGGATCGTCTCTGGCGATCGGCCCAGGCGCCGAGCTATCCGGCGAATGATCTCGGCCGGCTTGGCACGCGTGCAGAAGCGCGCCATCCGCCGGGCGCGGCGCACTACTTCTTCCCTCTCCCGTTCGTCCAACTGCGAGAACCGGGCCCCGCGTTCGACCTGCTCGCCGTTTCGCGCCACAAATCGGTCGACCGACGACTTGAGGAATCCCACACGTGTACGACCGCCAATCACAAAACGCCGACTGACCAGTCCGCGATCGCGCCACCGCGTGATGGTCTTCGTGCTCACACGCAGGTTGCGGCTCAATTCGTCCACCGTCCAGACGGGCTCGCCGACCGCCGTCGAGTCAATGCGCGTGCTGCCCGATAGGTCCTCGATGAACATTCGCAGGTCGTGGACCAAGTCCGCACCGTCGAGCACCAGGCCGGGATAACTCTCAGGCCGATAACCCAAGATGCGAAAGCAAGCAAACTGATAGGGGTATTGCTTTCGTGGATCGATCTCGGCCAACATGGCCTCGGCGCGCGAAATCTGCTCGAGCCGCTTGTCCATCGGCGCGTACCGCACCTGCTGGTCCTTGAGCTGCCTCAGGGCTTGGATTCGATATCGTTCCATAACCGCCGTCCCGTTTCGCTGTCGTATGCCGCTGGGCGTTGGTCTGATTCTAAGTACGAGCGGTCGCCAAACAAAAGCAAAATGCGCTTCCCAAATGTCCAACTTCCACGATTTCTGTTACGACGCCTACCGATTAGATGATCAGTCAGGCCCGTTGGTTCGCCCTTGTCGCAAAGGCGGTGCCGTGATGCCTGCTCTTCTAGTGATCATGGCTGTTACTGTCCCCTCGCCAGGCTCGATTCCGGAGCAGCCGCAACCTATTTCCCAAAATCAGGTTGTGATGCGCGAAACCATGCAATCTGGGATGACTCTGGAGATCAAGACGAACGTGAGCCTCACGGGAAACATGGGTGGAATGGACAAGAATGGTCAAAAAGTGACTGAAACTGCCATCAAGGCAACCGGATCGACTCATTACCGTGAGCGCGTGCTGGAGTTTGGCAAGGGGAATGAACCCGTGGTCGCGGTTCGACTGTGTCGGACCGCTACACTCGAAAAGCGAATCGACAGTCAGGCGCAGCGCATCGTCCTCCGCCCGGCTGTCGGGCGTGTAGTGGTGCGACACGAGAACAACCACAACACCGTGTTCAGTCCCGACGGTCCACTCATGGTTTCGGAGCTAGATATGCTACGTAGCGATCCGTTCACGCCCATGCTGCGTGGTCTGCTACCCAGCGGCGCGGTGAAGCAGGGCGACCAGTGGCCCGCGTCTGCCGGAGCGACCAGTGAGTTGACTGGAGTGAACCCAATCCAATCAGGCGGCTTGGCCTGCACGCTGAGCGAGGTGAAGTCGACCGTGGACGGCGCAGTGGCTCGCGTGCGAATGGCTGGCTCCTTCAACGGACCGACCGATCAGGGACCGACGCGCATGAACGTAGAAGGTCACTTCATCTTCGATCTCGATGCACGGCTCATCACGCGACTGGTGCTCGACGGGACGAGCGAGATTCTCAGCGGCGAGGGGAACGTGATCGGCAAACTGCAGGGCCGTTATGAACTCGACCGCCGCCCGGCCATCGACGACCCAAAGCTCACGGACACGGGCTTGGCCGGCGTCGAACTAAAACCCACGCCCGGCAGCACGTCGCTGTTGTACGAGAGCGTCGACTTGGGCGTGAGGTTCCGCTACCCACGCAACTGGGAGATAACCTCGGCGAAGAAGAACCTGATTCAACTGGACGAAGAAACGGGCGGCCGCATGCACGTGACCATCGATCCAAGTCCGCCGGCTACGTCCGCCAAGCTGCGCGGCGAACTGCTCACCTGGCTCGAGTCGCAGAGGGCCGCCGTCAAGGCGGCAAGCTCACCCGAGAAAATCGCGCTCACCAGCACGCTTGCCGCCGAACGGTTCAGCATTCGGGCGACGCTAGGTCAGAAGCCGAAGGAGTGGAACTATCTCGTGGTGCGCGCGAACGACCGCGCCGCGACGCTGGCGGTCAACCTGCTCGAAGAACGCGCCGACGTCCTGCGCGGCGATCTCGATTCGGTCGCCCAGTCGATCGAGTTCCTGCCGCGCGGCCAGCCGAAAAAGTAGTCGAAGTTGACACAAAAAAAGGGTCGCAGTACAGTCCGGCCGCAATCCAGTTCCTGCCGCGAAACACCGGAGAATCATGCGATGACCAAGCGTGCCGCCTGCTGTGCCGGACTGTTGCTGGCTGTTGTCGGCGTCGTCTGCGCCGACGAGAAGGTCATGCTTCGCGAGGAGTTGCAAGCGGGCGACACGTGGTCGGTGACGATAAAGTTCGACGCGAAGGGGAACCAGAACGCTCCCGCCGGCGACAAGGCAACTCCGTTGCCGTTCGCGGCACAGGGCCAGTTCGCCTACGAAGAGAAGGTGATGCCGATCGAGCCCGAGGCCAAGGAGCTGGCCGGCAGGACCGTCCGTTTCTACACCCAGGCGTCGCTCGAAAGCAGCGTACGCGACTCGCGTACAACACGCACCCTGCGCGAAGCGGTGCGGGTCGTGGTCAATGAGATCCGTGGCGGACGGCCGTTCCTGTTCAGTCCATCGGGTCCGCTCACGGTCGAAGAGTTCGACATGCTCCAGGGCGAAGCCCCGATGAACACCCTGCTCGTCGGCCAGCTTCTCTCGCCCGAACTCGTAGCGCCCGGAGACGCCTGGAAACCCGCCGACGCGGTCGTGGCCGCCCTGCTCAATCTCGACGCGATCACCACAAACGCCGTCGAAGTGAAACTCGCCGAGGTGAAGGACGCCACCGCCCGGTTCGAGATCGGCGGAAAGATCGAAGGGCAGGTGTCCGGCGCCACCACCAAACAGGCGCTGACGGGCCAGATCGTTTTTGACCGCGCTCGCAAGAAGATCGCTCGGATAGAACTCACTCGCGACGACGACCGCGGCCGTGGACCGGTGAGCCACGCCCTAAAGGCTCAATCGTCGCTCACGATTGAGCGATCGTTCGATGCAGTCGCTCATGTGAACTCAGAGGCGGTCGCGAATCTGCCGCTCGCGGCGAATGCGGCAACCGAGCAACTCGTGTACACCCAAACGGACGGGCAGTATCGCTTCCACTTCCCGCGCGGCTGGGCGGTGCTGCTCAACAATCCGCGAGTCACGCTGATGCGGCTTCTGCACAACGGCGATTCGATCGCCCAGTGCAATATCCTGGCCGCTCCCACCGTCGTCGCCGGCAGCCACATGGACCCGGCCGAATTTCGCAAGCAGGTGCAGCAGGCCCTCGGCCAGCAGTTTCAGAAGTTCATTCAGGAGGGTGAGGTGCCGGCCGCAAAGGGACACTGGGTCTACCGGCTGGCGGCCGTCGGTCAGTCGGGCGATTTGCCGATCGTCTGGTACTACTACATCGCCGCGAGTCCTCAGGGCCAGCAACTTGTATTCATCTTCCAACTCGATGCACGCCGCGTCGACCAATTCGGCCCCCAGGATCTTGCCGTCATCGGATCGCTGGAGTTCGAGCCAGCCAAGACTGCGACGAACCGCAAGGAGTGACCAGCGGGACGGACCCTTCTCAGCGGACCACAGGCTAGAAACTCCCGTCTGATCGCTACCAACCGCCCACTCCAAACCGGTCAACCGGTAGACCTTTCCACCGCCCGCCAAGTTAATCCATTTCGTCGCCAGGATTTGCAATTCGATAGGCGTGGGGCACATTTAGAGTGGCCACCGATTCATGTCGCCGGCCGACATAGGCCGGCAGTCGGTGAGGTTGCCAAGAGCAACAGGAAAGGAACGGCAGATGAAGAGATTCGTTGTGCCCGCCCTCGCATTGGGGCTGGCGATTGCATTTGTCCAGCCGGCCTCCGCGGGCGGCCTGCTCGACAAACTGTGTCATCGCAACAGTTGCGATCCGTGCAAACCCGCGTGCGCTGATCCGTGCGCCAAGAAGCTGTGCTTGCCGAAGATTTCGCTCTGCAAGCCCTGCTGCCCGAAGCCAGCGTGCGACCCATGTGGCTGTGGCCACAAGCTCGGCAGCAAGCTGAAGGGCCTCGTGCACGGCCTCGGTCACAAGCATTGCGGCAGCTCGTGTGGTTCGCCGTGCGCCGCGCCGGCAGAGGCCGCACCGGCCCAAGGTCACTCGTTCAACGAGTCGCCGCGCCTGACACCCATCCCCACGGGTTACAGGACGTCGATGCGATCGGCTCAGTAGTCTCGCGGATCGAGATCACTGACCGAACCCACGACACGAACACCGGCCGGCTTGGCTACGACCAGGCCGGCCGTTTCGTTTGGGATTGCGGGCTCCCAGCCGGACCAACCACGAATCTCACGAATAGCACGAATGAGAAGACAGTCGCCTGAAGCGTCGGTCCTCTTTTCTGCATTCGTGCGATTCGTGTGATTCGTGGTTTCTCCTCACTTACTACGGCTAGTGACCGAAGTCGATCCAGTCAGCCAGGCCGCTTTCCACGACGGCGCGATGGATGGCTTCGACGTTCCACGATTCGATGTCGCCCGACGGTTCACCGTTGGATTGTCTTGGTCCGCCGCCGGCGACGAGCGTGCGGCCGTCGGGCGTGGCGGCCAAGGTCTGAAATCGTTTGGCAAACCGTGCTTCGAGAGCGCCGATCGGCTGTGGCGGGTTGCCCGACCACAGTGTGATGCGATCATCTCGGCCACAAGTGGCGAGCGTATTGCCGCCGAGGCAGAACGCCAAGCCAGAAACCGCCTCGCCCGGGCCTTCGATGGTGTACTGCCGAGCGAGGTCGGGGACGCGCCATCCACAGACGCGGCCGTCGTCACCCGCGCTCACGAGCAAGCGGTCGTCGGGGCTGAAGACTACGCAGCGCACCGCCGACTTGAGCCGCGGGGCGACCTCTGTGCGAGTCATTGACGCGAGTTCCCACAACTGCACGGCGCCGTCGGATCCGCCCGCGGCGAGCCAGGAACCGTTGCCGCTGGCGGCAAGCGACACGACCGGTCCCGCGCGGACCGTTGCGAGCGGCGAGCGCGTCACGAGATTCCACACGATCAGCGTTCCGTCCGCGTGCGCGGTCGCCAGGCGATCGCCGCTGCCGATGAAACTGACCGCGGTCGCCGCGCCGGTCGAGTCGCCCAGCAGCGTTGGTTCGCCGCCCGTCAGCGAGCAGAGCCGGACCGGCCCGGCGCCATCGCCGGCCAGTGCAAGCGACTGGCTAGTCGGGCTGAACCGAAGTTGCACCTCGACCAGTCCACTGGCAAGTTCGTTCACGGTCGCGTCGCGCATGCGATCGCGCACGGTCACGCGGCCCGTACCGTCGGCCCATGCGATGAATCGGCCGTCGGGGCTGACGTCCACCGCCGTGATGCGGTTGGGCAGCGGCGCAATGACCCGATGCAGTCTCGGGTCGGGAAGCCGCCAGGTGCGCAACCGGCCGTCGGCGTCGGTCGTCGCCCACACGGCCGCGCGGGCGTCCATCGAACATGAGCGGATCGCCACGTCGCTGCGAACCAGCACGCCGGCCGGTTGCGAGCGGTCGAGGTCCCACAATCGAAGTTCGCGGTCATCGGCCGAGAGTAGCCATGAGCCGCCGGCAGCGAAAGCCGTCCAGATCAACGGCCGCTCGTGCCCGCGCAGCACTCGTTCGACTGGTCCGGGCGCAGCAACCGGCGGATTCGGTTCGCGCGCCGCCGACGGCAGGTTGTAGGTGCGGACCGTGCCATCGACACAGCCGCACGCGATCTGGAGATTGTCGGGACTGAATGCGACATGACCGATCAGGGGCGCGTCTGCGGCCGCCGGCACCTCGATGTCTTCGATGTGGATGGTGTCCAGGAGTCTGCCGTCGGGCATGCTCCAGAGTTCGATCCACGGTTCGGTGCGTAGCACGGCGGCCAGGCGCGTGCCGGTCTCGTTCCACGCAGCCGCCGCGTAAGGGCCATCGGCGTCGTCTGAGTCGACCGACGCCGGCCGCTCCCACGCGATCTGCCGGTCGCGCATATCGAGCAGCGCGATCGTCCGGCCCCAGAGCGCGAGTTGCTGGCCGTCGCGGCTGAACGCCACCGCGCACGGTTCGTAACGCGCCGCGCGGGTGTCGTCGAGTGTGCGCGATTCCCGATCGCGTCGCGCGATCCAAACGTGTCGCTTCGAAACCGCCGCCAGAGTTTCGCCGTCAGGCGAGCACACGATGGTTCGGATCGGTTCGCCGAATCCGGCCGCCGACCATGTTTTGCCGTCCGGTTTCGGCCAAAAGTACAGCCGGCCTGCAGCGTCGGCGACAACAATCTCAGACCCGCGCGGACCGACCGACACCGCCCTCAGACCCTTCGGCGCGGGGTTGAGTCCTGGGCCGGGCGCGGCGGTGTTTTGGTCAATCGCGCGAATGGCAAGCGCCCAGTGCTCAGGCCGAAACCGAATGCTGCTGGCCTCGCGCAGCATCGCCAGCGCGCTCTGGGTCCGGTCAGGCTCGCCCGATTCGATGGTTCGTTCGGCCGCCAGGGTCAGCCAGTCGGCGTAGCGCTGGTCGGCCGTGGCCTTGGCCTCGGCGAGGTTGTCGCGCTCGACGACGAGTCGCGAGTGATCGAACCACGCCAGCGCGGCGAGCAGCAGAGCCGCGGCCGCCGCGACCGTCGACACGCCCGGGTTGCGCCGGCACCAGCGGACCAGTCGACCAAGCGGACCGATCGGCCGAGCGCGGATCGGCTCGTCGCGAATGAATCGGCGCAGATCATCGCCCAGCGCCGCAGCGGTGGCGTAGCGATCGGCGGGGCGCTTGGCCATGGCCTGCGTGATGATCGTCTCGAGATCGCGCGGGATGCGCGGACTCACCAGCCGCGGCCGGATCGGTTCGGCGGCCAGCACCTCGGACATGGTCCCGTTCGGGAACGCCTCGCGCCACGTGAGCAGTTCGTAGAGCGTGACGCCGAGGCTGTATACGTCGGTGCGCTCGTCAAACGGCTCGCCACGAATCTGTTCCGGGCTGGCATAGCGCAGCGTGCCGATCAACTCACCGGGGTTCGTCACCGACGGATGCGTCGGGGCCTTGGCAAGTCCGAAGTCGACGACCCAGACGCCGCCGAGTTCGTCGAGCAGCACGTTCGACGGCTTGATGTCGCGGTGGATCACACCGCGCCCGTGCGCGTGGGCCAGTGCGTCGGCGCACTGCACACCGACGTCGGCGACCCAGTGGAAGTAGGCGGCGGTGAATTGCCGCGGCGTCTTGATCGGATGCGTCGCGCGGTCGCCGCGCGCGGCCGTGTCGGGCCAGACGATCTGCCGCAGGTTCGCGCCATGGATGAACGGCATGGCCAGATACAGCGTGTTGCCGATCTGGCCGACCTCAAAGACCGGCGCGATGTGCGTGTGGTGCAGCGACGCGACGACCCGGGCCTCGCGCAGGAACCGCAGGCGAAACTCACGCACGTGCGTCAGGTGGGGTGGCAACACCTTGACCGCTACGTGCCGGCACAGCGGCCCGTGCACCGCCTCATACACGCAACCCATGCCGCCGCGGCCAATCACTCGCAGCAGTTCATAGTTGCCGAACGTACGCGGCAGCTCCTCCTCGGTTTCCGTGCGGGCCGTCTCGGCCGCCGCATCCATCCACTGAAAACTCGCCAGGCACTCGCGCAGCCGTTCGCCCACGTCGGGATGGCCGCGGATGAACTCGTCGACGTTGAGCGACTCGCCCTGCTCGCGGCGTTCCAGGAACTCCGCCACCAGGTCCCACACCGGGCCGCCAGATTCGATTTCGAGGTCGGGCATACCGAGAACGGTCAGAGGTCAAAGATCGAGCGGTCGCGACTCCGATGTTTGCAGCGCCTCGCGCAGCTTCTCGATGGCGCGGGCGAGCAGCATCGCCGTGGCGCCCTTGCTGCGTCCGAGCGATTCGGCGATCTCGCCGAGCGGCCGTTCTTCGAGGTAGCGGAGCTGCAAGACCTCGCGATAGTGCTCAGGCAGCGTGGCCAGCGCGTCGGCCAGGCGCACGGCCTGCTCATGGCGGTGCGCGACGCTGAGCGGCCCGCTCGCCGAATCGGCCAGTTGTTCCACGAGCTTGGCGGCTGATCGGTCGCCGCGCGCGAGCAGTTGATCAAGCGGCACCTCGCGACGCATGTCGCGCTTCTCGAAGTCGAAGTAACGGCGATACGCATCGGCGACCCGTCGCGCGGCGATCACCTGAAGCCAGCGCACGAAGGTCTCGGGGTCGCGTCCCTCGAAGTCGCCCACCGAGCGCGAGGCCGTCAAGAACGTCTCCTGCAGCATGTCCGATGCGTCGACCTTGGCACGAAGTTCGGCGGAGATCTGCAAGCGCAGGGTCAGGCGCACCATATTGCTGTATCGCTCGAAGAGTCGAGCAAAAGCCTGGGCGTCGCCTGCCCGCGCCTGGTCGAGCAACTGGGCGTGTGCTCCCGTGTCGGAAAGACTCATGCGAAACCCCTGGGTCCAGCGCCGGGCGATTGCCGGCGCAGCCGCTGACGGGTTCAAGCATACCGGGCTTTGGTCTGCGAGGCGAGAACTTGCAGCAGAATGCGTGCGACTCAGCCGGCGGACGCGATGTCGCCGAGAGAAAAAAGCGGCTCTCCGCCAAGTTTGGGGCGCAGGCGTCCCGCCTGTCGTTTCATCCGCCAGATGTGAGGCGGCCGGAACGGCCACACCACAATCTCCCCAAAGTTGGCGGAGAGCCGAAAAAAAGCGAGCGTCAGCTCACGGCACCGCTCCGCACCCTTGGCCGACGCTCGCTACAGGCCGCAATACTCTCGCGGCCCGACCCATGTGATTGGGTTCCTACGACCTAGTCAACGCTCCGAGCGGCGCATTCACGCCAGGAGAAAGACAACTTACTTCCCAACATTGCCGAGCAGGATGCCCTACGGTTTTCAAGGAAGTCGTAGTGCAGGCGG
>DAIOWH010000058.1:0-32941 GCA_036758585.1 Planctomycetia bacterium
ATGGCTGGCGTTTGTTGTGCCTCGCCTGCGGCTGCGGGTTAAACGACCGAAGCCGTTTCAGACCCTATTCAATGTGGCACAGCACTAAGCGAGGAGACTGTATGGCCAAGCCGACCAAGTATCGCTTCACATTCGGACCGTGGAACATTAGTCAAGGGGCCGATCCGTTTGGGCCGGTGGTGCGTAAGGAAGTGCCATTCGCGCAAAAGATTCGCGCGTACAAGAAGCTGGGCTTCGACGGCGTGCAGTTTCACGACGACGACGTTGTGCCCGCCGGTTGGGGCGCGGCGGAGACCGAGCGCGGCGTGGCCAAGGTAAAGAAGATGCTCGACGACGAGGGGCTGTTCTGCGAGTTCATCGCGCCGCGGCTGTGGGAACACCCGAGGACGATAGACGGTGGCTACACCGCGAACTCGGCGTCGGACCGTAGGTATGCGATCGATCGGTCGAAGCGGGCGGTCGACATCGCCGGCATGATCGGCACACGCAACCTCGTGCTGTGGCTCGCGCGCGAAGGCTCGTACATTCGCGAATCGAAGGACCCGGTCGCCGCGGTCGGGCGCATCGTCGACGCCATGAACGTGCTGCTCGACCACGACGGCAACATCCGCATCTTGTGCGAAGCCAAACCGAACGAGCCGATGGACCAAAGCTACCTGCCGACCTGCGGCCACATGATGGGCGTGGCGTATCGCACGGTCGCGCCGGATCGGGTCGGCATCCTGATCGAGAGCGCTCACTCGATCCTGGCCGGCCTCGACCCGTCCGACGACATGGCTTACGCCCTGTGGCACGGCAAACTTTGGAGCGTTCACCTGAACGACCAGAACGGTTTGAAGTACGATCAGGACAAGATGTTCGGCTCGGTCGATCTGCGGCGTGCGTTCAACACTGTGTTCGTGCTCGAAACCGCCGGCTACGGCCGAGCGGGCGAGTGCGTCGGGCTGGACGTGAAGGCGATGCGCACGACCAAACAGGCCGACGATACGAAGCACCTAGCCAACAGCCGGCGCATGTTTCTGAACATGGTCGAGGTAGTGCGCGGATTGGATCACTCGCGACTCGAGGAGTACCGGGCGACTCGCGACTACGAAGCACTCGATCTCTACATCTGCGAACTGTTGATGGGCCGATGACGTAGCACCACTGCCGCCGCGCGCATCTGCGACGCTTGCGTGGGCCTGCCACCGATTGACGGGCGAACCGACATCGAGCTGGACATGCGCCTGGCGTGGAGACCTCGGAGCAATCTCGGACTCGCCGTCGTTGCCCAGAGTCTGCTCGACAGCCACCATCTGGAATTCGGCACCAATCTGAAGGTCGTTCGGATTGTCACGGAGGACGAGAACAGAGACGACGCGGGACTGGACCAAGATGCGCTCGTTCCGTGACTTCACCATCCGCGCCAAGCTGTGGGCGCTGCTGGTCGGGCTGGTGGCCCTGGTGCTGATCGCCTGCGCCGCGTTCATCATCAACGACGTGCATGCACTCAGGACCTCGATGGCCAGCAACCTGACTGCGCTCGCCGACGTGCTGGGCAGCAGTAGTGAGGCGGCACTCAGGTTCCAGACGCCTCGCGACGCCACAGACGCATTGGCTTCACTCCGGCTCAAACCATCCGTTACGCTCGCCGGCATCTACGACGCCGACGGCAAGCTCTTCGTCAGGTATCCGTCCCACGCGGCCGACGCCGACTTTCCCGCCACTCTGGGGCCGGACGGCGCACACCTCAGCGACGATGGGTTCATGAATGTGTTCAAGCGGATCGCACCCGGCGGCGAAGCGCTGGGAACCGTATACCTTTACGCGAGCATGGAGCAGGTTCGTCGGCAGTTTCGAGGCCACGTCGCCATCGCACTGACGCTCGTGGCCGGGGCGATCGTCGCTGCGATGCTGGTCGGGCTCCGCCTGCAACGAGTCGTCTTTGGGCCGGTCCGGCGTCTCGCCGAGGCCACGGCGCACGTACGAGCTGGCAACGATTTTTCAACCCGTGTCGAAAAACAAGCCAACGACGAACTAGGCGTTCTGTGCGACGGCTTCAACTCGATGCTCTCCGGACTGCAAGCGCGCGACGCCGAGTTGGAGCAACACCACAGGAACTTGGAGGAGATGGTCCGCGAGCGAACCGCCGGCCTCGAGGCCAAGACTAAGGAACTGTTCCGCACCAACGCCGACCTGGCCGCTCAACACGCCGCGACCCGCGTGCTGGCCGAGTCGGCGACGCTGATCGATGCCAGCCCGAAGATACTGCAAGCAATCTGCCAGACGTTGGGCTGGCAGATGGGCGCGATTTGGAGCGTCGATCGCCCGGCCGGCGTCTTGCGCTGCGTCGAGACTTGGCACGAGACCGGTGTCGATGTCGTCGAGTTCGAAGAGTGTACGCGCCAGGTCACGTTTCCGTCCGGCATCGGACTGCCCGGCCGCGTCTGGGCCAACGCTCGGACCGCGTGGATCGTCGACGTCACCCAAGATACGAACTTTCCGCGGGCGCCGTACGCAGCCAAGGTCGGCCTTCACGGCGCGTGCGGGTTCCCGATCGTGCTCGGCGGCGAGGTGCTCGGCGTGCTCGAATTCTTCAGCCGCGAGATTCGCCAACCAGACGAACACATCCTCAAGCTGATGGGGAACATCGGCAGCCAGATCGGTCAGTTCATCGAACGCAAGCAAGTCGAGGCCGAACTGATGCACGAGCGGTATCTGCTGCGATCGCTGATGGACAACGTGCCCGACGCGATCTACTTCAAGGACTCGAACAGCCGGTTCATCCGCATCAATCGCGCACTCGCCCATCGCTTTGAACTGAGCGACCCGGCGCAGGCGATGGGCATGACCGACGCCGATTTCTTCACCGCCGAGCACTCTCGCCAGGCGCTCGAGGACGAACGCGAGTTGATGCGTTCCGGCCAGCCAGTTGTCGGCAAGGAGGAAAGGGAGACCTGGGTCGGCGGCCAGGAGACCTGGGTCTCCACCACCAAGCTGCCGTTGCGCGACCAGGCCGGCAATGTCTGCGGTACGTTCGGCATCTCGCGCGACATCACACGGCGCAAGCGTGCCGAGGCCGAGTTGGAGAAGGCGAAGGAAGCCGCCGAAGCGGCCAGCCGCGCCAAGAGCGAGTTCCTTGCCAACATGAGTCACGAGATTCGCACGCCGCTGAACGGCATCATCGGCATGACCGAACTGGCGCTCGACACCGATCTCGCGCCCGAACAGCGCGAGTATCTCGGCATGGTCAAGTCGTCCGCCGACCACCTACTGAACGTCATCAACGACATTCTCGACTTCTCCAAAATCGAGGCCGGCAAGCTCGACCTGGACCAAGTCGACTTCCGCCTCCGCGACGCGCTCGACGAAACGCTCGCCACGCTCGCCGTGCGGGCGCACAAGAAGGGCCTGGAACTCGCCGACCATGTGCCACCCGACGTGCCCGACAACCTGATCGGCGACCCGTTTCGATTGCGCCAAATCCTGGTCAACCTCGTCGGCAACGCGATCAAGTTCACCGAGCGCGGCGAGGTAGTCGTCCGCGCCGAAACAGATTCGATGGCAGATGGCCAGATCACGCTGCACTTCAGCGTGGCCGACACGGGAATCGGCATCGCCCGCGACAAGCAGGACCTGCTGTTCAAGGCGTTCTCGCAGGTCGACGCATCGACCACGCGGCGCTACGGCGGCACCGGACTTGGACTGGCCATCTCGTCGCAGTTGGCCAAGATGATGGGTGGACGAATCTGGCTCGACAGCGAACCCGGCCGCGGCACGACCGTCCACTTCACGGTCACCATCGGCGTGTCGACGTCCCGGCGCGAAACGCCGACCGAGCCGGTGTCGCTGCACGGACTGCCTGTGCTCGTGGTCGACGACAACGCAACCAACCGCCGCATCCTCGAAGAAATGCTCGCCAACTGGCACATGAAGCCGACGTCCGCAGCGAACGGCGCGGCCGCACTGGCCACTTTGCAGGCGGCACACCTCGCTGGTGAACCGTTCGCCCTTGTGTTGCTCGACAGTATGATGCCCGAAATGGATGGTTTCTCACTCGCCGCCGAACTGCGGCGCAATCCCGACCTGGCCGCCGCCACGGTCATGATGCTCTCGTCGGCCGACCGGCAGGGCGACATGGCCCGCTGCCGCGAGCTGGGCGTGGCCGCTTACCTGATCAAGCCGGTCCGGCAGTCGGTACTGCTCGACGCGATCATGACGGCGCTAGGCACATCGCTCGCCGACCGCACGACGCCAACGACGCTCGACGCACCCGCCACGTGTCGGCGACCGCTCGCGATCCTGATCGCTGAGGACAACGCAGTCAACCAGCGTCTGGCGGTGAAGCTGCTCGAGAAGCGCGGCCACTCGGTCGCCGTTGCCGGCAACGGCCACATGGTCCTCGCAGCCCTCGCGCGCCGGCAATTCGACGTGATCCTGATGGACGTGCAGATGCCCGATATGGACGGCTTCGAGGCGACCGCCGCGATTCGTGAGCACGAGCAGACGACCGGCGCACACCAGCCGATCGTCGCCATGACCGCTCACGCCATGAAGGGCGACCGCGAACGCTGTCTGGCGGCCGGCATGGACGACTACATTTCCAAGCCGCTCCGCGCGGCCGACTTGTACAACACGGTCGAGCGTCTGGCCGCCGATACGCCGGCCGACCGGCCCGCCGCGCTGACCGAGTCGGCCGACGAAATCTTTGACGAGGCTACGGCGATCGAGCGGGTTCAGGGCGACGTAGAGCTTCTCAAGGAACTAGTGGACATCTTCTTCAAGGAGTACTCGCACTTGATGCCCGAAATCCGCGCGGCCATCGCGGCGAACGACGCCGCCGGGGTCCGCCGCGCCGCCCACACGCTTAAAGGGCGCCCTGGGCGTCTTCGGGTCGCAGGCCGCCGCCGAAGCAGCGCTGCGGATCGAGACCATCGGGCGCGAAGGCAACCTGTCCGAGGCGAATGAACTGTGCGCAGCGCTGGATGACGCCGTCAGTCGTCTGCGCCCGGCCCTGAACAAGTACTTGCGTCTGACATAATCGTGGAGTCCCGCAACGACGACGGTCCCAATGGACCCAAGGAGATGAACTCATGGCAACCATACTGATCGTAGACGACTCGGCCGTCGATCGACGCCTGGCCGGTGGCCTGCTCGAAAAACAACTGAGTGCGACCATTCGATACGCCGAAGACGGGTCGGCGGCCATGGCCGCCCTGCAGCACGAGCCGCCCGATCTCGTGCTCACCGATCTGCAGATGCCGGGAATGACGGGACTGGAGCTGGTCGAGCAGATTCGCAAGCATCATCCCACCGTGCCAGTCGTCTTGATGACCGCTCACGGCAGCGAAGAGATTGCGATCGATGCACTGCGCCGCGGTGCAGCCAGCTATGTGCCGAAACGCCTGCTTGCCACGGACCTGGCGTCCACCGTTCAGGGTCTGTTGGCCGTCGCCGGCGCCGACCGCGAGAAACGCCGCGTCTTCGAGTACCTGACACAGGCTGAGTGGCTGTTCGACTTGGAGAACGACACGTCGTTGATCGCGCCCCTCGTGGCCCACATCGAACAGGAACTGAAGTGCATGAAGGTCTGCGACGAAACGGACCTGATCCGCATCGCCGTCGCGCTGCGCGAAGCGCTGGTGAACGCCGTCGAGCACGGCAACTTGGAGGTCGGTTCTGAACTGCGCGAGTCCGACCCCAACTCATACTACGACCTGGTCGAACAACGCAGCCGGACCGAACCGTACTGCAGCCGCCGAGTGCGCGTGTCTGTGCGGAAGTCGCGTTCCCGAACCGTGTTCGAGGTGTGCGACGAGGGCCGCGGCTACGATCCTTCGGGCCTGCCCGACCCGACCGATCCGGCCAACCTCGAGAAGGTCAGCGGCCGCGGCCTGCTGTTGATCCGCACGTTCATGGATGAAGTGAGCCACGACCAGAATGGCCGTCAACTCACGATGGTCAAGCGCGCCGACGGCGGCTCGACGCCGGCGGGTCGGTGATCGAAGCCGCTGGCCCGGCCATGTGGTGGCGCGGCATTGACCAAACAAGCCAAGTCGAGATAATCGGCCCGCGTTGCCGCCCCCCTCATGTTTCGCACGGGAGCTTCACGGATGAGGCCCGCACGTTCGATCGCCGATCTTGTCCCGCGAAAGGATTCGACCTATGTCATCATCCTCGCCGGCGGACTGTGCGTGATCGCCGTGCTCGGCGGCCTGTACTGCGTCGGCATCCGGCTCAGCTCGCTCACGACCGACGGCATGGTCGCCGCCTTCGATCTCGACTCCGAAGGTTCGCTGGCCACGTGGGTCAGCATCGTCGCGCTCGCAGCGTGCGCGCTGGCAAGCCTGCTCGTGCGCGAGTTGCGGGCGGCAAGCGGCGGGCCGCCGATGGAACGGCATGCCTGGCTGCTCGTCAGCCTGCTGTGGTTCACGATGAGCGTCGACGAGGGTGCCAGCCTGCACGAGGCGTTTAAGGAGATGATGGTCGTCGTGACCGGCACTCGGATTCACGGAGACGGCTCGATCTACTGGGCGTTCCCGTACGGCGGACTGCTGCTGGCGTGCGGCGTGTTCCTAGCGTCGGCGTATCGCGGCAACCGTGTCGCGCTGGCTTGTCTCGCGGCGGGCGGCGCGTGTTTCGGACTTGCGGCGGCGGGTCAGTTGGATTGGCTGCTCGCGGGGCGGCCGTTGCTCGAAACCTGGTTCGAGGAAACCTGTGAGATGCTGGCCGTGCTGTTCATCTTCACCTCGCTGCTGCTGCACGCGCGAAGTCTGGTGGACAGCCCGAGCGACCGGTCGCTACCATTCAAGCCGCACCACACACGAGTGCGTCGCCATCTCGGAGAACAGTACGATGCCCGATAAATCGAACGTCGCCGTCGCCCCGGTCGCCTCGCGGCCGCGACAGGAACCTGACGAGAAACAACGACACGCACCGCGGTACCGCGTGTTCATCCACAACGACGACGTCACACCCATGGACTTCGTGGTCGAGACGCTGCGCGGCATCTTTCACAAGCCCGAAACCGAGGCGGTCGAGATCATGCTCACCGCTCACAAGACCGGTGTCGCTCACGTCATCACCTTGCCGCTCGAACAGGCCGAGTTCCGCGTCGACCAGGCCCACTCACTCGCCCGCACCCGCAAGTATCCGCTCAAGCTCACGTATGAGCCGGAGTGATTGCGACAAATCTGGCCGTCAGATGAGTCCGCCTCGGGCGTGCCGAATCGAACGGATGAGTTCGCATCGGCCATCGGCCCAACGGGCCATGCACTCTGTCAGCACCATCGGATTTGTGCGACGCCAGGTTGGGCGCGACAATCAGCCGTCCGCGCCATACGTGGAGCCACAGACACAATGAGCGACTCAAGAAAAACAGACACAACAAGTGACTCAATCAACGCGCGACGGCGAATGCGTTGGTTGGATCGCGAGCAGAACAATGGCAATTAGTCAGAGCGCGGGCGCACAACTCAGGGCGCGGCAACGTATCTGGATGTTCGGCCGCGCATCGGGATTGCGTGTACCATCCCATCCAGTTCCGGGTCTCGTCATCCGCGACGACCGGACTCCATGACCAACAGACGATGTTTCAGCCGGATTCCCTGCGGGCACGAGTAGCCGCCCAGTCCGCCGTCGCTGCGAACGACCCGGTGGCAGGGGATCAGAATGGGCAGCGGGTTGTGCGACATCGCTGATCCGGCGGCACGGACCGCGCGCGGCCGACCCGCCTGCGACGCGAGTTCGGCGTAGGTGACCGTCTTGCCGTAGGTGACCGAACGGCACACGTCCAGAACCTGTCGGTGGAACACCGGCACAGCGTCGGTGTCGATGGCGATGTCGTCGAAGTCGACATGGTGTCCGGCGGCGTAGTCGCACAACCGTCGCCGCGCCGTGGGATGCCAATCGCGCCGCCTCATGCCGTCGCCGAACCGTCGCCGCGCAGTCTGCTCGGCGGCGTGACGACTTGCGTGCCCGAACGAACACCACTGCACTCGGCCCGTACGGCCCGCGAGCGCAAACCATCCGAGCGATGTCTTGAACAAGGACACTTCAACTTCCAGCGATTGGGTGTTCATGGGTCGCTTCCCTTCTTTGAGCTTTATCCACTTCGTTCGGTTTATCGAGCTTCGTTACTCATCGTGTTACTCGTCGAACGGGCTGGGCTTGGATTCGAACTCGTCCAGGCCGTCTTCGTCGTAGCCAAAGTGGTGGGCCAGTTCGTGGATCAGCGTGCGGCGAATCTCGTACTCGACCTCGGCACGGTTGCGGCAGGCGGTCTCGATCGACTCCTTGAACAACGTGATCCGATTCGGGTGCCACTCGTCGTGCCGCTGTTCGGTCAGCGGCGTGCCGTGGAACAGGCCCATAATCTCGTCCCACTCGTCGGCGCCCAGGCCCTGGTCGCGCAGCTCGTCAGGCGTCGGCCGCCGCTCGACGTCGATGGCGACGTTGTCGAGCCGCTCGCGAAACTGGCTGGGTAGTTCTGCCACGACGCGATCGACCACGGCGATGAAATCGGCCATGCTCATTCGCGGCGATCGCATCGCTTCGCCCTCAGTTCCGCTCCGAGCCGCCCCGCAGCCGCAGCCGCAGGTAGCTCGCCCGCGCGGCGTTGCGGCCCTGGCTGTCCAGCTCCATGTCTTGAATCTTTTGCAGGTGGGCCGGCTGAGTGTGAATGAACAGTTCATTCACGGTCGAGATCGACAGATCGTCGATCAACCCGAGGTTGACGCCCATGCGCACGTTCGACAGATGGTGCATGGTTTCTTCGGAGCTGATGCTGTGCGCCGCGCGGAGGATGCCGAGCGATCGGGCCACGCGATCTTGCAGCGTGGCGCGGCTCTCGTTGAGCAACGCCTGACGCGCCTCGCGCTCGTAGTGGATGATCTGGGGCACCACGGTCGTGATGTTCTGGATGATCTTCATCTCGCTCGAACCGAGCGTCACCTGGTTCGAGATCTGATAGAAATCGCCCGAAGCCTGGCTGCCCTCGCCGTACAGTCCACGAACCGCGAGGTTGATCTTGTGCAGCGCGCGGAACACCTTTTCGATCTGCTTGGTGATCACCAGCGCCGGCAGGTGCAACATCACGCTCGCCCGCAGTCCCGTGCCCACGTTCGTCGGGCAGGCGGTAAGGTAGCCGAGCTGATGATGGTACGCGAAGTTCAGGTGCTCTTCGAGCGAGTCGTCGACCGAGTTGGCCTCTTCCCAGGCCTCGACGAGCGCCAGGCCGCTGCGCATGAACTGCATGCGCAGGTGGTCTTCCTCGTTGATCATCAGGCTGACGTTTTCTTCGGGCGGAAACGCGACGCCGCGGCTGCCGTCGCCGCCGGCGTGCTCGCGGCTGATGAGCTGACGCTCCATAAGAAACTGGCGATCGAGCGTGGTCAGGTCGTCGACGCTGAGGTAGCCGAGTTGCCGCGTGCGGTTGGTCTGCTGGATGGCCGACTGGATGGTCGCGGCGATCTCGGTTTTTTCGTGGATGCTGGCGCGCACCGAGAACGGGTAGTCGGCCAGGTTGCGGGCCAGTCGAATCCGGCTGGAGATCACAATGTCCGATTCCGGCCCGGTGCCGCGCAGCCATTCGCCGCTGGTGCGGGTCAGTTCGTTAAGATCCATGACTCATCTCCCTCGCACGGATCACATCCCTGAGTTGCGCCGCCTTTTCATAGTCCTCGGCCTCGACCGCCGATCGCAGCTCGCGGCGCAGCCGAATCAGTTCGGCGTGCGGGCCGGCCGTGGCCGCGCGACGGCGCGGGCACTTGCCCACGTGCTCAGCGCTGCCGTGGATCCTCTCGAGCAGCGGCACGAGTCCCTTTTGAAACACTTCGTAGTCGGCCGGGCAGCCGAGCCGACCCTTGGCCCGGAACTCCATGTACTTCGTCCCGCAGTACGGACAAGCGAGCTTCGCCAACTCGCCGGCCAAGTCGCCGGCAAACGCCGCGATGATCTTCTTGACGATGTGCTCGACATTCAAGTGCTGTTTCAGTTCGCCGTTTTTCTCTTTCTCGGCGCAGCCGCCGCACAGGTGCAGGACGCGGTACTTGCCCTGCGACATGTCGGTAATGTGAACGGTGGCCGGCTCGGAACAGAAGTCGCACTTCATGACGGTTCGGCTACTTACCCTGCTCCATATTCTTAATGACGTCGCGCAGTCGGGCGGCCTCTTCGTAGTCTTCGTTCGAGATCGCGTGGCGCAGCGCGTGGCGCAGTTGGACCAGCTCGGTCTGTCGCCGCCGATCCGCGGGAATCCGCTTCGGCATCTTGCCGCCGTGCTGAGTCTCACCGTGAATGTTCTCGAGCAGCGGGATGAGTTCCTCGCGGAACGCCTCGTAGTCGTGTGGGCAGCCGAGCCGGCCCGCGTTGCGAAACTCGAGGAACGAAATGCCGCACACCGGGCAGGTCTGCTTGTCGAGTTCCGACGTGTCCTTGCCCTTGCCGACGGCCTTGACCTTGGCCTTCTGCTTGTCACCCGGAGTCACCGCCGGCTCTTCGCCCGACAGTTGTTGCCGCGCGTGCTCTTCGCACAGGTGAAACTCGAGCGGGTTTCCTTGCACGATCTCGGTGATGTGGATCGTCGCCGGCTTGGAACACTTCTGGCACTTCGTCACGAACGGGTCCCCCGCTTTCAGACTTGCTTGGACGGCTCAATTCTAGTCGGCGCGCGAGGGGTGTCAAGCACGCAGACCGTAGGCTTAGTACTGCTCCACATTGAAGGGGTTCGAATTCGTTTAACCCGCAGCCGCAGGCGAGGCATGACTGGCGTTTGTGGTGCCTCGCCTGCGGCTGCGGGTTAAACGACCGAAGCCGATTCCAGACCCTATTCAATGTGGCACAGTACTTAGGGCACACCGAGCCTTGCCGCCGCGGGGCTTGTTGGCAAAACTGTACGCGGAAGATAAAGGAGAAGTGCATGGGCCGGATCAGTACCGAAGCCACCATCGAAAGCCTGGAGGACCTGTGGGCCCAGCGACGCGGTCAATCGCGAGTCGATAACGTACGACGGGTCGTCGTGCCGAACGCCCTCGTCGACGCCGGCGCCGTGGCGCTGTCGCCCCCTACGCAGATCATTCGGCAACTTGGCCTGGCGCCCGCCCACGGCGGCCACCAGGTGCTGGAGATACTCTGCCACACAACGAATTAGGCCTCCATCGGATCGCAATGGCATATCATCCCGACTTCGACAGGTTCGTGGCTCTGGCGCGGCGATCCAGCGTGGTGCCGGTGTATCGCCAACTGGCGAGCGACACGCTGACGCCCGTGAGCGCGTTCTGCAAGCTCGACCAGGGCGGCAACGCATTTCTGTTCGAGAGCGTGATCGGCGGCGAGAAGGTCGGCCGGTACAGTTTCGTCGGGTCTGATCCGTTCCTACATTTCGAGGCGGCGGGCAAGCAGGTGCGGACCGGCGGTCGTGGAGCGCAGGCCGCTGGGCCGCTCGCGTCGCATGGCGGTCCGCTCGAACATCTCGAATCGCTGCTGGCCCGCTACCACGCCGAGCATGTGCCCGGCTTGCCGCGGTTCTGTGGCGGGGCCGTCGGCTACCTGGCCTATGACGCTGTGCGATACAGCGAGCATCTGCCCAACGCGCCGCGCGATGATCGCGGACTGCCCGACCTCGCGTTCGATTTCTACGATGCGATGGTCATCTTCGACCACATTCGCAAGACGATCGCCGTGACGGCCCATGCCCACGTGCCCGTCGAGGCGAGCGGCGGCGGCACGGCGGCGGCCGAGTCGTTGCGCCGCGCGTACGACGCGGCTTGCCGGCGCGTCGACGAACTCGTCCAGCGCCTTGAGCACACGCCCGTCAACCTGCCGCTCAGCGACATCGAATCGGACGGCCAGGTCACGCGGCAGTTCCGCTCGAACTTCGAGCGACCGCAGTTCGAAGCGGCGGTCGAAAAGTGCAAGGAGTACATTCGGGCCGGCGACATCTTCCAGGTCGTGATCAGCCAGCGGCTGCAAACCGAAACGACCGCATCGCCGTTCGATCTCTATCGTACGTTGCGCGTGGTGAACCCCAGCCCGTTCATGTTTTTTCTCCGCACCGGGCCGACGTGCCTGGTCGGCAGCTCGCCCGAGATCATGGTCCGCGTCGAGGACGACCTGGTGACGATCCGCCCGCTGGCCGGCACACGACGGCGCGGCGCGACCGACGAAGAAGACGCGGCGCTCGCGGCCGAACTGATCGCCGACCCAAAGGAGCGGGCCGAGCACATCATGCTCGTCGATCTCGGCCGCAACGACGTCGGCCGCGTGGCACGCTACAACACCGTGCGACTGTCCGACGTGATGACGGTCGAGCGCTACAGCCACGTGATGCACATCACGTCGAACGTCACGGGGCGACTCGCGCCGGGCCGGAGCGCACTCGACGCCTTGCGGGCCTGCCTGCCGGCGGGCACGGTGAGTGGCGCGCCGAAGGTGCGTGCGATGGAGATCATCGACGAGATCGAGCCACATCGTCGTGGCCCGTACGCCGGCGCGGTCGGCTACATCGACTTCACCGGCAACATGGACACCTGCATCGCGCTGCGCACGCTGGTGATCCAGGGCAACACGGTCTACCTGCAGGCCGGCGCCGGCATCGTCTACGACAGCGTGCCGGCCACCGAGTACGAAGAGACGCTGAACAAGGCCCGCGGCCTACTCAAGGCGATCGAGATCGCCGAGACGCAACTGGTCCGCTAGCCGCAGTTGTTCCTCGGCATTCTCGCCGGTGGCACGGTGTTCGACGGCCTGAAACTCCTCGACCCACGGACGCAGCGGCGTCGCGGCTGAAGCCGCTCGGTCGTCCGCCGGCAGTGCGGCGAGCACCAGCGCAACCACCACGGTCAGTATCGCAACGAGGTTCAGCATCTGACTGACGCCGTGCCACATCCCAAACGTCTTTCGCAGACTGGCCGCCCTCGCCGCATCGCCCGCATCGGCGGCCTGGTAGTGTTCGTCGAGAATGCGCGTGCTGTGTGGATAAACCGTCAGCCCGTGCAGCGTGACGATCGCGAGCGCAACGATCGACAACGCAAGGACCGATCTGGACCACCGCCCGTGCCGCCCCGCCAACAGGCCGGCGCCGACCGCCATCGCACCCACGGCGATCTGGGCGGCGAAATAGCTTGGGAACACCGCACCGACCGTGTCGCCGGCCAGCCTGAGGCCGACCTCGGGCGTGAGACCTGCCACACCAGGCGGCGGATTGTGCGGCAACTGGTCGCGCAGCACGTGGAAGATCCGTGGCGTCGTCAGAAACGAAAAGAAGATCGCGCCTCCGGCCCACAGGCCCAGTGCCACCGTTCGAACTGTTCGGCACGCAGCAATCATGGTGCAGCAATCTACAGCCGGCGGCTTGACATGGGCAAGCCTGCTCGGCCGCCGGTAGAATCCGGCCGGATGCAGAATCGTCTCGATCTCCCGCAACCCGAGGCTCCGTTGTGCTCAGATCACTCGCGCCGCACCTCCGACTCGATCGAGTGACGGACATTCGCGGCGACATGATCCGCGCGTTGGGCGTCGAGGCGCTGCTTGTCGATCTCGACGGAACGCTGAAGGATTACTACGAGTCGAGTTTTCCGGCCGACATCGTGGCGTGGGTCGCGGAGATGCGCGATCAGGTGAGGCTCTGCATGCTGACGAACGGCCGGCCCTATCGCGTGCAACCGTTGGCCGACCGTCTGGGAATCGAGTGCGTGGCGCCTGCGTACAAGCCGCTCACCTGGGGCGTTCGCGCCGCACTCGCCAGACTTCAGCTCGATCGCACGCGAGTGGCGATCGTCGGCGACCAGCTATTCGCCGACGTCCTGGCGGGCCGGCGGGCCGGCATCTTCACGATCCTAGTCCCGCCGATCAGTCCGCGCGAACCGTGGATCACGGGCGTGAAGCGACCGCTCGAACGATGGCTGCTGCGGACGACAGCTCGCTGACCGATTGGCAAGAACATGGGTCCGACCCGTCGGACCGGTCCGACCTGTCCGAGTTGCGGGCGACGGCCCGCTGACCTATTTGCGAAACTACCTACTCGTCGGCCGAGCGACCATCTCCCTGGCGGCCGCGGCCGTGCGTGCGGTCAGAAGTTGCTCGGCGAGTTGCCCCAAGGTGTCGCTGGCGAGCGTGGCAAGGCTGCGGCGCGCGGCGGCGAGCTGGCCCACGGGCAGGCTCAGCGAATCGACGCCGATCGCGGCCAGCGCGACGGCGCCCTGCGGATCGGCGGCCATCTCGCCGCACACGGTGACCGGCCGCTCGGCGGCGTGAGCAACGCGTACAACGTCGTCGATCGTGCGCAACACGGCCGGATGCAGCGGGTCACTCAGGCTGGCCACGGCCGGATCGTCGCGGTCGATGCCGAGCGCCGAGGCCACCAGGTCGTTGGTGCCTAGCGCAAAGTAGTTCACGTGCGGCGCCCATGTGTCGGCCATCACCGCCGCGGCGGCCACCTCGATCATGATCCCGAGCGGCACGTCGGCGGCGAAATCGAGTCCATCGCGAGTGAGCTCGTCGCGGGCGCGGCCCAGCGACTCGACCACGAAATCGAGCTGTTCGGTGCGAGTCACCAGCGGCACCAGAATACGCGCCGGCCCGACCGTTGCCGCGCGCAGGATCGCACGCACCTGGTCGCGGAACAACTGCTGCAGCGTGGGCGACTCCAGCACGAGCCGCCAATCGAGCGGCCCGCTGGTCGTCGCGCGCAGGTGCGAGTTGTGCACCATCTTGTCCGGCCGCAAGTCGAATGTGCGAATGCTGGCCGGTCGGCCGCCGAGCATCGTCAGCAGCTTGCGATAGGTTCCCACCTGCTCCTCTTCCGTGGGCAATGTGCGACGGGCGAGAAAGAGAAACTCGGTGCGATAGAGTCCGACGCCCGCCGCGCCGTGTTCGATCGCCGGCGCAACCTCGCAGAGCAGATTGATGTTCGCTTGAAGTCGAGGCAGTCCGGACGGCGTGGCCGCGGTCTCTGCGGCGGCCGTGGGCGTTGCAACAGATCGCGAGGCGCATGACGCGATCTGGTCGGCGGTCGGCGAGACATAGACGACTCCTGCCGACCCATCGACGAGCAACTGCCGGCCCGGTTCGATCGTGTCGAGCAGCCGGCTCACCTGACCGACCATCGGAATCGCCAGACTGCGGGCCAGAATCGCGGCGTGACTATGTGGGCCGCCGTGTTGGGCCACGACGCCTGCCAGTCGGTCGAGGTCGACTGAGAAGAGTTCCATGACCGACACGTCGCGCGCGACCAGGACGATCCGCTTCGCCTCGCCGGTCGGACCCGGCCCGGCCGCCCACGGCTGCAAGTGCCAGAGGACCCGCCGAAAAACGTCGCGGATGTCGAAGATGCGGTCCTGGAAATACTCGCTCGGCAGTTTTTCAAACGCGACGACGTACGAGTCGAGCGTCTCGAGCAATGCGGCCTCGGCCGTGGCGCCCGATCCGAGATGGTCGCGCAGGTCCTTCTCGATCTTGCGGTCTTGCAGGATCATGAGCTGGGCCTGCAAGATCGCGCCGTGGTCTTCGCCGACGAGCGACGAGATGCGGTGACTCGCCCGCGCGATCTCTTCGCGAGCGGCGTCCATCGCCCCGGCGAGCCGCGACGGTTCGGCCGAGGGGTCGCGACTGCGGACCGCCAGCGATCGCCGCCACTCATCGAACCCGTTGACGATGTACGCCTCGCCCATGCCGGCGCCCGGACTGAGCGACGTGCCGCGCACCGCCGCCACGCCCAACGCGAGAACCCGCTCGGCGGCCGACGACCCTCTATGCGCGGCAGCGACGATCTGATCGAGCAACTGCGCCTCGCTCACCAGCGGCGCGATCTGCGATGCGACCGTGACCAGCATGCGCACTTCGCTTGTCGAGAAATCCCGCGGATCGGCGGTCTGAACCACCAGCACACCGTGCAACACGCCGCCTTCCACGAGCGGCACGCCAAGAAAAGAATGATAGGGATCCTCGCCCGCGTCGGGAAAGAACTTGAACCGCGGGTGCTTGAATGCGTCGGCGACCATGACCGCCTTCATCTGTTCCGCGGCCAGGCCGGTCAGGCCCTCGTCGAGTCGCATGCGAACGCGGCCGACGCTTTCGGGCTTCAGCCCGATCGTGGCGCCCAGCACCAGCTCGCCACGATCGGGCTCGAGCAAGTAGACCGAACAAACGTCGGTGCGAAACCGCCCCTGGATCAATCGGACAATGTTCGCCAGAGTCTCGCCTGGGTCGTGGCTGTGCGAGACCAACTGGCTGATTTCTTCCAGGGTCAACAGCAACGAACTTTCGGAAACGGCCTTGCGATCACTCATGTTACTCGCAAGCCCGTCAGCACACTTCGCAACCGCAAGCTCCCTCTTGCCTCCGGCTCCAATAGCCCCTCACGATGCCACCGCGTCCAATCACGCGGCCGTCGAGACGTGCGGCGAAAACCACGGAACTTGCGTCGTTGCTTTGGACTCATAGTTCTCCTCCTCGACGAAAATGGGACGTGAACCGAAACGGTCGAATCGCGTGTTGCGTCTTGGGTAATCCATTCCCATGTCTACTCCACCCGCCGCCGAACGGCGACATGATTGAGCAACGTCAGTGCCAACCTCGTCGGGTTGCCGAACGCGTCCCATTATCTGCAACAAACCGCCGGGGAATCAACTATTAGATTGAATCGCCCACAAAAAGGTTCGCGGCGCCAGCGCGGTCCGATGCCTAGCCTATGAGCAATGCCGGCGTCGTTTCGGAGCGGACGACAACACGGCAGCCATCGACCATCATCGACCAACAGGGTGCATACCCGTAATTGCATTCGTCGCTCGTTTAACCCGCAGCCGCAGGCGAGGTCGGCATCGTGCGAATTGCACGGATCAAACACGACCTCGCCTGCGGCCGCGGGTTAAACGAGCGAGGCGCAGCTACGGAAATACACCCCGACCAACAGCAATCGTTGACCCGATCACCGCATGCGGTTAGACTCGTCGCCACTTCCAACCTGTGTGGGTCCCACCAACACCCGTACCATCGGAGGTCATCATGAAGCGCGCGTTCCACGTCTGCCTGGCGATCGGCGTCGCTACTAGCCTTGTGTCGATTCGTGCCGACGAGCCTGCCAAGAAACCCACCGCTGAAAAGGTGGAAACGAAACTGGCTGTCGGCCAGCAGGCACCGGATTTCAAGATCAAGGATTCCACGGGCAAGGTCATCAACCTCGCCGAACTGACCGAAAAAGGGCCGGTGCTCGTGCGCCTCACGTGCGGTTGCTCAGGCTGCGACAAGGAGCTTGCGTACTTCCAGGAACTGCATGAGGCGTACAAGGGCAAGGGGCTTACGAGCCTCGCCGTCTTCAAAGAAGCGGACGCGAAGGTGGAAGAGTACGTCAAGCAAAAGGGACTGAACATGCTCTACGCGGTCGACACCAAGGGCGAAAGCTGGAACGTGTTCCAGACCAAGACCATGCCGACGAATTCTCTGATCGACCGCGGCGGCAAGATTACCGCGATCGCCGCCGGCTGCGACACGACCGGCCTCTTGGCCAAGAAGCTGTCGGAAAAGACCGCCGGACTAGTCGGCGCTGATTCGGTCGACGTGAAGGCGAAGGTCGAGCAGAAGGCGAAGGGCGCGGCGACGCCGGAAAAGAAGTAGCACTCGCCCGTTTGCCTGACGGCGGAGTGTGCCATGTTCTCCATTTCGGGTCCGCCGACGCGGTGTTGCGAGGGGACGAGCCGGCGCGAGTGGCTGCGCGTCGGCGGCTTGAGCGCGCTCGGGCTCACGTTGCCCGACCTCTGGCAAGCTCGCGCGTCGGCCGCGATCGCCGGCAAGTCCGTTCGCGACGGACACTTCGCCCGAGCCAAGTCGTGCATCGTCGTGTTTTTGTTCGGCGCGCCCGCGCATCAAGACACATGGGACATGAAGCCCGATTCGCCGAGCGAGGTGCGCGGCGAGTTCCGGCCGGTTCCGTCGCGCGTGCCCGGCACGTGGGTCTGCGAGCACATGCCGCACTTGGCGCGGCTGACCGACAGGTTCGCGATCGTGCGGTCGATGAGCCACCCCGACAACACTCACACGGTCGCGATGCACTACATGCTCACCGGCGTGCGGCACATCGCACCGAACACCAACCCGCGCAATCAGCCGGGCGACTTCCCCACGTTCGGCTCGGTGCTCAGCTACTTGCGGCCGGCCGCGAGCGCGATGCCGCCGGCCGTCAGCCTGAACGCGCCGGCCAATCAGGTGTCGGCCGGCAACTTCATCTTCCCCGGCTTCTTTGCCGGTTTCCTAGGCTCGACGCACGACCCGATCTTCATCTCACAGGACGCCAGCTCGCCCGACTTCCAGGCGTTCCCGGCGTCCGACGACGCGGCGCGGCTCGCGACGCGACGAGCGCTGCTGGACGAGGTCGACCGCCGCAGCGCTCTCGCGCGGCGAGCGAGCGTTCGGCAGGTAGACAGTTTCTATGAACGCGCGTTCGACCTGCTCACCTCGCCCACGACGCGGGCCGCGTGCGATCTCGACCACGAAGGGCCGCACATCCGCGACCGCTACGGGCGCAACGCATTTGGTCAGGGGCTGCTGCTCGCGCGGCGGCTCGTCGAGGCGGGTGTGTCGCTGGTCACGGTGAACTGGGCGCGCGACGACGCGTTCTGGGACACGCACAAAGACAACTTCAAGGACCTGAAGACGAAGTTGCTGCCGCCGTTCGATCAGGGTTTTGCCGCACTCATCGAAGACCTGACGCAGCGCGGCCTGATGGACGAAACGCTGGTGGTGTGTCTGGCCGAGTTTGGCCGCACGCCGAAAATCAACGCGGCGGCCGGCCGCGACCACTGGGCGCCGTGTTTCTCGGTCGTGCTGGCCGGCGCCGGCATTCGCGGCGGACTCGTCTACGGCGCGTCCGATCGCATCGCCGCTTATCCCACCGAGAAACCAGCCTCGCCCGCCGACTTGGCCGCAACCATCTACTCGGCGCTCGGCATTGCGCCGGACGCTGAACTGCACGACCGACTCGGCCGCAGCTATCGGGTCTCGACCGGAGTTCCGCTCGCCGGCCTCTACTGAGATTCGTACGCGACGCACTTTGCGAACCACGGACGCAACCCCTTCACCTGGAATCGACGTCCATCCGCCGAAAATCCTTGCCCAGGCTGCGCCAGCGATGCTACGAAAGCGGGACGATCTCCAAAGGGGAGAGGGAGCGAGTTTCTCCGTCTCCCCTCTGGGGCATTGGTATCTACACAAGTCGGGATTGACGCCGAAGGCGTCGCACGACCACAGCCCAGGGTCGCGAGTCTGCGAGCGCACCCTGGGTACCAGAGCGTTCGAAACCCGGCACCCTGAAAGGGTGCAACCCTAGCCGGATGGGTTGTGGAACCCCTACGGCGCCCTACGGGGTTCGACCGGTGCAACTCCCCAGAAACCCAGGGTGCGCTCGCAGACTCGCGACCCTGGGCTGGGGTCTGAAACCCCTTCGGGGTAGCTGCGTAGCCGGACCTGTGTAGATACCGAAGTGTGTCGCGCCCCGTGAACCACAGTGCGCCCGCTGGCCACGGCACCGGCCGACCCTCGCCATCCTCCCTCAGATTCCCCGCATCGTTGTCCGCCGTTTGCGAGGCGGCATAAGCAGCTATTCAGAACGAACATGGGAGGAAACGGAACTTTTTTCGAGAAAGTCGGAAATGCGCGGGCCGTTTCGAGGCTATGGAAGATAGAGGCGCCTCTGACACGCACGCGATCGCTGGCGCGGCCCCTCGTGGCCGACACCCAAGATCGCCACAAGGGACGAAGGCACCACAAACGGGGGATGCAACCATGGCTCGCTCATCCCATCGCGTCGTCGTTCGACGATCGCAGTGGCACAACAAGTTGGGCGTCGAACTGCTGCTGGAATCTCGCACGCTCGCGGGGAGCTTTCTGGGCGGCTGGGGACCGGACCATCTCTCGCCCGGTGCTTCCGCAACCAGAAACGAACCGCCAAATCCCCAGTTCCTCCAAGAACTCCTGGACTTCATCGCTACTTGTGGCCGCGCAGCCGGTTTGCGCGGCGCGCCACAGGGCGCGGGCAAAGGCGACGCGGGCGTCGTGCAGCATGATGCGGACCGCGTTGGGACTGAGCCGTCGCTCCAGCAGCGGCGACAAGACTTGAGCCAACTCGCCGCTGGAATCGTCCGGGTACAACTCCCGGAGCTTGAGCACCGTCGAGTGCCAGCAGCCTGGCTGGCGGGCCTCGTAACGTTCGAGTTCGCGCCATGCCGAATCGAGCAGTGCACGACGCGCCTCGCTGCGATACGCATCACCTGGCCGCTCGCACCGGTCCCGGCGGGAAGCTGATCCACGTCGTCCTGTGGCGCCTCAGCATGCCGATGGCCCTCGCGAAGCCCGCGCCGTCGCCGGTTCGCGACTACCCGACCCAGAGTGCGCTTGATCTGTGCACCGAGTTCTTCCTCGGCCGAGACGACAAAACCGCCACTGAGAAACGACACACAGAACTCGCCGATTAGATCGTGCGCGGCATCTGGATCGCGGGTCACACTGAGCAGGTACTTGCAGGCCGGCCGGATGTATGGTTCGAACAACGCACGACGTGTCGCTATCGCCGGTGGTGAATCGCCGCGTGCGAGTTCGACCAAAGTCCAGTCGGTCGGCTTCTCGTCCAAACGGGGCTCGGGCCCAACCTTGTTGTTGCGTGTTGCTGCCATTGCTCAGATCACAAGAGCCGTCGAAACACATTGCCGATTGGCGTAGCCACGCTAGATGACCGTGCGCGAATATGAGAATACCCCTCACCCCGACCCTCTCCCCGCAGCGGGGAGAGGGAGAATAACATCTCAATCGCTCCGTTCAAATACCATGCATTCTTTTCTCCCTCTCCCCTCTGGGGAGAGGGTTGGGGTGAGGGGTAGCACGGGTGATTCTCAGATTCGTGCACGGTCACATAGCTGGGAACACGAGACAACCTCCGCCGGATTCGGTGAGTTCTCTACCGAGCGTCGTCGCTCGACTCGCCTGCCCGTTGGGGCTTCTCGAACCCGTGCCTTGCGAGCACCGCCTGCCCCTCAGGTCCGGTCACGTAGCCGATGAACTGCCGAGCCAACCCAACGTTCTTCGAGTCGGACACGACCGTGATCGCCTGATCGATCGGCTTGTGCCAGGCCGCGTCGATCGGAGTGACGTTTGATTCGGACGAGTTGGCGACGGAGAGCGCGACGATGCCCGCCTCGGCGTTTCCCGTCTCGACGTACTGCAGCGCCTGCCGCACGTTTTCGGCCAGCACGAGCTTGGGTTGCAGACGGTCCCACAACTCCCGATGTTCGAGCGATTGCTTCGCCGCTTGACCATAAGGGGCGTGCGCCGGGTTGGCGATGGCGATGTGCTTGATCGATTCGTCGAGCAGGTCTTCCAAACGAACGGCCACGGCGCCGGAGTTCTTGCGGGTGATGAGGACGATGCGGCCGCGCGCGTAGACCTGCGTCGAATCGGCGACGGCCTTTTTCTTGTCCACCAACCGCCGCACATACTCGACGTTCGCTGCGGCAAACATGTCGAACGGCGCCCCGTGTTCGATCTGCTGCGCCAGTTGGCCCGACGAGCCGAACGTGATTACGACCTGACATCCCGCGCGGCGTTCGAACGACTTGCCAATCTCGCCAAACGCGCCCTGCAAGTCCGAGGCGGCCGCGACCGTCAACGTGTGCGCCGCGGCGTCGGGTCGCGGGCCGCATCCGGCCGAGGCCGCGACGACGGCCCACACAGCAAGCATGGTGAATCGGTTCATCTCATTCCCTGTGCACCGCATGCCAGAACGAGGGCGCCGGCGTTGCCTAAAGTACGACGCGCCCGCCTGGCGTGTGGTTCTGGAACGCCTTGCTCTTGAGACAATACCAAAGACTCTGGTAAAGAAGGCACAGATTTCCGACACTACGATCCACTGCCCGGCAGCGAAACTGGAAGGAGCCCACGTGTCGTCAGGAACTCAGGGTACGGAACAGACGACGGACGCCAAGCAGCTTGTCGCGGAGATCACCGGCAAGTTGAACAAGGCGCGAACGCTGCTGGCGATGGCCCACCGGCTGGCGTCGAAGATGCCGCCGACGCCCGACGACCAGACGAAGTGCAAGGCGTCGCTTGCCGAGGCGATCGGGCTGTGCGTGGCGGCGACGCGGGCCGCAAAGGACAACTCGCTGTACAAGCTGCCCGATTCGGGTCTGAATCCCTCAGAGATCCGACACGCCGTCGAACGCGGACTTCGGCCGTCGCGAGATTCAGGCGGCCGGCCCGGCCCGCGCGGTCGATCGGACGACGGCAAGGTACACCCCACGTTGCTCGCTCAACTCAATGCCTGCCGCGCCATGAATGCCGAGGGACTGCGCTGGCTGGCTCAGCCGCAGCCCGCCGCCGACGCCGCCTGGCGCGGGAACCAACTGCTCAAGATTGCCGAACAACTCTGCGTCATCACCGCGCTCGAATCGAAGTTGCTGGGCGTCTACGTCATGGGCGACTCGCGCATGGAACCCGCCCGCGCTCGCCGCGCGATCAACGACTGGGCCACCGAGACTACGCGCCGCGAGGTGGCCGAAGAGTAACTTGACTGGCCGCTCAGGCCCGCGACGTTACCACAGATTCCACCGATCGCTCAACCACTGAGCACGCCCGTAATCGCCTCGCCCTCTGGCAGCACAGCGATTGGCCGATTCTGCCGATCGTGCAACATCGCGTGCGGATCAACGCCGATCGCTTGATAGATCGTCGCGGCCACGTCGGCCGGCGTATAGCCGCGGCTGGTCGGATAGGCGGCGTGCTTGTCGGTTGATCCGATGACCTGTCCACCGCGCGTGCCGCCGCCCGCAAAAAAGATCGAGCCAGCAGCGCCCCAGTGATCGCGGCCGCCTGTAGAGTTGATCTTTGGTGTGCGGCCGAATTCGGTCAGGAAGACCACAAGCGTCTCATCGAGCCGGCCGCGTTCGGCAAGTTCGCCGATCAGCGCGGCGAATGCCCGGTCCGTACCCGCCAGGTGATACGGCTGCTTCACGATGTCGCAGATGTGCGGCTGGTTCTGAACGGCCACCCGGTGATTGTCCCAGAGATTTCCAAACTCCGGGTCGTAACCATAGTCAACCATGACGAACGGCGCGCCGGCCTCGACGAGCCGCCGCGCGAGCAGACAGCGACTGCCAATCTTGGTGCGGCCGTACCGCTCGCGGGTCGCGCCCAACTCCTTGCGCAAGTCGAACGCGTCGCGCACCGCGGGCGACGTGAGCATCTCAAAGGCGTTCTTGTACTGGTCCGCCAATACGTCCGCGTAGCCTGCCGTTTCGAGCCGCTGGAGTCCGTCGTCAAGCTGCTGGCGAATGGTGCGGCGACCGACCAGCCGGCTCGCGTCAAGACCCTCGATCAGTTGCAGCGACTGGAGGTTGAACTCCTCTTCGTCCGGCTCGTGCACCTTGGCGGTGAAATCTTCGTTGCGCGGCGTGCCGCCGCTCGAAAACGGGTCGTACTGCCGACCGAGCCAGCCGCCGGTGAACAAGTTCTTCGGCGGCGGACCCGGCCGCGTCGTGCCTGGGACGGCGATGTAGCCCGGGAACCCGGCCCGAGCCCCGTGCAGCTTGGCGGCGATCGAGCCGACGTTCGGCTCGGTCGTGATCTGGCTCATCGTCACGCGCCGGCCGGACAGCGCAAACGCCTGGCTCAGAAAGTGATCGTTGGAATCGTGCGAGTAGCTCCGCACAACCGCGAGGTGCTGCGCCTGTTCGGCGAGTCGCGGCATCGTCTCGCAGAAGATCGTGCCGGGGACCGCGGTCCGGATCGCGCCCAGCGTGCCTCGCACTTCTTCGGGCGCGTCGGGCTTTGGGTCGAGCGAGTCGATGTGCGTCACGCCGCCCGCCATCCAGAGCAGAATCACTGATCGGGCGTTCGCCCCGCCAGCCGCCGCTCCCGACTTCGCCGCCCAGGCCGCCGCGCCCGGCGCCAGCGCAGCAGCCACGCTGATCGACCCGACGCGCAGCACATCGCGCCGCGACCAGAGGTTCGACCGCGCAAGCTGGGGGGAAGTCGGCATGCTTAGTACCGCTCCGCACTGAAAGGGGTTTGAATTCGTTTAACCCGCAGCCGCAGGCGAGGCACAACAAACGCCAGCCACACCTCGCCTGCGGCTGCGGGTTAAACGACCGAAGCCGATTTCAGACCCTATTCAATGTGGCACAGTACTTAGGCTCGTCAGGTGACCACAAATATCAGCTTCTGACCGAACGATCAAGTTCTGACCGAGCTTCAGAACAAACGATGCTGCCCGTCCTTCGGTTTCTCAGGATCGATCTGCATGTGTTGATACCCTTCGGGGGTCACCTGCCGGCCACGCGGCGTGCGGATCACGAAGCCGCGGCGCAGCAGGTACGGCTCGACGTCGTCCGAGAGCGTGTCGGCGGCCAGGTTCATCGTAGCCGCGATCGCCTCGACGCCGGCCGGGCCGCCGCCAAAGACGCGGACGAGCGTGGTCAGGTAGCGGCGGTCCTGGCGATCGAGGCCCTCAACGTCGATCTCTTGCATGTCGAGCGCGTGCCGGGCCAGGTCGAGCGAGATGTGCCCGTCCGCCTTGCTGGTCGAGTAGTCGCGGACCCAGCGCAGGCGGGCGTTCGCCAGGCGCGGCGTTCCGCGGCTGCGCCGGGCAAGCTCCACGGCCGCCTCGTCGGTGATCACCGTCTTGAGCTTCCGCGCGTTGATCCGCACGATCTCGGCCAGTTCCTCCACGGTGTAGAACTCCAGATGCTCGTGCATCAGGAACCGCTCGCGCAGCGCGGCCGACAGCATGCCGCTGCGCGTGGTCGCGCCGATCACCGTGAACCGCTTGAGCGGCATGTTGATCGTCCGCGCTCCGATGCCCTCGCCGATGACGAAGTCGATGCGAAAGTCCTCCATCGCCGGATAGATGAACTCCTCGACCACGCGCGGCAACCGGTGGATTTCGTCGATGAACAGGACAGATCCCTCCACGGCGTTCGTGAGATACGGGATCAACTCCTTCGGGCTGGCCAGGGCCGGGCCGCTCGTCATCTGAAGTTCGACGCCCAGCTCGCGCGGCAGCACGGTCGCGAACGTCGTCTTGCCCAGGCCGGGCGGACCATCGAGCAGCAGGTGGGGCAGCGGCTCGCTGCGCTTCTTCGCGGCGTCGAGCGAAATGCGCAGCCGGCCGGCCACCTCGCGCTGGCCGATCACCTCGTCGAGCCGCCGCGGCCGCAGCTTCTCAAAAAACTCCCGGTCGCCGCCGTCCGACGAGTCGGCCTGGTCGATCACCTTTTCGCGTGCCATCGTGCCTCCGTACGACTCGTCGCTCCACTTACGCGAGTTCGAGCCGCGGTTGGCTCGGATTATAGCCACCCGCCGCCGATCCATGTCACTCGGTTTCTCGGCCGGGACCTGTCGCGTCGCGTTGCCGTTCTCTCGCGAGGTTCTCGAGCTGTCTGTTGCTCCTGGCGGCCACCGAACGGCGAAACTCAAGGAATCGAGCGATCGGCAACCAGACAAACACGACCAATACCATCGCCACGGCTGCGATATCGGGCACCTTGCGAAACACGGCAAAGACGCCCGCCGCGAGCACCGTGAGCACGACGATCGCCGCCAGCGACATGCGCCACGGCACACGCACATTGCCCGTGAACCACCCCAGACGAATGAGTGCGGCCCGCACCACGAACCTGGCGATGACCAGGAACAGCAGCGTGGTCGCGACCGCCACCGCGACGACGCGAAACTCTTCGGGCAGGTTGAACTGGTTCATGAGGTCATGATCGCGCGTCGGCCTCCGCTGATCGAAGTTGTCGTCTCCGCGCGAGTCGGTTACAGTCTGCCCAACTAGTGGGCTGTTGATTCAGTCGTTTAACCGCAAGCCGGAGGCGTCGGCGGACAACGTAAGTCCAATAATATCGTCAACGCCGACGCCTCCGGCTTGCCGTTAGACGACCGACCGGACACTAAACCTCAAACAAGCGAACTTTGGAGTGCGGTGGCTTGACACCGCTTTGGATTGCCTGAGCCTTCCGCGCGGATCGATCCAAAAGCGGCGTCAAGCCACCGCACTCCAAAACTTCGTTCGGCCACGATGATCGTCGTCGACTCCCCACGCCAGTTCCTTGAAAGATCGGCAGGCTGGAAAGCCTGCCCCACGATAACCATGCCACGACCGTACCTGCCAGCCTGGAGTGCGATGTCGCTCGTCGTCGTGGCGGTTGTCGGATGCGGTGCGGCAACGGCCGACCCGCAAGCTCCGGCCGCAACCACAATCGTCCAGCCAGCGAAGCCTGCAGCAGCTAAGTTCACCGATCCGGCGCCGCCCAAGGTACACACGTTCGACGCCGTCGCCGCGCCCGAACCTCGCCCGCACCCGCGGGTGAGATTCCACGCGAAACCCAAATCGCTCGCGGCCGATGCAGTCACGCACGATTGGCGATCGTTCCTTGGCCCCAACCACAACGGCGTGTCCACCGAAACGAAGCTGCTCGCCGACTGGCCCGCCGAGGGGCCGCCGATCGTCTGGGAACTGACCAAGGGCACCAGCTACACCTCGCCGGCGATTCAGGGTGAGCGGCTCGTCTATGTCCATCGCATGGACGACGAAGGGATCATCGAGTGCCTGCATCCCGAGACCGGCGAGTTCTACTGGGAGTATCGCTACCCGACTCAGTTCGAGGACCGCTTCGGCTACAACAACGGCCCGCGTGCCAGCCCGGTGATCGACGGCGACCGCGTGTTTGTGTACACGGCCGAGGGCAAGCTGTTCTGTCTGAAGCTCGAAACGGGCCAGGTCTACTGGCAGCGCGATCTCGCCGTTGAATTCCGTGTGCCACAAGACTTCTTCGGCACGTCGACGTCGCCGTTGGTAGAGGGCAACCTACTGATCATCAACGTCGGCGCGCCGGGCGGACCTTGCGTGACCGCGTTCGACACGACGACCGGCCGCATTGTCTGGGGCGCGGGCGAACGGTGGGGGCCAAGTTACGCATCGCCGGTGCCCGCAATGGTGCACGGCAAGCGACGGGTCTTTGTATTCGCCGGCGGCGACAGCCGGCCGCCGACCGGCGGGCTGATGTCGATCGACCCTGCCACGGGCGCGGTCGATTTCGAGTTTCCGTGGCGCAGCCGCGTATACGAATCAGTCAACGCCTCATCGCCGGTCGTGGTCGGCAACCAGGTGTTCGTGTCGGCGAACTATTTCACGGGCAGTGCGCTCGTGGACGTCAAAGCAGACTTCACGCACCAGGAACTCTGGACCAACAAAGACCTGGGCACGCACTGGAACACGGCGATCTACAAGGACGGGTACTTCTATGGCTTCGACGGCCATTTCGAAGACGATGCGGCGTTGTTGTGCATCGACGCGCGCACGGGCAAGACCGTGTGGCGTGAGGCGCCGGTCTGGGACGAGACGATCAAGATCAGCGGCCAGGAGCGGCGCGTACAGGTGGGCGTCTGCCGCGGCACGCTGCTGCGCGTCGACGGCCGCTTTCTCTGTCTGGGCGAGTTCGGTCACTTGCTGTGGCTCGACCTGACGCCCGACGGATACAAGGAGTTGGCCCGCGCGTGGCTGTTCGCCGGGCGCGAGACGTGGGCGCCGCCGGTGCTGAGTCGCGGCCTGGTGTACATCAGCCAGAACACACGCGGCATGCTCGACCGCGGTCCACCGCGTCTGGTGTGCTACGACCTGCGTGGGGAGTAGGAATCAGGGATCAGAGGTCAGAGATCAGGAGTCAGAGTTTAGGAGTCTGGAGGCAATCCAATGGACGGGACTGGGCAGACCAATGCGGCGATTCAAGTCCGCGTAACGCAGATCATCACGATCGCATTGGCGATGAGCTGCGCCGCGTTTCTCGCCGTTGCGATCGTCTTGCGGACCGGCGATGACGCGAAGCCCAAACCCGAAATGCCGATGCTGACCTACGCCGCCATCGGCGTTGCCGCAATGTGCATCATCGGCCGGTTCGTTGTTCCCTCGGTCGTCGTCGTTTCGGGCCGCCGCGCGATCGTTCGCGAGACGGCCGCCGCGAACGAAACGGCCAAGACTACCGCATCGTCCGACCCGCCTGCCGACTCAGTGTCGCGGCTGTACACCCTGTTTCAGGCGAAGACGATCGTCGCCGGCGCGCTGCTGGAAGGCCCCGCGTTCCTGGCGATTGTCGCGTACTGGATCGAAGGCAGCGTCGTGGGTCTCGTCGTCGCCGGAGTCCTGATCGTGGGCATCCTGCTCGGCTTCCCGCAGCGAACCAGCGTGGAACACTGGATCGAAGAACAGTGGCACGAGCTGAGCCGCGAACGGTGATCGCTTGCCGCCTCTCATTTCTTCAGCGGCGTCAACTCGATCTTGCGGAAGTAGATCTCAGCGAATTCCGACTGGAAGATGATCTTGCCGCTCGTGAAGCTTGCCTTGGTCCCCTTGTTCACGACCTTGCCGTTGACGATGTTGGTGATCGAGTCGCCGTCGCAGATCACCTCAAGGCGCGTCCACTGGCCGTCGGGACTTTCGACGTCGCTGCGCCCGCGAAAGCCGAGCTTGTCGGCCCAGTCGACGTCGCGGCCGAACCAGTTGATCCGCCCGCCCGCAAACTCCTGCGGCTTGCCGGCCGGATCGTAGATCGCCTCGCCGTCGCGATCCTTCGTCGCGGTCGAGGTCATCTTGGGCACGATGCGTCCGCCGTCCTTGTCGTGGCCGCCGACCAGAATGAAATCGCCTACACCGCCTTCGATGATCTGGGCCTCGATCGACGCCATCCACGCGCCGTTGAAGTCCTTGCTCGTGTTCCCGTCCGGACCTTGGCAGTGCACCAGGATGCCGCTGTCTTTCGTGCGGTCTCGCCGGCCGCCCCACGTCGCCAGGCCCCAGCGAAACTCAGTCACGAGGTGATAGTTGGAAAACGACTCCTTGGTGATGAACGCGCCCAGCCGCTGGCCGCTCACTCGAATCGCCGGCGCTCCGTCCACCTGGTCGACAACCGAGAAAACCCGTTCAGGATCTTCGTACTTCTGATCGACCAGCCACGTGTAGAAGTTCGTGAGGTCCTTGCCGTTGAAAAGCTGTGTCGCCGCCTGCTTCTGGTCGTCCGCCCGGCCGGACGCAGCCGTGAACAAGATCACGCCGGTCAGAGCGATCGCCGCGAAAACGAACGATGGTACAGCAAGACGTCTCATGGTGTGCTCCTTGGGTAAGCGGCTAAGGCAGGAACCAACGGGGAAGATTCTAGTCGACGCCGGCGCGGATGAAAACAGAGTTGAAAGAGCTGAAGGAGCGGGAGAGTCAAATCGCTGTATCAGGACGCGCACACGAGTTTGAGCGACAGCACGCCGGCGAGCTTGTCGGCCGTCGCCAATCGGATGTCGCGTTCGCCGCTCAGGAACCGAGAAAGGAGGGTCTCAGATACGCCCGCATCCTTGGCGATCTGGTACACAGACTTGTCGCTGGTGCGGAGCGCTTGTCGCAGGGCTTCGCTGAGCATATCCGGCGCGGCGGCGGACGTGCGAGCTGGTGGAAACTCCGCCCGCACCTGGCGACGGATCTCCCGGTCCCGCGCCACTTGTTTCGGCGTCAATCGGCGATTGCGGTACACCCGCTCGAGGTCTGGAACTCCTTCAGCCCCCCTACTTCGCTCCGCGCATTACCGGCTTGATCTGGATGTCGTCGAATGCGATGCGGCCGGTCGCGCCGGAGAGGCCGATCATGATGACGGCGTCCTGGGCCGTGCGAGGTACGGCGATACGTTGTGTCTCGCGGCCCCATGAGTTCGTGCCCTCGAACGGACCGGCGCGGACCGTGGATACGTACGAACGATTGCGGTCGAAGAACGTGATCGTGATGCCCGCCGTGTGCTCAGGCTTCGGGCCGGGCCGGACCGCCTCGGTCATCACCCAGAAGCTCAGATCGAGCGACTCGATGCGCTTGCCATCGATCGCGAAGCCCTGGTTTGAGTGAGTCAGGTGGCCAGGATCGTCGTTGGTGTACGCGACGAATCGCTTGCCTTCGGGGGCGGCGGCGTCTTCGATCCGCACGCCCCGGTGGTAGTACCAGTTCTCAGGCCCGCCGTCGACGTCGGCCTGCAGCTCAAAGTTTCCGTTGGTCACGGCCGGCCGCGACCCGTCGGGGTTGTCGCGCCGTTGCCGCTCGGCCTCGCCGGTCATCGGCACGAAGAACGTACCGAGCAGCCGCTGTTGCTGCAGCTTGCCGTCGCGTTTCTCGACGAGATGGAAGCTTTGCTGGTAGCGCTCGCCCACTGGAATGATCATTGTGCCGCCTTCGCGGAGTTGGTCGATGAGCGGCTGAGGGACGTGATCGGGCGAGCAGGTGACGATGATCTTGTCGAACGGTGCTTTCTCCGGCCAGCCCTTGTATCCATCGCCGACCTTGACGAAGACGTTGTCGTACTCGAGCCGCTTCAGCACCTCGGCGGCGCGGCGACCGAGCGGCTCGACGATCTCGATCGTGTACACCTCCTTCACCAGCGGCGACAGCACGGCCGCCTGGTAACCCGACCCGGTGCCGATCTCGAGCACTCGGTCGCCGGGCTGCGGGTCTATCTTCTCGGTCATGTATGCCACGATGAACGGCGGCGAGATCGTCTGGCCGTGGCCGATAGGCAGCACGGTGTCGACGTAGGCGTTCCTGCGATACTGCTGCGAGACGAACTGGTGGCGCGGCGTCGTGCGCATCGAGTCGAGCACGCGGCGGTTCTTGATCGGCGGCTCGGCCTTTTCGAGCGACTCGCGCACCAGCTCTTCGCGCAGTAGGCGGAAGACTTCGTCGGACTGCGCGGGCGTGGGCCGGGACGGATGCACCGCGAGCAAGGCGACGGGCCTCGAACCGGTTTCTCCCTCTCCCCTTTGGGGAGAGGGTTGGGGTGAGGGGTTTGAGTGCGACGGCATGACCCAAGAACCCCTCACCCCAACCCTCTCCCCAAAGGGGAGAGGGAGAAGAGCGCCTGATCCTTCGTCGTCGACTGATCCAGCGTCGCGATCTGATCCAGCGTGGTTCCTCCGAAAGACCGCCCGCCCCGGCAGCGCACCAGTGTGCCTGCCGTCGTCGAGCACCTGAACGCCGTTGACGAACACGTGCCGGACGCCGACCGCGTACTGTTGCGGCTCGTCGAAGGTGGCGCGGTCGGCGATCGTCGCGGGGTCGAAGACGACGACATCGGCGAAGAACCCGACTCGCACGAGGCCGCGGCGGTCGAGGCGCAGGTTGGCGGCGGGCAGTCCAGTCATGCGATGGATCGCCTGTTCGAGCGACAAGAGTTTCTCGTCGCGCACGTACTTGCCGAGCACCCGGGCGAAGTTGCCGAACGCACGCGGGTGCGTGCCCATGCCGCGAAACATGCCGTCGGTCGCGATCGACGCCGCGTCCGATCCGAACGTGATCCACGGAATCTTGATCTGCTCGCGCACGTTCTCTTCGGTGTCGGTGAAGTACACCGTCTCGACGCGCGAGCGGTCCTCGGCGATCAAATCCATCAGCGTGTCGATCGGGTCCTTGCCACGCTGTGAGGCGATCTGGGCGAGCGTCATGCCCTCGAGCGGCTTGAGCGACTCGCTCTGGAAGTGCACGGGCATCAGTCGATCGGGCGAGCCGAGCAGTCGGTATGGGTTTTCCCAACCCTTCGGCTCGCCGCGGATGTCGGCCGCAATCTTGCGCCGCGCGGCCGGGTCGGTCAGGCGGCGGAGCATCGCGTCGGCGCCGCCTTCTTGAGCCCACGGCGGCAGACAGGCGGTCAGGCCCGTGCAGCCCGCGTGATAGGCGTGCATGTTCGCCGTGATGTGCAGCCCTTCGCGCCGAGCGGCCTCGATGTGCCGCACGACGTCGGTCATCTTCGGCCAGTTCGCCTCACCCGCCGCGCCGATGTGGTACACCTCGGCCCGCACGCCCGCCTCGCGCGCGATGCGAATGAGCTCGTCGGTCGCCTCGACGAACCTCGGCCCCTGGTCGCGGATGTGCGAAATGTACATCCCGCCGTGACGAGCAGCGACCTTGGCCAGCGCGATCAGTTCCTCGGTCGTGGCGTACGAACCCGGCGGATAGACCAGGGCCGACCCGACGCCCAGCGCGCCGTCTCGCATCGCATGGTCGACCAGGCGCTCCATCTGTTCCAGTTCCGCGGCGCTCGGCCGCCGGTTCGCGAGGCCGAGGACATGTTCACGCACCGTGCCGGCGCCGACTAGCGACGCGACGTTCTGAGCCACGCCACGACGTTCGAGAAACAGCAGGTACTCGCGGAGCGTCGTCCAGTCGTAGTCGAACCGGACGGACGTCTGTGCCGCCTTGCGTCGTCGCTTCATCGCGCCGTTCAGGGGGCCCATCGATTGCCCTTCGCCGAAGACCTGCGTGGTGACGCCCTGCCGGATCTCCCCCTCGGACCGGCCGTCGGCGATCAGCGATTCCGTGGACCAACTGAGCATGTTGATGAACCCCGGCGCCACAACCAACCCGCGAGCGTCGATTGTCTTGCGCGCGTCGGCCCGATCGGCCTTGCCCACCAGGGTGATCTTGTCGCGAGTGATCGCAACGTCCGCAGCGACCGGCGGCGAACCATCGCCCACGTACACCGCGCCGCCCTCGATGACGACGTCAAAGGTCTCGGGCTCCGCCGCGGATGCGCCCGACAAGGCGGTCGCCAGCAGCGTCAGGCACACGGCGCAATACGAACTGGCGCGCACGCCGCTCGCCGGGCCGGCGTTGCAGATGTCTGATCTCGGTTGTTCTTTCGCGTAACTCATGCTCACTTTGGAAGCGACGACTATTCCTCAAACAAGCGAACTCTGGAGTGCGGTGGCTTGACACCGCTTTGGATTGCATGAGCTTTCCGCACGGATCGATCCAAAGCGGTGTCAAGCCACCGCACTCCAAAACTTCGCTCGGCCACGATGAATCGTCCTCGATTCGAGATTTGCCGAAGGAACCTCGCTTGTTTGAGGACTATTCTAAATGGCTTTGCGTGATTCTGGGAGTCCGCAGGGACAGTAGCCCGACGCG
>DAIOWH010000059.1:0-32494 GCA_036758585.1 Planctomycetia bacterium
GGGCGCCGCCATGTCGGTTGTGCTCGCCGGCGGTGGTTTTCGCATGGGCCAAGTCATCGGCTCGACAACCACGAAGGGCGAAGTACCCAAAGACCGGCCGCTATGGCCGCAAGACGTCGCCGCAACGATGTACTACCACCTGGGCATCGACCCAGCTCACACCTTCCTCAACCCCGCCGGCCGGCCGGTGCCCGTGCTCGCCGACGGCGAAGTCATCCGCGAACTGGTGTGAAAAACTGTGGCTGGGTCGCGTCGCCGAAGGTTTTCTGAGACGCAGAACAAGATCGGCCAGGTCGCAGTGATCACGCCGAATATCCAAGCGCCGCCCGAAGGCGTTTCCGGATACGTCGAGCCGCGTTGAGTGCCTCCTTCGAGTCGGCCTGGGTGGTCGAGAGGCCAGGGTAGCGAACCAGAATACCATAGGGATTCAGCACCTGAACCATCTCAGCCAAGGCGACCATGTGGGTATCGTACAAGATGCAGACATTTAGAAGCTGAACCAAATCATGTATGCGCGGCGGGTTTCCCTCCCTTTGACACAACGTACGCCTTCAGGTACTTCTCGGCGCACTGCTGGCAGTGATAACAGACCAAGTCCGGAAGCGGCTCCTTTCGACGACGTCTCAAGTCAACCGCTCCGTGAAAATCCGCCTCTGCCTTGGCGACCCAGTCATCGACCGCGCTTGTGCTCGTAAAGGACCCTGCCTTTCGTCAGAATCTCAGCCATGAACGTGTCACCTTTCAGCAGTCGCTTCTTTATCTCACGCGGCGTGTGTACTAACACGTCCATGGGCAGAAACGGGACGTGCGCAACTTCGGCGACACGGCGGATTCGGCGGGCCATGGACTCGCGTGATTTCATAACCACTAACAAGTCCAAATCGCTGTAGACATGCGGACTTCCAAGCGCGTGAGACCCAAACAACACGACTCTGTCCGGCTGGAACCGATCCACAATCCGACGTGTGATCTCGGCCAAGAGCCCAGGTGTAACCTGGGGCCGAAGTCGAGACCAGTCAGCCACAGTCTCTGTGCTTGCCTTCTTGGTGATTCTGTGCATCGTGTCCTTGCCTAAATAGCCTTGCACGATTCTGGGACAGTAGCCCGACGCGCCAGCGAGGGAGCACATGGCGAAATCACAAGAAATCAGGCCCGGTCCCTCGCTGGCGCGTCGGGCTACTGTCCCTGCGGACTCCCAGAATCACGCAAAGCCATTTAGCCGCAGGTAACCGACAACTGTGAATGGCAATGCCGCCGCGTGCAATGATACCGCGAGTTCGAGCGATAGCTACGCGAGAATCTCGGACACGACGCGGCCCTTCACGCCTGTTAGTCGCTGCTGGGCGCCGTTGTGATAGTACGTGAGACGCTCGTGGTCGAGGCCGGCGAGATGAAGGATCGTGGCGTGCAGGTCGCAGATCGGGACGGGGTTTGCTTCGGCGCGGAAGCCGATCTCGTCGGTCGCGCCGTACGAGACGCCGGGTTGCACGCCGGCGCCGGCGAGCCAGAGTGTGAACCCGCCGATGTTGTGGTCGCGGCCCTTCTGGCCTTCGCTCGTCGGTGTGCGGCCGAATTCGCCCGTCCAGACCACCAGCGTATCATCGAGCAGCCCGCGCGATTCCAGATCGGTCAAGAGCGCGGCCACTGGCTGATCGCTGATCAACGCGTTCAGTCGGTGGTTCGATTCGAGGTCGGCGTGGGCATCCCAATTGAATTCGGGGACGTTGTTCGATCCGCCGCAAAAGACGGTGACGAACCGAACACCCCGTTCGAGCAGCCGCCGGGCGAGCAGGCAGAGCCGGCTGAAGCTGGCCTGCTGCTTGTCGGGCCGATCGGCGCCGTAGAGCTTGATCGTGGCCGCCGATTCGCGTGCCAGATCGGTCGCCTCGGGCGCGCTCATTTGCATGCGGGCGGCCAGCTCATACGCCTCGATTCGGGCCGCGAGTTCGCCGTCGCCCGGATGCGATCGGGCGTGTTCTTCGTTCAGTCGTGCCAGAAACTCGAAGCTCGCTCGTTGCCTGGCCGCGCTGTAACCGGCCGGCGGGTTGAGGTCGAGGATCGGGCTGGCCTCGCTGCGCAGCGCCGTGCCTTGAAACTTGGCGGGCAGAAAACCGGCGGCCCAGTTCGCCGTGCCAGACGGCGGCATGCCGCGGTCCATCAGCGAGACAAATGCGGGCAGGTTGCGCGTCTCGCTGCCCAGCCCGTAAACGACCCACGAACCGAGCGACGGATAACCGTTGCGGCCGAACCCCGTGCTCATGTGATACATCGCCGGACCGTGGCTGTTCTGCTCGGCGACCATCGAGTGAATGAACGCAACGTCGTCGACCTTGGCGGCCATGTGCGGAAATATCTCAGAGACCCACTTGCGCGACTGGCCGTGCTGGCGAAACCTGAACGGGCTTTGCATCAGGTTGCCGGGCTTGCGAAAGAACACGTCGGTGACGTCGCCCTTGCCCGTGATCGGCTGGCCGTGGTACTTGGCCAGGGCCGGTTTGTAATCGAACGTATCGACGTGGCTGACGCCGGCCGACATGAACAGCATCAGCACTCGTTTGGCGCGAGCGGGGTGATGCGGTCCGGCGTTCGCGAGCTTCTGGTCCGCGCGCAGCAGGTCAGCCAACGCGACCAAGCCGAGTCCGCCGCCCGCGTGACGCAGAAAATCGCGACGGCTGGCGAATCGCCGGTAGCCGGTACACAGGTTCGAGTGCTGTTGCATCGCGGTTCAATGATATTCGCGGCTCGCCGAGCACCGCAAGCGGCGGCGCATCGGACCGGAAACCGCCGCGCTCGGCGTGCGGTCTACTTCGCGATGCTCTTCAACGCATCGCGTGCGGCGACGATGGTGTACTCGATGTCAGCGTCGCTATGCGCGGCCGAGACGAACGCCGCCTCGAACTGGCTGCACGGCAGATACACGCCTCGTTCGATCATGGCCCAGAAGAAGCGACCGAACGCGGCCGCGTCGCTACGCTTGGCGTCGGAGTAGTTGCTCACCGGGGCGGGGTTGAAAAAGAGCGTGAACAGGCTGGCGAGGTGCGGGATCGTGTGGGCCACGCCCGCGTCGTGAGCGGCCTCGTGCAGCCCACGCACCAGTCGCGTCGTGAGCCGTTCCAGACGACCGTACGGTGAGCGATCGTGCAACTCAGACAGAGTCGCGACGCCGCTGGCCATCGCAAGCGGATTGCCCGACAGCGTGCCCGCTTGGAACACGGGACCGACCGGCATGATCTTGTCCATGATGTCGGCCCGGCCGCCGAACGCACCGACCGGCAAACCGCCGCCGATGATCTTGCCGAGCACGGTTAGGTCGGGCGTAACGCCGAAGTATTCTTGTGCGCCGCCGAGCGACACGCGGAAGCCGGTGATCACTTCGTCGAAGATGACGAGGCTGCCGTGCGACTGGGTCAACGTGCGCAGGCCGGCGAGAAACCCGTCTCGCGGCAAGACGAGTCCCATATTGCCGACCACGGGCTCGAGGATCACGGCCGCCACCTGGCCGGCGTTCGCGGTCAGTGCGTGCTCGACGGCGGCAAGGTCGTTGAATTCGACGACGATCGTGTCGCAAGTGCATCCAGCCGGGACGCCGGGGCTGGACGGCACGCCCAGCGTGGTCGCGCTCGAGCCGGCCTGCACCAGCATGCTGTCGCTGTGTCCATGATAACAGCCGGCGAACTTGATGATCTTGTCGCGGCCGGTGAACCCGCGTGCGAGCCGGATCGCGCTCATCGCCGCCTCAGTGCCCGAGCTGACGAACCGCACCTTTTCGATCGACGGTACGGCGCGGATGACAGTCTCGGCCAGTTCGCTTTCCATTTCGGTCGGTGCGCCGAAGCTCGAACCATGATGCAGGGCTTTGGCCACCGCTTCGATCATGCGCGGATGGCAGTGGCCGAGGATGAGCGGTCCCCACGAGCCGCAGTAGTCGATGTATCGGTTGCCGTCGATGTCCCAGAGATATGCCCCTTCGCCGCGTGCGATGGTGATGGGCTTGCCGCCTACGCCGCCGAATGCGCGGGCCGGGCTGTTCACGCCCCCTGGAATGAGCAGGCGTGCTCGGTCGTGGGCGGCGATGCTTCGGGAGTGATCAGGCATGGCTGGAGGTCTCACATGGTCGGAGGAACGGACGCGGCGTCGGCGTCACAATCTATCAAACGCCGTCGTGTTTTGCCTGCACGGACTGTCTAGCCGAGCCATTCGGGCGGTTGGTCGGGCGGGAGGTCTTGCCATTTCATGGCGCGGCGGAGCGGCTCGATGCGGAGAACGACTTGACCGTTGTCGAAGATGCGGACGGTCCCGCTCGACTGGCTGACTACGACGGCGATGGCGTTGGTGGCCTTGGTGACCGCGGCCGCAGCCCAGTGGCGGCTGCCCAGACCCTTGGACAGCGTGATGCCCGCGGCCGGCGAGTCGATGCGCCGGCAGGCCGCAATGACAGATCCCTTGAGGTCGATGATCATGGCACCGTCGAGTTGTGCGATTTCCTTGATTGCTTCGCGCACGTGCCGGTCGCGGAGGCTCTTCTCCTTGGCGCTGTAGCCGCGCAGCGGATCGAAGCCCATCGGGCTAGACAGCTTCATCACCTTGCGCGTGTCGCCGACGACGAACATCGTGCCGACGGGGTGCCCCTCGCGCCCCTCGCGGCCGATATCGACAGCCAGGTCGACGACGGCCTTGAGGGTCTCAAGCGGCACGTCGGTTTTCAGCTTACGCAGATCGGCCGCGGTCAAGCGTTCCAACCGTTCGTCCAACCGGATCACGCTCAGGCTGTCCACTTCTTCCTCGTCGAACGAGCGATAGAGTGCAACGACGCTGGCGCCCGGCCGCAGGTGTTCGTCGGCCACGGCCTCGAGCAGCGCCATGCTCAGCAGATCCTGCGTGGTTCCGTCGCTGTCTGCGAGGTGGATGTGATGAACGGCGTCGCTGGAATTGTCCGGCGTCTGCGATTGATCGGGTTCTTCCGAGGCCGGCCGAGGCGACTCGTCGCCGGCGGTGACCACGATCAGTTTCGCGCGGCCAAGTCGTTCACGCACGTCTTCCCAATCGAGGTCCGCTTCGCTCAGAAAGACGACGGCCTCGCTCTCGGTTTCTCTGTGCACGCGGCCGGCCGTGGCCAGCAGGGTGCCCAACCGTTCTGAAATGCCGCGCGAAGCCATCGGTACGGGGGTCTCCTCAGCGGATCGGACCAACGAACGATTGTCGTGCCGGCCGGGGCTGTCCAATCGTAGCCGTCGACCCGAGGTCGGGCAATCGCGGAAAACGGAGGCATCTACCGACTCAGACGCGGCGGTATCGGCCGGAAAATGAACGTGGGAACCGGTTCGCGCTGGACGAGACTGCTCAATCGTGAGCGTTGCGGGGGCATCCTGCCGTCCTGTTGCCAACCTTGGCCTCCTCTGCTGCCTTGGGGTCCCGTCGGGGCCCTGCCTCATTTCCGCTCGCGGTCTACTCCGGCGACGTCGTCGTTCAGCCGTTCGGTCGAACTGCCGGTGATTCTTGCCTCGCTGTCGGCGCCCGAGAAACCCTGAACGGTCTGGTCGAGCTTCAGTTCGACGCTTCGCAAGACGCCGCGTTTTAGGTCCAACTCGATCTGACCGGCTGGCAAGAACTGGGCGACCCTCGACATCAGCGACTTGTCCTTAGTTTCTTCGGCCAGTGAGGTTCGCAAGTTGATTGTGGCCACACCATCGTGCACTTTTTCCAAACGCAGCGTCTGTCGGATGCGAACCTGCTCATTCGTGCGACCCAGCGGCGGCGGCAACGGCAAGTCAAAATCGTATTGCCAGCCGGTGCCGACCTGAACCGGCACCTTGGGCAGCGGGAACAGGCGGGTGCGCACCATCGCCACAAACGGCCCGGCCTCGGCCGACTTGCTCGGCTTCAGGTCCTTCACCTGGCCCGACGCGGTAAGCGTTAGTTCGACGATCGGCTTGCCCACCACGGCGGCCAGCGGGTTCTTTTCTTCGTCCTTGTCGGTATCGAAGGCGATGCGTGCCCCGTTGGGGCTGGTCATCTCGGCCGCGACGCGCACGATCCTGAGCTCGAGCCGTGCGCTGCCCTGGTCGTCTACGTCGGTCACTCGCCACTCGCGCACGGAACTGGTCTCGGATGAGTACTTCTGAGTGGTGCCCGAAATCGTGCTTGCGCCCGTGATGTTGTCCTTGCCGTCGTAGCGAAGCACCTGGCCGGCGGTGAAGTTGTACTTGAGCATGTGTGTCTCTTGGGCCGCCGCCGCACCGGCGAAACCAGCGTACAATGCGAGAGCTTGACAGAACTTAAGCATGGAAACCTCCGTGTGCGCCAGCCGCCGGGGGCTGACTTGGTCAGTGGGAGTCAACGGTCCGCCTCGAAGGCCGACCCACCGCGCAACAAACCAGCAGCGAGCGGCGATGCTAGCAGACTGCGCAAATTGCAGGAAGTACAACTCAACTCCTACGGCTGCTTCATTCTTGCTATGCTCTCGGCCCGCGAGTGCGAAACGGACCTCGGACGATTGCCTCATTCGGAATAGGACCCGATGACCGAGTTCTTCCACCACACGTTCGGCAATGGCCTGACCCTGGTCGCCGAAAAGATGGGCGGTGTGCGGTCGGCGGCGTTCACGCTACTGATTCCGGCAGGGGCCGCCCAGGATCCACCGGGCCGCGGCGGGGTGGCTACGATGTTGGTCGATCTTATCTTTCGCGGCGCGGGCGATCGCGACAGCCGCCAGATCATGACCGACCTCGACAACCTGGGACTGCAGCGTGGCGAGGGGGTCGAGACCGTTCACACCAGTCTGTTCGCCGCCGTCCTGGCCGACAACCTGCTCCCTGCGCTGGAACTGTACGCCGACATCGTCCAGCGACCACACCTGCCCGCCGACGAGGTCGATGCGGTCCGGGCGTTGGCATTGCAGGAATTACAATCGATCGACGATGAGCCGCGGCAGAAGATATTCATCGAACTGCGCAAGCGACACTACCCGTACCCGTTCAGCCGCCCGACGGTGGGGCTCAGCGAGGTCATCGAGTCGGCCACGCACGCCGAACTGGCCGAGCAGCACGCGCGCGGGTTTCGGCCGACCGGCGCGATCTTGGGCGTTGCGGGCGATATCGACTGGCCCAAGCTGCTCGACGGCGTCGACCGGCTGTTTGGAGGCTGGGCGGCGGGCGTGAGCATGCCCATCGAGAAGGGAGCACGCGGGTCGCGCGTAGACCATATCGCCCAGGACGCCGCCCAAACCCAGATCGGCATCGCGTTCAACACCGTGCCCTACCGGCACAGCGAGTACTTCAACGCCCAGGGCGCCGTGACGGTGCTCAGCGGCGGATCAAGCTCACGATTGTTCAGCGAAGTGCGTGAGAAGCGCGGATTATGTTACGCGGTCTTCGCAACCTACCACAGCCTGTACGATACCGGGGCCGTGATCTGTTACGCCGGTACGACCAACGAGCGGGCGCAGGAGACGCTGGATGTGACGATGGGCGAGATCCGCCGGTTGGCCACGACGGTCGAGCCGGCCGAGGTCGCTCGCGCTCAGGCAGGCCTGAAGGCGTCGCTCATCATGCAGGGCGAGTCGACATCGGCCCGCTCGGCGGCGGTCGCCGCAGACTGGTATCATCTCGGCCGTGTTCGCTCGCTCAGTGAAATGCAGGCCGCGATCGACAGCCTGTCGCCGAAGTCGATCATGGATCACCTGGACCGCCATCCGCCAAGCGACTTTACGATCGTGACGTTGGGACCGAAGGCGCTGGAGGTCGGCCAGCCGAACAATTGAACGGCTTGGGCTTCAACCGTAGGGCCGTACCCGGAGATTCCTGTGAAGTTCGAACACAAGCAACTCGCAAACGGCCTCGAAGTGATCGGCGAGGTTAACCCCGACGCGCGTAGCGTTGCGGTCGGGTTCCTGGTGCGCACCGGCTCGCGCGACGAGACGCCCGACGTGAACGGCGTCAGTCATTTTCTGGAGCACATGGTGTTCAAGGGCACGCCGCGTCGCTCCGCGCTGGACGTAAACCGCGAGTTCGACGAGATCGGCGCACGCTACAACGCATTCACGAGCGAAGAGAACACCGTCTTCTGGGGCGCCGTGCTGCCCGAGTACTTGCCGCGACTGGTGGACCTCATGACCGACATGCTGCGGCCCAGTCTGCGCGGCGACGATTTCGACGTCGAGAAGAAGGTCATCCTCGAAGAGATCAGCATGTATCAGGACCAGCCGATGTGGTCGGCGTACGAGGGCGGCATGCGCGCACACTTCGGCGTTCACCCGCTCGGCAACAGCGTGCTTGGATCGAACGAATCAGTCGGCGGCCTCAGTTGCGATCAGATGCGGTCATACTTCGACCGCCGCTACGTGTCGGGCAACATGCTGGTGGCCGTGGCGGGCAACGTCGATTGGGCGCGGTTCTGCGAGTTGATCTCCTCACCAGTCGGCGCGTGGCCGGCAGGCCCACCCGCCCGCGCCGTCGCCGCCGCACCCGGGTCGGGCGACGTGCGAGTCATCCCAAACCACAAGATCAAACAGGAACACGTCGTGCTCATGAGTTCGGCGCCTGCCGCCGAGAGTCACGATCGGTTTGCCGCCGACGTGCTCACCACGGCGGTGGGCGACGGCGCCGGCTCGCGCCTGTTCTGGGAACTCGTCGATCCTGGGTTGGCTGAGTCGGCTGAGATGGAGTACCACGAGTTCAACGGGGCCGGCATGTTCATGACCTACCTGTGCTGCGAACCGGACGACGCCGTTGCGAACGCAGACCGAATCCTGAAGCTGTATCGCGAAGTGAACACAAACAACATCACGGATTCAGAACTGAAGCAGGTGAAGAACAAGGCGGCCGCCCGAATCGTGCTCCGCAGCGAACGGCCGATGGGTCGACTCATGCCCCTCGGGTTCAACTGGCTCTATCGCCGCGAGTACCGCACAGTCGACGACGATCTCCAGTCGCTCATGTCCGTCACCCGCGACGACGTCGCGCGCGTGCTCGCCGCCCATCCGCTCGACCGAGTCACCACCGTGGCCGTCGGACCGCTCGAAACGTTGAGCGTTGAGACGTTGAGGCGTTGAGCGGTAAGATGTCTCCGTGTGTCGGACGCTCAACGTCTCAATGTCCAAAGCCCCATGCCCGCCAACCTGACGCCGCAGTACATCAAGGCTGAACAAGAATACAAGCAGGCCCAGACGCCCGACGAGCGGCTGGAATGCCTGCGGAAGATGTGGGCGCTGCTGCCCAAACACAAGGGCACCGATAAGCTGCAGGCCGAACTCAAGAGCAAGCTCAGCCGCGCCAAGGAAGAAGCCGAGGGTGAGAAGAAGTCGGCCAAGAAGGGGATCAGCCACAAGATTCCGCGCGACGGGGCCGGGCAGGTCATGATTCTTGGCGCACCCAACAGCGGCAAGAGTCAACTGCTCGCCGCGCTTACCAGCGCGCACCCCGAAGTCGCCCCCTATCCGTTCACCACTCACGCACCTCAGCCGGGCATGATGCCCTGGGAAGACGTCCAGGTTCAGCTCATCGACACACCGCCGATCACGGCCGATTATCTCGAGAGCTATCTGCCCGGCATGATCCGCTCGGCAGACGCCGCCCTGCTCGTCCTTGACCTTTCCGTCGACGAGGGCGTCGAGCAGGCCGACGAGCTGATACGGAAACTCGAGGAGGCCAAGGTGCGACTCGTCTCGCGACCAGCGGCGGGCGCCGAGGACGACGTGATCGCCGACAAGAAGACGCTGTTCGTCGCCAACAAGATCGACACTGATGAAGCTGCCGAGCGCCTCGAACTCGCCCGCGAATTCTTCGCCGGGCGGTTCGACATTCTGCCCGTCTCGGCGACCAGCCCGGACGTGAGTACACTGCGCGACCGCGTGTACAAGTTCCTCGATGTGATCCGCATCTACACCAAGGCGCCCGGTAAGCCGGCCGACTGGAAACGGCCGTTCACCTGTCCTGTCGGCAGCACGGTGCTCGACCTGGCCGGCCTGGTACATCGCGACATTGCGGCGAACCTGAAGTTCGCGCGCATCTGGGGCGCCGGCGTCTACGACGGCCAGAGCGTCGGCCGCGAACACGTGTTGCACGACAAGGACCTGCTCGAACTGCACGTTTGATCGCCATGTTCGTCGCTGAACTCGAAGGCAGTTTCGGATCGCACGCCGCTCGTATGGCCGTGCACTTTCCGCAGCGCAGCTACACGTTCAGTGAACTGGAAGGGGCCGCGCGGCGCGTTGCCGCTGAGCTTCGCTCACGCGGCGTCGAGCCTGGCGATCGCGTGGCGCTGCTGCTCGATGCGAAGGAGCCGTTCCTGCTCAGTTACCTGGGTACGCTCTGCGCCGGCGCGGTCGCATTGCCGCTGAACCCGGGGCTGAAGGGGCCGGAACTGAACTACTTCATCGCCGACAGCCAGGCGAGTGCGATCGTGTGCGATGCGACCACGGCTGCGCTGGTCGGCGAACTGCGCGCGGGCTGGCCTTGGGTGCGTGCGATCGTCGGTGCGGACGATGTGCTGGCCGGCCGCGCTTCGACGGCGTATCGCCCACCCGACGTGAAGCCCGACGAACCGGCGCTGATGCTCTATTCGTCGGGCACGACCGGCGAGCCGAAAGGCGTGGTTCACACGCAGGCGAACTTGGCCCACGCCGTCCGCGCGATCGCCGACGCCTGGCGGTTCACGGCCGACGACGTGCTGGTCAACGTGCTGCCGCTGTTCCACATCCACGGGCTGTCGTTCGCCACCAACGTCAGTCTGCTTTCTGGCAGTACGATGTTGGTCGGCGACGGTTTTCACCCGGTGCGTACGCTCGACCTGATCGACCGAGCGACTGTGTTCATGGGCGTGCCGCCGTACTACTACTCGTTGATGAAGCGCGACGAGTTCCGGCGCCGCGCGACCGGTTGGCGGCGTCTGCGGCTGGCGACCTGTGGCTCAGCGCCGATCCGCCCGGAAGTGCTGCCGGACCTCGAAGAGATTCTCGGTCGTCCCATCATCAACCGCTACGGAATGACTGAGTGTCATGTGCTCACCAGCCTGCCGATCGACGGCCCGTGGCCGCACGGTTCGGTCGGTACGCCGCTCCGCGGAGTCGAGGTCTGTCTGCGATCGGACTCGGCTGGGGCCGCCGGGGGTTCGGGAGAAGCGATAGGCGGAAACGCGAGCCAAGTCGGTCGTGTATTTGCACGCGGACCGAATCTGTTTCGCGAGTACTGGCGGCGTCCGCAGGAAACTGCGGCGGCCGTCGACCACGACGGCTGGTTTGATACGGGCGACTTGGGGCAGTTCGACGATCGCGGATTCCTGACCCTTGCCGGACGCAGCAAGGACCTGATCATCGTCGGCGGGTTCAACGTATACCCGGCCGTGGTCGAACGCGTGCTGGCCGAGTATCCCGGCGTGCGAGACGCGGCGGTCGTCGGAATGCCGGACGCTGATCGCGGCGAGCAAGTGACCGCGTTCATCGTCACGGATGAATCGGCGCTCGACGTCAAACGGCTGCGCACTTACTGTCGCCAGCGGATGGCCGACTATCAGTGTCCCACACAGTTCGAGTTCGTCGCGGAACTACCGCGCAACAGCTTGGGCAAGGTGTTGAAGCGCGAACTACGGGGCGCTCGTTGATCGCAAGTCGCGGTTTCCAGATTCACCGCGCTACTGATTGCGGGAATCGAGCGTTGACTCAGCCGCATCTCGGCCACTCGCCGAGGCAGAGTTCTTGGTTGGGATCGAACGAAGCCACTCGGCGAACCAAGTGCGTTTCTTCGGAATCACCGGGCTGAGCGGGAGTGGTTCGAGCAGTTGCGCCGCTGGTGGGTCGTCGTCATCGGCCTCAGCGACGGCGGGCGCGATGAGCGTCGGGGCCGCGGTAGATTCACTCGTATCGGCTGGCAAGCTCGACGGTGAATCGGCCGCTGACTTTTCCGGGACGGGCGGCTTCGGTGCGATCGGGGCGATGCGCGGTCCTGGTTGCATGACAGCGCTCGGCGTCTTCTTTGCGGCGTCGGTTCTGTCGGCTGGCCACCGGCGCCAACGGGTTGGAGTGTAGCCGTAGAGTCGCTCGATCGCCGACTTGGCGGGTGCTTGCTTGCGAGGCGTTTGAACTTCTTCGCTGGATTCAGACGCAGCGAACGTCGCCATGATTAGCAGACAAGAATTCCACACGACGGATCCCTCCGAACCAAGTCCGATGTGCCGACGACGGTCCTTGTATCGTCTTCGGCACTGCATTGCACGGTGCTGAACGTGCGTCAGCCGAATGGTGTGGAAATTGGATAATCCGTGCCGAGTGAAGCGGTCGGCCGGCGCGTCAGACCACCGACGGTTCGGGTTGGCGCAGCAGCTCGGGCGGTACTTCTTCGGTGTTCCGGCACTTGGGATAACCGCTGCAACCGAGGAATGGGCCGCGGCGACCATGGCGGATAACCATCGGCTTGCCGCACATCGTACAGTCCATGCCGGTCGCGACTGGTTTCGAGGCCGTCCTAGGGGCGCCCGAATCCGGCGCGGCGACCGTCGGCGTGGGGTTGGCCGCCTCGTGCCGACTCATGGCCTCGAGCAGCGCCTCTTGTTCGTGCGGTGGCAACGAGTTGAACGCGCCACGACCCTTGCACCTTGGGTAACCGCTGCAACCTAGCCACGGGCCGCGTTTGCCGCGACGCAGGTTCAGCGGCCTCTGACATTTCTCGCAGGTAAGCTCGGTGAGCAGCGGCTTAGGCTTGGGCGGCTGGATGTTGCCGTGCTTGTCCAGGTTCAGGATTGTCTTGCACTCTGGATAGCCGCTACAGCCCAGGAACTCGCCGAACCGTCCGCGCCGTTTCAACATGGGCTTGTTGCAGACCGGACAGTTGTGCTCGGTCTCTTCGCGCAACATCGGTCGGCCCTGACTATCCACCGGCTTAGTCGTGGAACATTCGGGGTAACCCGTGCAGGCGAGGAAAAAACCGTTCTTGCTGATGCGGTAGGCCATCGGCTTGCCGCACTGATCGCAGCGATATGGGCTGGGCGTGCCGCCGGCGTGTTCGAGCACCTCGAGCGCCCGCTCGACGTCGTTGTGAAACGGCCCGTAAAAATCGCGCAGCAGCTTGATCCAGTCCAGGTGCTGTTCTTCGATGGCGTCGAGCTGGCTCTCCATGCTCGCCGTGAACTGCACGTCCATCACTCGCGGGAATCCCTGGATCAGCTTGTCGGTGACGACCTGGCCCAACAGCGTGGCGTAGAAGCGGCGGTCGATCTGCTCGACGTATCCGCGATCTTGGATCGTTTGGATGATGTTCGCGTAGGTGCTGGGCCGGCCGATGCCGTCGGCTTCGAGGGCCTTGACCAGGCTGGCCTCGGTGTAGCGCGGCGGCGCCTGAGTGAACGATTGGTCGGGCGCGATTTCGATCGGGTAGACGTGTTGTCGCTCATTGAGGTCGGGCAACAATTGATCGTCGCTGGCGACGCCGCTCACGCGCATGAAGCCGTCGAACACCAGCTTGCGGCCGGACGCCTTGAGCACCGCCTCGCCGCCGGCGACGTTCGCGCCGATCATGACGACCGTGGCGTCGAACTGGGCCGGCGTCATCTGACACGAAACGAACCGATCCCAGATGAGCTTGTAAAGCTTGAATTCATCATCGCGAAGTTTGCCGCGCGCCGCGGCCGGATCCAGCGTGACGTCAGTCGGCCGGATTGCCTCGTGAGCCTGCTGCGCCGACTCGCGGCTCGCGTAGCGATTCGGCTGATCGGGCAAGTAGTTCGCACCGAACTGTTCGCCGATGTAGCCGCGAACCATCTGGATGGATTCGGGCGACAGGCTGGTGGAATCGGTACGCATGTACGTGATGTGGCCGGCCTCGTAGAGTCCTTGGGCGATGCGCATGGTGCGGCTGGCGGCGAAGCCAAGACGCGTCGAGGCGGCCTGTTGCAGCGTGCTGGTGATGAACGGCGCTCCGGGTCGGCTCGATGTCCGCTTCTTCTCGATCGACTTCACGATAAAGTCGGTCTTCGCCGCGGTGCGGCCGCGCAACGTGACCACGTTCTTGGCCGGCCCCTTGCCCTTCGGGTCTTCCTCGACCGTGCGCTCGATCAGCTCGAACCCCAACATCTCGGCGATGCGCTGGGCCTCGTCGGCCGACGCGATCTCTGATTTGCGACCGGCCAGTTCGACCAGCTCGGCCTCGAAAGCGGCGTGGTCGACGAGCCAACGACCGCGCTCGGCCTGGGTGCGTTCCGCATCGACGAGGGGCGCACTGAACTCGGCCCAGGCCTTGGCCAGTTCGCCGCGCCGGTCGCGGTCGGGCGTGAAGATGGCGGTGAGTTTCCAGAACTCATCGGGCACGAACGCCTCGATCTCGCGCTCGCGTTCCACGATCAATCGCACCGCCACGCTCTGCACTCGACCGGCGCTCAGGCCGCGGGCCACCTTGCGCCACAACAGCGGACTGATCTCGTAGCCGACGATACGGTCGAGAATGCGTCGCGCCTGTTGCGCGTTCACCTTGTCTTCATCGATCTGATGCGGGTTCTTGAACGCCTGCTGAATCGCCGACTTGGTGATCTCATTGAACACCACGCGAGCAGCCTTCTTGTCGGGGATCTTCAGCACCTCTTTCAGATGCCAGGCGATCGCCTCGCCCTCGCGGTCCAAGTCGGTCGCGAGGAAGACCTGATCGGCTTCGCGCGCCAGCTTCTTCAATTCGGTGACGACCTTGCCGCGACCCTGGATGACCTCGTAACTCGGCTCAAACTTGGTCAGGTCTACGCCCATGCCGCTGCGCGGCAAGTCGCGTACGTGACCCATGCTGGCCTTCACAACGTACCCAGAACCAAGGTACTTGTTGATCGTCTTGGCCTTGGCGGGCGACTCGACAATCACCAGTGATTTCTTGCTCTTGGCCATATAACCGCCAAGCAGGCTTGAGTTTAGAGGGCCGGCGCGTATACTCGTGGCCCTTTGGACTACCACCGATGCGGCACCTCAAATATAGAACGATCAACAAGCTGTCAAGGGACGGTGTCGAAGGTCGGACGGGCCGGAGTGGACCACAAGCGACCGCCCTGGCGAAGCCGGTCGTGCCGCAAGTAGCTGGCCCTCCATGATGTTAAGGCTACCGGCCCTATCGAATCGCCATTTAGGAAGCAACCAAGATGTTTGATGTATTTCGCAGGAACCAAAAACGATGGATGGCCGCTTTGGTCATCTTGGCCATGGCCGCGTTCGCATTCCCTGTAACCAGCTTCATGGGAACCCCCGACGTCCGCGACCCGGAGAGCCAGATCGAGGTCGTGGATACGGTCTTTGGCAAGAAGATCACCAACGTCGATCTGATGCGGGCCCGTCAGGACCGGATGGCCTGTAACCGGTTCGTTCAAGAAATGCTGCTCGCCGCGGAACCACGGATGGCCCCGTTTATCGCCAACCTCAATTACTTCGGCCCGATCGAAAGCAACGAGGCGATCCTCGATGCGATCCGCCTGTCGCACAAGGCAGACCAGTACGGCATTCGCATCAACGACGATGCGATCCGCGCGTGGATCACACGCATGACGGATGGCAAGCTCAGCACCGAGCAGTTCCAAGCGGTCACCGCCAGTCTGCGACTTAGCCCACAGACGTTGTTCGAGTTGGTTCGCCGACAGCTTGCCATTCAACAAGTCGAGGAGCTCGCGCTCGGCCGCTTTGCGCGATCCGCTCAGGTGACGCCGTACGAGGCGTGGCAGTTCTATCGGCGTCTCAACGAGAAGGTTGGCGTGGACGTCATCGCAGTGCCGGTGTCGAACTTCACCGCCGATGTGGCCGACCCAAGCGACAGCGAACTGCGCGCACTCTACGCGAGTTCGATCCACCGTCTGCCCGATCCGGCGTCGTCCGAAGCCGGTTTTAAGGAACCGCGCAAAGTGCAGTTGCAGTATGCCACCGCCGCGCTCGATCCGTTCGTGCTCGCCCTGAAGCCGGAACTGAACGTTACCGACGAAGAAGTGAAGGAATACTACGAGAGCCACAAGGAGCTCTATCGCATCTTGCCGTCGGACGAGAAAAAGACCGAGGCGACCGAGACTAAGCCCGATGACTCCAAGCCGGACGAACCTGAATCAGACAAGCCCGCCGAGCCAAAGTCCGACGAGTCCAAGTCGGACAAACCGGACGAGAAGGCCAAGCCGGACGAACCGAAACCAGACGAGCCGGCCAAGGGCAAAGCAGACAAGAAGGAAGAGAAACCCGAAGCGCCCAAGGAAGACGCGCCGGCGAAGGAACAGCCAAAGGCAGAATCGAAAGTTCAAGACGAAACCGACGACGACGTCCAGCTAGACGATCAGGAACCGGAAGGGGCCAAGACCGACGAGGCGAAAAAGAAGTCCACCGACACTGACAAGCCCGCGCCGGCGAAGTCGGGCGAAGCAAGGAAAGACGAGAAACCCGACTCGTCCGACGTGTCCGATCAGTCCGAAAAGAAAGAACCAGTCGCGCCTGCTCAGGAGGAATCCAAGCAGGATAAGAAAGCCGACGACAAGGAACCCAAGAAGGAACCGTCCGACGCGAAGACCGAGTCCGGTTCGGACGAGCCCAAAAAAGACGCGGCAGAGAAGAAAGACGACACTCCCAAGTACAAGCCGATCGAAGAGGTCTCCGACGACATCCGAGATCGGTTGCTGCGACAAAAGGCCCGCGAAGAATTGGTGCGCCGCATGGAAAAAGTGCAGGACTGGGTGAACGAATTCGCCGACGACGACTACCTGCCGGCCAAGAACGCTTTCGATGAGGCGAAGGCTGAAGAGAAGGTCGCCGCCGACGCCAAGTTCCAGCCGCCGAAGGCCCCCGATCTGACCAAACAAGTCGAGGAACTGGGCTTCAAGTTCGCCGACACCGGGCTGGTCAGCCTCGACGACGAGGTCGACAAGATTCCCGGCCTGGGCGAGGCCAACGAGTTGTCTGGCGACATGATGTCGGGCCGAACCGTGCGCAGCGTGATGGACGAGGCCGATCTCTATGACCCGATCGTATTCAAGAACTACAAAGACGAGTTCTTTACGGTCTGGAAGGCCGACGATGTGGCGGCCCATGAACCGGCGTTCGACGAGGTTCGCCCGCGCGTCTTGGCGGCGTACAAGGCGATCAAGGCCCGCGACAAGGCGCGCGGGCACGCCGACCGGATCGCTCAGTCGCTGCGCGAAGCCGGCGGCGACATGGCGAAAGTGCGCGAAGCCTACCCCGGCATCGATCCGATCGCCGTTTCTCCAGTGCCGCTCTGGTCCAGCGCGGGCTCGCTTTCGCCGAACCGATTCATGGGGTTCGGTCGCGTCGAACCGGTTCAGTTGCCGGGCGTTCGGTTCCCCGCCGAGGACTTCCACACATCGCTGTTCAAGTCGAAGGAAGGCGACGTCGTCGTCTTGGCCAACCAGCCGCAAGACACGTACTACGTGGTCCGCGTCGCCAAGCGCGAGCCGACAACATACGATGCGTTCGCCAAATCGCGCACGCTGATCGAAGAGCAGTTGCAGAGCATTCGCAGCAGCGAGAACGCCGCGCAGTGGCTGACCCACCTGCGTCGCGAGAGTTCGCCGAAGAAACCCACCGCGCCGGCCGGAAACTGAACGGTGTGGCAAGGGATTCTGGCGAGCGGTGGGCGTCTGCCCGCCCGGAAGGACTGGACCATTTGCGGATACGTCGGCCGGCCTCGCCAGGACTCCTTGCCACACCGAAACTGAAACGGCGAACGCCGATGATCGCCGGTTGCCGCCTTTCAGCGTCGCCAGTATAATCGCTTGCGAACTGAGCGGTTTGATCACCTGACCGCCATACGGACTGCCCTGTCGCGACTGATCGAGGAGGATAAATTACATGCCCCGTCGAAATCTCTTGTGGATTGTCTGCGTTGTGCTCGTTTCGTTCGTGTGCATGCAAGGTGCGCCGGGCGCCGGCGAAGACGAAGCGAACTACGATTTCTACCGCATGCTCGTCGATGCGCTCGACCATATCGAGAAGAGCTATGTCACCGAGGTCGATCGCAAAGAGCTGCTCGAAGGGGCGCTCGAAGGAATGCTGAACAAGCTCGACCCCTACTCGGCCTACATCGCTCCACAGAACTTCAAACACTTCGAGCGCACGACGCAGGGCAAGTTTGGCGGCATCGGCATCCAGATCAGTATGGACCGCGGACGGCAACTGACCGTCATCAGTCCGCTGGTCGGCACGCCGGCGTATCGCGCGGGTGTGCTGGCCGGCGACCGCATCGTCGAAATCGAGGGTGAGAGCACCGAGAACGTTACGCTCGACGACGCGGTGGGCAAACTGACCGGAGTGCCGGGCACGCAGGTAACGATCACTATCGCCCGCGAAGGCCGCACCGAACCGTTGAAGCTCACGCTCACCCGCGAGGAAATCAAGATCGAGAGCGTACTGGGCGACACGCGCAAGGCCAACGACCAGTGGGATTGGATCATCGACAAGGAAGCAAAGGTAGCCTACATCCGAGTGAATTCGTTCATCTCGTCGACGGCCGCCGATCTCGACCGCGCGCTTCGCGAGGCGCAAGAAGACGGCATGCGCGGACTGGTGCTCGACCTGCGAACCAATCCGGGCGGGTTGCTGCAATCGGCAATCGAAGTATCGGACATGTTCCTCAAGACCGGCAAGATCGTCAGCACCGAAGGCCGCAACCACAAGGAACGCCCTTGGAAAGCCACGGGCAACGGCAAGTTCAGCGATTTTCCGATGACCATCCTGGTGAATCACTACAGCGCGAGCGCCAGCGAGATTGTGTCGGCCGCGCTGCAAGATAACAACCGGGCCAAGATTGTCGGCGAGCGCACTTGGGGCAAGGGCAGTGTCCAGAACGTGATCGAACTCGATGGAGGCAACAGCGCGCTAAAGCTCACCACTGCCGAGTACCACCGACCGAACGGCCACAACATCCATCGCCGTGAAAAAGCCAAGGACACCGACGAATGGGGCGTCACCCCCGACGAAAAGGTCGAGTTCACGCCCAAACAGATGGGCGAGTATATGATGTGGCGCCGCGACCGAGACATCCTGCGCAATAAGACCGCCGAACCGAAGGAACCCGCCCAACCCAAGTCGGATGCGCCTGCCAACTTCGAGGACACACAGCTCAAGAAGGCGCTGGAAATCGTCGGCGCCCAATTGAAGGAAAAGGACAAGGCAGTGAGCAGCAAGTAGAGTTTTCTTCTTGCGGCCCTGGCTCGACGCGATGCGGCGCAGCCCTACGCCTTTCTTTGTGGGGCAGACACTGCCGGTCGGCCAAGCGATCTTTCCCCGACGCGGTCCCACTTCCAGCATGAACCTGCTGACGATCGAAACCTCGTGCGACGAAACCGCCGTGGCCGTTGCGACGGATGAGCCGCGCGTTCTCGCCAGCGTCGTCGCCTCGCAACATGCGTTGCACGATCAGTTCGGCGGCGTCGTGCCCGAAATCGCCGCCCGCGCGCACGTGCGCCAGATTCTGCCCGCCGTCCACGAGGCGCTCGCGGTCGCCCACAAGAACCTGAACGACATCGGCGCCGTCGCCGTATCGACGTCGCCCGGACTGCCCGGCTCGCTCGCCATCGGACTGATCGCCGCCAAGAGCCTCGCCCTGGCGCTCGACGTGCCCTTTCTGGCGGTGAACCACCTGGAAGCCCACATCTACGCCTGTCGTCCCAGTCTGTGGCCCGATCGGTCGCATGGTCTTGAGTATCCCGGACCGGCTAGCGATGGCGAGATTTTCCCGTGCGTCGGTCTGGTGGTGAGCGGCGGTCACACGAGTTTGTATGCGTGTCGGTCGGCACTCGATTTCGAGTTGCTAGGCGCGACGACCGACGACGCCGCGGGGGAGGCGTTCGACAAGGTCGCCCAACTGCTCGGACTCGGCTACCCCGGCGGCCCGGCGATCGAGCGCGCCGCAGCGGGCGGCGATCGCCACGCACACGCGCTGCCACGTTCGTTCCTGCACGAGCCGCGGCTCGATTTCAGTTTCAGCGGGATCAAGACCGCCGTACTCTACGGCCTCGCGCCAGCCGCGACCGCCACGCGCGGCGATCGCCCACGGCCGGGCACTCCGCTCGACGTAGCCCATCTGCGGCGGCCGACCGGCCAGGACCTTGCCGACTGGGCCGCAAGTTTTCAGGAGGCGGTGGTCGATGTGCTGGTCGAGAAGTCGCGTCAGGCGGTGCGCCAGCGCGGCGCCGATCGCCTCTGCGTCGGGGGCGGCGTCGCCGCGAACCGGCGATTGCGCGAGGCCCTGATCGCCATGGCCGCCGCCGAGCAGATCGCTCTGGTCATCCCACCGCTCAGCCTGTGTACCGACAACGCGGCGATGATGGCTCTGGCCGTCGAGAAGCTGCGCCGCGGGATGAGCGACTCATTGGAAATAGAAGTGAACCCGCGCCCGCAGCGCCAGCGCGGCTAACCATCAAACCTCGTTTGAATGGTCGGGGGGGCTGGGGCTGAGTTCGCGAAGCTCCGGCCGTGGCATCGAAGACTCTGCCACAGCCACCCATAAATCGAAGGTGGACGCAGCGCCAGTCCAATTCAACTTCATTCCACCTCGCGTGCCACGCGGAATCCGACGGTGCGAGACCGCAACGTCTTCTTGCAGCGGCAACGCGACGACGCCTTGCCGTTGTCTACGCCCCACTCCCACGACCCGCCGCGCAGCACGTACCATTCGCCCTTGTTCAGCTTTTGCTGCGCGGTGGCGACGGCCAGAGGGTCGGTGGTTGCTTTCTTAGGATACGCCAGCCAGTTGTCTTGCACCCACTCAAAGACGTTGCCGTGCATGTCGTACAGGCCCCACGCGTTCGGCTTCTTGCGGCCCACCGGGCTGGTCGCCTCGCTGTTCAGCCGGAACCAGGCATAGTCCGCGATACTCGATTCAGTCACCTCGACTCCGCCCTCGCCCCTTCCGAAGTCGCCGTCACCGCCCGCACGGCAGGCGTATTCCCACTCGGCCTCAGTCGGCAGCCGGTAGCGCTTGCCTTCGCGCTCCGACAGTTTCTTGCAAAACTCGGTCGCCTTCTGCCAACTCACTGTGTCGACCGGCAGATCGTCGGCCTGGCTCTGGCTCGGGTTCTCTTCCATCACCGCCTCGTATTGGGCCTGCGTCACTTCGGTCTGGCCCAAGTAGAACGGCTTGGAGATCGTGACGCGGTGCACCGGCACTTCGTCGTCGAACCCTTTCTCGGAACCCATCACGAACGAGCCGGCGGGGATTCGCACGAGCTTGATGCCAACGCCGTCCTCGATGACCTCCAGTTTCGTGGGCGGTTCTTGTTTCTCATCGGCGCACGCCCACGCGGCCAGCAGACAGAGGCTTGCTACGATTGGAATCGGCATGAAACGCATGACTAGACTCCTTGAAACGGCGCTCGCTTGAGTGGCGTCGATTTTATCGTCCGCCGCGTCGGATGATGTCTTGTACCTGGCGCACCAGCGCCGGATCGGCTCCGGCCAGGTTGTGTTTCAGCAACCACTCGATCTCGGCCTCGGCCTCGGCACGCCGGCCGGACTGGCCCAACACGGCCGCTCGCATCAGGCGGTCTGGGCCGGACTGTTCGTCGAGGGCGATGATGGCATTCAGGTAGCGCAGCGCGCCGGCCAGGTCTTGCTCGCGCTGAGCGACGCCCAGCAGGTTGTGCAGCATGCGCAGGATGATCGCTCGCTTGTTGGTCGGGGCGAGATCGGCGTCACGGAGCGGCCGGCCCGCGATCGCCTGCGCCTCGTCGCGCGTGATGACCCTTCCATCGCCGAAGACGTCGACCAGGCGCGGGTCGCCTTCGGTCGGGCGGAACTCGGTGAGGAAGTGGCCGGGCATGCCGATGCCGACCACATGGATCCCAGTGCGACGAGCCAACTCGATGAACACGATCGACAACGTGATCGGGATACCCTCGCGGTCGTCGAGCACTTCGTTCAGGTAGCTGTTCGAGCGGTGGTAGTACTCCAGGCCGCTGCCATGAAAACCAAGTTCGTCGAACATGTACTTGCGTAAGGCGTCGAACTTGTCGACCGGCGCGGCGTCCGCGGCGGTCTTGTCGCGCAGCTCGGCGGCCATGCGGTCGATCAGCCGCTCGTACGGCTCGATCTCCAATTCTTCATTGTCCAGCTTGGCGAGCAACAGCGCGGCGCGGACCAGGTCCACGTCGTCTTCCTTGCCGGCCAGCGAGTCGAGCAATTGTTTCTGGACCGACTGCGCGTGAATGTCGGCGGCGAGCTGCCGCATCCGCTGAGCCTGCCGATCGAGCGCCCGGGCGCGGTCGCGCAACACCTGCATACCGGCGGGGCCGAATGCAAAAAACGGTTCGGCGGCCGCGGGTCCAGGCGGCTCATCGCCGGACAGTTTCGCGGCCAGGTCCTGTATCTGTAGCAACTGCTCGGCCGCAATGCGTGTGGAAGCGATTCGATCGGCCACGCGGAAATGACGAAACTCGGCGCCAGGTTCGCGGAACTTCACCAGTCCGATCTTGCCGGCGCCCAACCCCGCGTCCTCGGCCGTGATCGCCAGTTCGTCGTTGACGAAGCACTGGAGCTTCGCGCCGTCGACCCGCACCTTGATCGAGTTCCATTCGCCCGGTCGGTAGTGTTCGTTATTGACGGTCTCGATGATGGTCCAACTGGTAACGTCGGGCCCCTCGAACCGTGTCAGCCGCATCGAGCCGGCTGTGGGATAGAAGCCGTAGTGTTTGTGGCCGCCGTCCGAATGAAAGACGAGGCCGGCGGCGCCGCTTTCGTCCTTGAGCCGCACGTCGACGGCAAGCTCGAACGGTCCGTCAGGCGGCTGGTGTGCGGAGAGGCACAGAGTGCGTCCGCCGAAACCGGCGCCGGAACCTTCGGCCACGATCCGGCCGGCGCGCTGCCGCCAACTGCCGCCCATGCGCGGCGTCCAATCGCGCGAGTCGAGCGCCCCGATCGTCAGCCACCGCGCCATCTCGATTGGCCGCGGCTTGTCGAGCAACGCCTTGAGGTTGTTGCTCGGCACGGCGAACGCGATGTTGCCCAGCGATTTGATCGAGATGACGCCGAGCACCCGGCCGTTTCGATCGACCACTGGGCTGCCGCTCGAGCCCGGCTCGATCGGCATCGCCAACTGAATCATTCGCCGGCCAGCCAGTTCGCGAAACTCGGCGACGACGCCGTCACTCACGCTATGCCGCAACCCGAACGGATTGCCGACGGCCAGGACCGGCTGACCCGGCTTTGCCGACTCGGAGTCGGCAAGTTCGAGACTAGGCAAGTCCTTGGCGTCGACTTGCACAACCGCGAGATCGTTGGGCTTGTCGGTGGCCAGAATGCGGATCGGCTCGAACGTTTTTCCGGCGGCAGATTGAATCTTGAACGGCCGGCCCTCGCCAATGACGTGGAAGTTGGTTGCGATCACTCCGTCGGAGCCGATCACGAACCCGCTGCCCAGCCCGCGAGATTCACCTTCGCGGTCGGACGCGACGACCACGACGACGGCATCGCGAATGGCTCGGGCCAGTTCTTCGGTGCTGCGCGGCTTGTCGTTTTCGTCGGCCGTGGCAGTGCCGCCCGGCAGCGCGGCGGAACCGCACAGGCCGGCCGTCAGAATGAATGCGGCGAGCCGCAGCGTCTTGAAACGGTTGTGCATCGACGGATCCTCAAGCATTGTCGTGACTCAATCATCGCGACTCGACGCAGGTTCGGCAACCGGCGCAAGAAAAAAAGAAGCCCGTCCGCGAGGACGGGCTTCGGAAAGTGTTGACGGACGCGCGTTTCTGCAGGACTCGCCGTTGGCTCGCCGTTAGACGTGGCCAAAGCTCGCCGGATGTTACTTGCTCTCGTTCTTTTTTTTCTTCTTTTTGTCGCCGGCCTTCTTGGGCAGCTTGGCCTTCTGTTCGTCGTTGAGTATGGAGGTGAGCTTGTCGCGTACCTTGGTTTGGAGGTCTCGAATCTCTTTTTGCGAATCGGCCATCTTCTTTTTCTGTTCGTCAGTCAGCTTCATGGCGGCGTCGACGTCGGCCTGGGCCTCTTTGCCCTTCTTGCCGGCCGCCTTGGCGGCCTTGTTCGCTTCGGCGCGGGCCTTGATCTGGTCCTCGGTAAGGACCGCGTCACGCTTCTTGAACGCCTCCTCGACCTTGGCGCCAAACTCCTTCTTGATTTCGGCGAGCTTGGCTTTCTGTTCATCGTCTAGCGTGATGCCTTCGGGCACGGCGAACACTTTGGCCACGGCCGGATTCTCGCCGCTCTTTTTGGCCTTCTTCTGTTTGGTATCTTTGTCGTCGTCGGCCAGCGCGACGCCGACCAGCAAGGCGACTGATGTCACGAACATGGTTTGCAGCAGACGTTGCATGCGAGTTGTCTCCTTCTCCCAAGGAAGTCGTAGTGCAGGCGGCTCGCCTGCGGTTTCCTTTGACGACATTGCAGGCGGGCCGCCTGCACTACGCTAATGAGGATCATCGGTGTAAAAACTATACCCACTCCTACCCCTCTCCCCATCGGGGAGACCGGAACGGGCCTCTGCTCCACGTCTCCTCTTTGAGGAGAGGGGTTCGTAGTGAGCGTTCTCTTTGGGGCCGAAGGCCCCGCCAAATACTGACTAAGCAAACAGCTCGGGGATCAACTTGCCGTCGCGAACGATCATCACCGGACGTCCGATCGTCGTGTGGTATTCCTTCTGGTGGTCGATGCCGAGCGAGTGATAGAACGACGCGGCGACTTCGTCGGGCGTGATAGCGCGCGAGGCCGGCTCTTGGCCCTTGTCGTTCGATTCGCCGATCACTTGGCCGCCCTTCATGCCGCCGCCGGCCATGAGGCAGAACATCGCGCGGGCCCAGTGGTCGCGGCCGGCACGCTGGTTGACCTTGGGTGTGCGGCCGAACTCACCGGTGACGAACACCGAGGTCGATTCCAACAGCCCCTTCGATGCGAGCGTGCCGAACAGGCCCGCCAGGCCGGCATCGAGTTGCGGCAACAGTGTCGTCTTGAGCCGGTCGAAGTTGCCCTGGTGGGTGTCCCACCCGCCGAAGCTGACAGTGACGAATCGCACGCCGGCTTCTACCAGTCGCGTGGCCAAGAGACAGCTCTGGCCGAACGCCTGATCGCCAAACTGCGCGGCGACGGACTGCGACTCCTTGCTGAGATCAAACGCATCGCGAGCGCGGGGCGATCGCAGGATATCGAAGGCCTGTTCAGAAAACCGATCGAGTCCGCTCAACAGGTCGACGCGTTTTTCCTGTTCGCCGAAGACGGTGTCGAGGTCGCGAGCCAGTTGCGTGCGGCGCTCGACGTCGGTGACAGTGACGCCGCCGGCGAGCGAGATGCCGCGCACGCTGAACGGTCGGCCGGGTTGCGGCGTCGCGCCTACTTGGAACGGGGCGTACGAAACGCCAAGGTAGCCGGGCACCTGTGGCGTGTTCGGGATTGCGACGAACGGCGGTAGATCAGACGCGCCGGGCTTCTCTTTGGCGACGACCGAGCCGTAGCCGGGGAAGACGATCGACGGCAGCGGGCGGTTGCCGGTAATCATGTACTTGGTGCCGAGTTCGTGGGCCGCGAGCGTGTGCGACACGCCGCGAAGGATCGCGAACTTGTCGGCACATCCCGCGAGCTTTGGCAGGTGCTCGCTGATCTCCATGCCGTCGACATTCGTTTTGATCGGCTTGAACTCGCCGCGGTAATCCTCCGGAGCTTCCGGTTTCAGGTCGAACGTATCCATGTGTGTCGGGCCGCCGCCGAGGTAGACGAAGATGGCCGACTTGCCCTTGGCCGCATCCTTCAGCTCGCCGGCCGCGGCGCGGCGCAGGTATTCGGGCAGCGTCAGGCCCAGGCCGGCCAGCGTGCCGACCTTGATGAAGTCGCGTCGCAGAACTCCGTCGCATGTCCGAGTGATCGCCATTATCGTTCTCCCTGAAAAAGTGGTTCGTGCGTTGGGTTGTGGTTCGGCGTGCGTCGCCGAGGGTTTTTGAAAAAAATCCTCCGGGGAGAGGTCGCTGGCGACGGCCATGCGTCCTCTCGCCCAGAGGAGTCGGGGTAGGCTAGTGATTGACGATGAACTCCTTAGTATTGAGCAGGGCCCAAAGTACGTCGCGAATCCCAGCCACCGGGTCGGCCGCCTCGGTCAGATAGTCGCGGGCTCGCGACATCTCTGAGTCGTTGGGATGCCGACTCACGGTGCGAAGGTACATTTCGCGAATGAGTTCATCGGTGTTCAGCGAAGCGGCCGGCGCTGGCTGAGCGGGCTTTGGGTCGCGGTCGCCCGCCTCGTCCGCCGTTCGTCGTTCCCGGCGCACGCCCACCAGCTTGCGTTCGAGGTTCGCCGCCTCTTCCGTCTTGCCTTCGTCCTTCAGTTGCTTGATCTGACGTTCGACACGCTGAATGCGGTCAGCGAGTTCTTGTCGCGTCCTTCGGTCGCGTTTCGCATTCGTCTGTTCATCTGCCGCCGGTTTGGACGCCTCGCTCGCCTGGCGGCCAAGCTCGGCGAGTCGGCCGTCCGGTCGGCCCATGAGGGTAAACAGTTCCGAGTCGTTCATCAAGTACAAGGACTGACTTAGGCTTGGTTCGGTGGACCGCTCGCAGTCACACGCGGTGGCCCGTTCCGGCTGGCCGAATACGCGGAGGGCGTAGTTGATGTTGTTGTTGCCGCGTTGAGACCGGTCGGTGTTCTGGTCGGCGATCGCTCGGCCCTTCGGATCTTCTTGCAGGGCCTTGGTGCGGTCGGCGGAGGCCGTTGCGAAGACGATCGCGTCGTAGGCGACCTCGGCGGGCAGTCGCCGAACCTGGGCGTGGCTGAAGTTGCGAGTGTCGAACTGGTTGGTCTCGTTCGACTGCCACGTGAGCTGGTACGTGCGGCTGTTGGCGATCTCGCGCTGCAGCCACTTCATGTCGTAGTTGTGCTCGATGAAGGCGTCGGTGAGATAATCGAGCAGCGCCTCGTTCGAGGGCGGGTTGGCGAGGTTCAGGTCGTCGGCCGGCTCGATGATGCCCACGCCGAAGAACCTGGCCCAGGTGCGATTGACGAACGCCCGCGCGAAGTACGGGTTGCCCTTTTCGCGCATCCATTCCATGACTGCGGTGCGCGGATCGTCGAGTTGTTCGACGATCTCATCGCCGCCGAGCACTCGCGGCGTGACCCGCGGGTTCTGCTGCTGCCGCTGACGGCCGCGGCCACCGTCGGAGTTCGACGCCGGCCGCACGAAGACTTCACGCCACGGAATGAGTTCTCCCTTGGCGATCGCTTCGTTGTAAATGCGCTGCCGTTCTTGGTTGTTCCTGTTGCGATCGTTCAGCCCCAGCTTCTCGGTTAACTCACGGTTGAGCTGTTGCGAGTCGGGGCTGTTGCCCAGTTGCATGCGCCCGAAGAACGCGGCGAACTGCTTGAAGTCCTGCTGGGTCCATTGGTCGAACGGGTGTTTGTGGCACTGGGCGCACTGCAGGCGGACGCCAAGGAAGGTGTGGCTGAACGCCAGCGCCGCGTCGTCGGCGTTGCGAACGTTTTGCTTGGCCCAGAAATATGGCATCGTTTCGCGCTGGGCCGCGTCCTTCTTTTCGACGGCGTCTGACCTCGAGAAGTACGACCGCATGTCCTTGAGGTAGTCTTCGTAGCTTTGGCCGGGTAGGCGGCTGGTCGCGACGACGATTCCCTCGACAATCTTGTCATACGGCGTGTTGTCCTTCACGCGGCGGTGAAGCCACTCGTACCACTGGCTCGAAATCAGCCGGTTGAATCCATTGCCCTGCATGAATCCGTTGAGTAGCCGGCTGTTGTTGCCCGTCTGGTCGCAGAGCAGTGTGGTGACCCACGCGGCGTAAGCAGGCCGCTCAAGCAGCTCGTCGATCTTGTTCGCTCGCTTGTCGGGCGACTTGTCGGCGAGGAACTCCTCGATCTCAGTCGGCGTCGGCAGTGTGCCGGTAATATCGAGCGACACGCGGCGCAGGAACTCGGCGTCGCCGGCCAATTCCGACGGGACCATGCCGAGCTTGCGGAGCTTCTGGATCACGAGTTCGTCGACCCTGGTCGGCGTGGGAACCTTGGGGTACTTCTTGCCGACCTTGTCCGAGACCGGCAGGATCACCTGGGTCGGCGCGACGCCGTTGTCGTAGAACGCAACGACGTGTGTGTCGCCCTTGCCCAACGACTTCACTTTGCCGTTTTCGTCGATCTCGGCGAGCGACTCGTCGTTGGTGCGGTAGCGGCAGAGCGGCGTTACGTCTTCGACCGTTCCGTCGGACCAATGGGCGACGACCTTAAGCTGGGCCGATTCGCCCGGCTTCTTGAAGACGATCTCGGTGGGTGTTACTTCAAGCTTGACGAACTTCGGATCGTCGTCGGCGACCGGCTTGGCGCCGGCCTCGATCCAATTCTTGAAGATGCGGTGCTGCCAAGAATCAAGTTCGAGCCGCTTGCCGCCCTTGTGCGGCGTGCCCAGGGTGGGCTTCTGAATAATGAGGCTGTCGTTGGCTGCCTCGGTATCCACGCGCGGGTTGTCGCCCTGGGTCAGCGCCTCGAAGTCGGCCTTGAAGTCATAACCGAACAAGGACAGTCGCAAACCACCCTGTCCTTGAAACGAGCCGTGGCAGGCCCGTCCGTTGCAGCCGAGTCGGCCCATCAGCGGCAACACGTGGCGCTGCAGGCTGGGCGTCTCCTTAACGTCGGCGTCGGCGAACCGCTTGTCAACGGGCGGCAACACGTCGGCGGCCCACAAGGGCGCGGAGGTCAGCACGGCCCCGAAGGCCACGGCCAGAATTCGTTTCATGAATTGTTTCCCTTTCTTCGTCGGCATATAGGTCAGCCGTGTCCAGGCTGACGGTCGTTGGATTCGTTGCGGGTGGTCCTACTGAGCCTTCGCCTCTTTGTTCCGATCCGCCTTGACCGCCTGGCCACCGGCGGGCTTGGCCTGTTTGCGGCCGGCGGGGAGTCCTCTCGCAATCCGATCGAATGCCTTATTGGCCTCTTCGTCTTTTGCTTCCTTGAGCCGGGCGATCGTGGCGTCGAGTTTCTCGATTCGCGACGCCAGGCGCTCGCGCTCGAACTCATGTTGTGCGAGTCGAATGGTCACCTGCTCACGCAGCGCGGCCTTGAGTTCCGCCTCGAGTTCCGGCGTTTTTTCCATGCTCATGCGCGCAGCCAACACCTGAACGCGCGACTGAGTCTGCCAAGCCTTCAGGTCGAGTTCGTATCGTCGCGGATCGCGCTGCTCGGTTTCGGCGAGCGTCTTGCTGGTCCTCGCCAGGTCGCTGATCGCCTTCTCGTATTGTTTCTGGTTCGACTTCTTGAGCTTCGTGACCAGATCAACCAGTTCGCCGTGATGCTGCTTGATGAACGCGACCGCTTGAGCTTCCTGGTCCGCCGTCAACCCTGCCGGCGAATCGGGTTTTTGCGCAAGCGCGACCGCCAGCAACCCGAGCACCGCCGGCAGTCCGATCGCCATGCCGCCAAGACTCCGCATGATTTAGCTGTCCTCCCAGTTCTCGTCCGGATTCGCCTCGTCTGGTCCCGACACCGCCTCAATCAACCATTCGGGCAGTGCGACGTCTGCCGCATCGTCTCCGTCGTCGCTGTCGTCGCCGAATTCCGACGACCATTCGCCGTGTGCCAGCGCCGATTCGGCCCACACGCCGGCCACGGTTAATTCGTCGTTCGATTCGCCCAGCCGAGACGGCGACCGCATGACAACAGCCGTGATCGCGGCCAGCAGCACCGCCGCCGCGGCAGCAATCCAACGCACCGACCGTCGCTTGCTCGCATAACGCACCACGGCCGACTGCGGGTCGCACCGACCGGCAACGATCGCCGAGGTCAACATCACCGCACGAGCGACCGCCTCGCAGGCAGACTGGTCGCGGGCGAGACGTTGCTCAAACAAATCCGACTCAGCCCGCTCGAGTTCGCCGGCCACGTAGCGGAACGCCAGCAAATCGAGTTCGTCGTGATTCTCCCGACCGTCTATCATCATTTCGACTCCAACGTGCTTCTCAGCTTTTTCAGTGCCAGTTGCATGCGACTGAGCACCGTTCCGAGCGGCACACCAAGCTCACGGGCGATCACCGCGAAGGTCTTGTCGTCGTAGATTCGCATCTCGACGACCCGCCGCTGCTCCACAGGCAAGGCTGCCAGCGCCTCGCGGACTCGTTCGACCGTCTCGCGGCGGGCGAGGGCGTCACCCGGGCCTTCTCCGCCACGCGGCTGGATCCATGCCAGCCGCTCGATCGCACGGTCCTCGACTCCCTGCCGTCGCCGAATTACAAGGGCTTCGTTCAGTGCGACTCGAAACAGCCACGGCTTGCGCGACTCCTCGCGGGCCGTGTGGCCCAACTCCACCGCCTTAGCAAACGTCGCCTGCAACGCATCGGCCGCCAACTCGGAGTCTCGCAACACACCCAGCAGGAACGCATGCAACTCGGTCGCGTGCTCGGCATACAACGCCGCAACGATCGACCGATCGATCCTGCCTTCATCCGCCGGCGTCATCCGAACTCCTGCCCCGTCGTCGTCGGCCGGTGGGGCGGCTTGTCAATAAGATGCGCGAGGTGCCCCGATTATTTGGTGGGCCGGTCCGCAAACAGCAAGTCGCTGGTGATACGGGAGTTAAACTTGATCGGCACCGATCGGGGCATGGTCAGCGGCGGCGCGGCTAGCCGAACAGGCAGGTGAGCGGTGAGCCGTCGACCACGCGGCGCGGTCGGCCGAGTTGGTCGAGCATCTCGGCTTCCGGGGCGATACCCATCGCGTAATAGAGCGTCGCGAGCAAGTCTTCGGGTGAAACCGGGTTCGATTTCGGATACGCCGCGTCACGATCGCTCGACCCGTAGACGACCCCGCCGCGCACGCCGCCGCCCGCCAGCACCGCAGACTGGCATGCGCCCCAGTGATCGCGACCGCCCGTCGTGTTGATCTTCGGGGTCCGGCCAAACTCGCCGTACAGCGCCACCAGAGTCTCATCCAGCAGCCCACGCGAGCCCAGGTCCTCCATCAGCGCGGCGAAGCCCCGATCGAGCGATGGCAGACAGTACTCGGCCTTCAGCATCTCGTAGCCGGTCTTGCCCTCAAAGTTGCCGTGGTTGTCCCAGACGTTCGCGACGTTGCCGCTCTTCTGAATATACATCCACGAGATGGTGACGAGACGCACGCCGGCCTCGACCAGCCGCCGCGCCATCAAGATGGCCTCTCCCCACTCGTTGCGGCCGTAGCGATCGCGAGTCCTGGGGTCTTCGCGCTCGATGTCGATCGCCTGTTTCGCCTTGGGCGCCGCCAGCATGCTGAACGCCTGAGCGCGGTATGCATCCAGGTTACCGGTGCGCGCGTCTCGCTCAAGCCGCCGATCCGCGTCCTCGACCGCACGCAGCAGTCCGCGCCGCGCGAGCAGCCGCGCCTCGGCCATATCGGGCGGCAGCACGACCGGATGTGTCGGCAGCTCGCTCGTCTCGCCCGCCGGCGCGACCTCCATCGGATCATGCCGCGGACCGAGAAAACCAGCGTGTGTGCCCGAGTAGGTCACGCCGTCGTGCCCAATCGGACGCGGAATCGTCACGGTGGCCGGGATGTCGCCGGTCCGGCTGAAGTACGAGACCACCGAGCCGACCGTCGGGGCGTCGGTCCGTTTCCGACGGTTGCGCGGCATCACCAACGTCTTGTCGGTCTGGCCGGTGAGTGTTCGGTACACCGAGTTCTCGTGCACGTTGCTGTCGTGCGTGAGCGAACGAATGATGGCGGTCTTGTCGGTGTGCCGCGCGAACAGCGGCATCTCCTCGGAAACGAACACGCCCGGCACGGCCGAGGCGATCGGTCGGAACAGGGTGCGAATACCCATGGGCGCGGTTGGATTCGGGTCCCACATATCCATCTGAGGCGGCCCGCCCCAGAGGTAGATGAGTATGCACGACCTGGCTCGACCTGTCGCTCGCCGCGTCCCACCGTGTATCTCGTCGCCCGTGGCGCGTTCGGCGCGCATCAGAGTCGGCAGCGTCAGCGCCCCAAGTCCCACTTGGCCCAACCGAATCATCGCATCGCGACGATGCAGCACGACCGCTCCTCCTCAACGAAAGGCACGGTGGCGCAGCCTAGTTTCGACTCGCGAGAAAGTCAACACGGCTGCAGGCGAACGTCAGAGTTCGGGCGTTGCGCAAGACCCCTGAATTCGGCTACGCGGCAGCGTTTGGCAAAAGCCGTTCTGCACCCTCCCAAGGAAGTCGTAGTGCAGGCGGCTCGCCTGCGGCTTCCTTTGACGACATTGCAGGCGGGCCGCCTGCACCTACGCTAACGAGGCGCCTGCGCAAAGTGCGTCGCGCACCCCAGGCACTGGGCCGGCTTGATCCGGCTTGATCGAAAAGGTGTTTTCGGCTAGAGGGTGCCACGATAACCAAGGAACAGAGGAGACATCGGATGATGCGCAAGTACCTCTGGCTGGCCGTGGCGGCTTGGCTTGCCGCAAGCAGCGCCGGATGCTTCAAGTTCATCGAAGAGATCAAACGCGACCGCCGCGAGGGCAAGGCGATGCAGATCGAGCGGAACATGGATTTTTCGCTCTAGAGCACTAGGCTCTGTTTTACAAATCACGCCGTCAGTTCGGCGAGGCAGCGTTGGATAAT